>JABGQV010000092.1 GCA_018648655.1 Anaerolineae bacterium | reverse complement strand
AGTGAGGCAGAAAGTCTCCATTAGATTGTGTCCGAAAGCTTTGAGGACGTACACTTTTAACTCACCAACAACTTCATAGCCAAGTTTTTGATAGAGTTTTTGTGCGCCTATATTGAAAGACGAAACACACATGAAAATATTTGGCGATTCTCTAAAAATTCTGTCTTCAACAAAGCTAAGAAGCTGAGAACCAATCCCTTTCCCTCTTTGTGTAGGAGAAATACAAAGCGTCTGAATATAGCCAATGAAAGCACCTTGCATATTCAAAACAGAAAAACCTAGAATCTCATTATCTTTATAAGCCAGATAAACTTCTTTATTTGGCATAGAGATTGTTTGCACAGAGGCTTCATAATCTCTTCCCAAAGTGAGCCACGGTTCTGAATTCGCCATCATTTCTGCACAAATTGCTATAGCTTTACTGTTTTTAAGGTCGAGCTTTTTTATGAGCATATTTATGGAGTTTCTAGCCAATCCACTCAATCACTGTAGCCTCTCCCTGTCCAACGCCAACACAGAGCGTGGCTAAACCATAATAAGGTTTTTTCTCTTGTGGGGCACGTCTCTTCATCTCGTGGAGCAAAGTGGTCAAAATTCGTGCTCCCGAACAACCCAGTGGATGCCCTAAGGCAATTGCCCCCCCATTGACATTCGTGATTTCTTCATTCATCCCTAACTCGCGCATCACGGCTAAAGATTGAACAGCGAAGGCTTCATTGAGTTCGATTAGTCCTATATCATTTAAAGTTAAGCCCGCACGTTTAAGAGCTTTTTTTGTGGCTTCAACAGGACCCATTCCCATTGTGCGTGGTGCTACACCTGCTGCGGCAGAGCTGATAATCCGTGCCATTGGTTTCAACCCTAACTCGTCTGCTTTTTCTGCGCTCATCACTAAAATTGCGGCAGAGCCATCATTTAGTCCTGATGCATTTCCTGCAGTTACTGTGCCATTTTTTTTGAAGGCAGGGCGCAATTTGGCTAGCTTCTCCATGCTTGTTCCACGTCGAGGGCGTTCATCGGTATCAAAAATAATAGGATCTGCTTTTCGTTGAGGAATAGAAACAGGGATAATCTCTTCTTTAAATCTACCATCATCTATTGCAGCACTTGCTAGCTGATGAGAACGCAGCGAGAAAGCATCTTGCTCTTCGCGTGATATAAAGCCAAATTCCTGCAAGTTTTCGGCAGTATTGCCCATTGCTTCTGTGCCGTACATCTTCTCAATTTTTGGGTGTGGAAAGCGCCATCCAAAAGCTGTGTCCCACATCGTTTTGCTCCCGTAGGGATAGCCCATTTCAGGTTTTCCAAAAACAAAAGGCCCCCTTGTCATATTTTCTACACCGCCAGCAATAAACATATCGCCTTCTCCCACCTTGATTGCACGTGCTGCCATATTGACCGCATTTAGCCCAGATGCACAGAGCCTATTTATAGTCAACGCTGCCACAGTCACAGGGAAATCTGCTAGCAAAGTTGCCATGCGTGCCACATTGCGGTTATCTTCGCCGGCTTGGTTCGCACATCCTAAGTAGACTTCTTCTATATCAGCGGGATTAATGCCCGTGCGTTCTACGATGGCTTTTAGTGTAATTGCGGCTAAATCATCGGGGCGGATGGTGGCAAGAGAGCCACGAAAATTCCCAATCGGTGTGCGAACGGCATCAATAATTACAGCTTCTTTCATGGCTATTTCCTTCATTAGTTTGAATGATTTTCTAAGTAGAGGGATTCTACCACCGCGCGGTATAATGGGCGCTGGATATATATCCGCTTCGCACGTGACCTTTGGCTTGCTTGCCCGAGAAGAATATCTTTTTTCTACTAACAACCTTCAAAATAAAATTATGAACTTCCTCATTACCGGCGCGGCTGGCTTTTTAGGCTCTGCTCTCGCTAATTATTTATCAAGACAAGGACATCAAGTTCGGGGCATAGATGATCTTTCTAGGGGCGATAAAGATGCGCTCTCGCCCGATGTTCACTTTACACGCGGAGACGTAAATGATCGCCCTAAACTCTGGACATTGCTTCAGGATGTAGACGTGGTATATCATCTTGCGGCGCGTGTTTCAGTATCTGAATCTGTGCTATATCCGCGTGAATATAATGCCGCAAATGTAGGGGGAACAGTAAGCTTAATGGAAGCAATGCGAGATGTGGGTGTAAGACGCGTTATCATGGCTTCTTCGGGTGCAGTATATGGTGATTCTTCAGCAGAAAAGCTCACAGAAGCAACCCAGCCTAATCCACGTTCGCCTTACGCTGTATCCAAGCTCTCAGCAGAACACTATATCCGCACTATTGGTGCATTATGGGGAATGGAAACGGTCAGTCTACGTATTTTTAATGCTTATGGTCCTGGTCAAAATATTCCTGTCTCACATCCGCCCGTTGTTCCACACTTCATAAAACAAACCCTAAGAAATGGTACTTTGGTTGTGCATAATGATGGCAAACAAACCCGCGATTATGTTTATGTAGATGACGTTGTGAAGGCGCTCACTGCCGCAACCACCGCACCAGATTTAGATGGGCTAGTGATTAACGTTGGCTCAGGCACAGAAACAAGTGTGCGAGAATTGGTAAAGGCGGTAACGAAAATTGTGCCAGGAGAAGCAGAAGTGATTTATAACCCCCGAGTTTCTGGTGGTGTATCACAAATGTGTGCCGATTTAAATCTGGCAAAGAAAAAATTAAGTTATAAACCTTCAGTTTCTTTAGAAGAGGGGTTAAGGCTAACCCTAGAACGGGGTTTCAAAAAAGCGTGACGTTTAAGGCTGGGAAGGGGTTATATACCAGAGAGAATTATTTTGAAGGAGATAAATATGAAATTATTAGAAGGAAAGAAAGCCTTAATTTTTGGCGTTGCAAATAACCGTTCAATTGCTTGGGCAGTAGCGCAGGCATTTTCAAATGCTGGCGCAGAAGTAGGTATTAGCTATGCGGGAGAAATACTAAAACGGCGTGTTGATCCACTAGCAGAATCTATTGGTTGTGAATTTGTGGAAGAATGTGATGTGAGCAAAGACGAAGATATAGATGCAGTTGTAGAAAAAGCCACAGCGCATTTTGGGAAGATAGATATTCTTGTTCACTCTATAGGCTTTGCAGACCGTAACGAATTACGGGGTCCTTTTTATAATACTAGTCGTGCAGGGTTTCATTTAGCAATGGATATTAGCGTTTATTCTTTTATTGGTTTGGCGCGCGCTTTTCAGCCAATTATGAACGAAGGTGGCTCGATGTTGACGATGACCTATCATGGCTCAAATAAGGTCACCCCAAATTACAATGTGATGGGAATAGCCAAAGCTGCATTAGAGGCCTCAACACGCTATCTTGCTTTTGATTTTGGCAAGCAAAAAATACGTGTTAACGCAGTCTCTGCGGGTCCAATTCGTACTTTAGCCGCAATGGGTGTTGGTGATTTCAAAACTATGTATAAAGCTTTTGAAGAAACCGCTCCTCTTCATGAAAATGTGACGACTGAAGATGTAGCAAATGCATCTCTTTTCCTTTGTTCAGATATGGCTGCTCGTACCACTGGCGAGATTTTTTATGTCGATTCTGGCTATAATATTATGGGTGTCCCAGGGGCTAAGGACGATTAGCTTATAAGATGATGGAGCGCACCGAAACACAGGTTTTTTAGGCTTGAATGCCTATATTCAAACTTGAGTGCAGCGAGAAACAGCTTTAACTAAAAAATGATAAAATAGGATGCAGAAAGCTGCATCCTATTTTTATGAGAGAAAGAATATGTTTAAACGAAGTCCAAATAAAGAAGAAGCAAGAGAATCGATCCCTGCTGTAGAACGAATCACCTCCGTACTTGGTGCGGGTATTATCTGGCATGGTGATCTTGATGGGAGCGGTGGCGTGCGTATTGAAGGAGCATTCGAAGGGACAATTGCTCTGCGTGGTATGTTGGTCGTAGGAGAGACAGGGCGTGTTACTTGTGAGAATATCCGCGCCAATACAGTTATCGTTGCGGGCGCAGTGCGTGGCAATATCACCACTAAAAAGCTAGAAATACGCGCCACTGGTCGCGTTTGGGGCGATGTGGTTACAACGGCCTTCGTCACTGAAGATGGCTCATTCTTACGCGGACAAATTCGGATGGAAGAAAGTGTTGACCTTGAATTAGGCGATGCTCCAGAAGCAACACCATCAGAAGAAGCCGAGGCGTCCACCGAGAAAGATGCTGAATAAACTTAATATAGTCTAAATTAAAGAGAGGCGGCGGGATAGTTTGGCAAAGAGGTTAGATAGCATTTTTTTATTCTTGCTATACTTTGAGACTAGGCTTTTTGCAACTCTTTTTCTTTATTTTTACGCAAGCGAAGGGCAATGGGGGCATCGAGAAAACGTTGAATAGATTTAGCTCGAAGGTCAGGGGCATAATGGTCACGGTAGCAATCTATTATTGAAACTGTTACGCCTTCATATTTTTCTATGCTCACGGGGTCACCAGCTTGAACTTTCCCTTCTTTTAAGACACGGCAATATAGACCAGGGCGCTCTGCCGCACGAAATTTTTTCACAAATTGTGTGTCTTCCATGCGTATAGAAAAAGTTTTGCAAGGAAAACGTGGCGCGGTCGCTTGCAAGCTGATTTCGCCAATATGCAAAATATCGCCTATGGAAAATTTTGCGCTCTCAAGATTGCTGATGGTCAGATTCTCGCCAAATATACCGGGAGCAAGTTCACGGCCAAGTTCGTTCCGCCACCAATCATAATCGGTATCCCCATAAATATAGACCGCCTGATCCGCGCCACCGTGATGTTTCTCGTGGATGATTACATCCCCAGCCAAACCTAATTTATTAATCTGCACCGCATCATCAGTCGGGATCTTGAAAATTCCTGTTTTATCCCGATAAAGTTTGCGCTTGACTATACCTTCTTCTCCGATATTAACGCTGATTAGTTTCATTTTAGTTTTTTACCAAAAATAATAAATATCCCGTAAGAGAAGATAAACCACCTGCAAAAATCACTGCCCAAAGAATTTGCTCAAATTCTTTTGAGTACCCCTTTCTGCTCTTTTTTAGTTTTTTTATACTGGTATCAAAATTTTTAGGCCTTAGAGACAAACTTAATGCTGTGCCTCCCCTAAGAATAAGTGCACTAATACCAATAATGAAAAAACCTGTATATAGAAGAGCTGTACCAAATGATATTAGCCATTCTGTAGTATCTACCAATGCAACAAGCGCCATTGTGATGACACTTGTTGCATAAGTGCCTAAAAATATAAGCCTCAGTTTTTTTATGTCTTGGATTCAACTTGTAAGTGCAACAGATTGGTGTCCGAAGAATACCTCATAAG
>JABGQV010000029.1 GCA_018648655.1 Anaerolineae bacterium | reverse complement strand
GGTGAACAAAAAGAGAGCGGTATGTGAGCAATGCCGCTCACATACCGCTTTTTGGTTTGAAGAAAGTTTGAATTTCCACAACCCGTTTCTAATTCCTTTTTGGGGTCTCATCCCGAAGCCCACCCTGTGACCTTCTGCGCTACCGTTTCCGGGCTTGTCATCAAGCACAGTTTTCGCTCTACATAGGCCATGACGGCTCGTTGCAAAAGACGCACAATTACTTCTCCGGGAGGAACAGAAAAACGATGTGGATCAGGGATAATCGAGCCGTTATCTCTAAACCGAATAGGTCTATTCTCACCTGCTAATTTTTCTATCTCAGCATGATTTTTAGCTGTCCAGCGATACCCTAGAAATATTTGTTTTGGCTTTTGATGCTTCTTTTTCTTGACTACTTTCTTGAGTTCAATAACTGAATCCCAGCCCTGTTCAACTTCTTCCCATTCCAATTTCATCTTGCCTTGGCGAGTCGGGGCAAAGGTTAGGTTCTCTTCTTTTGCTTTTTTAAGAGCATAAGCAATAAAAGCAGATGCCACATCGTCAACGGTGGTGCGATCCAAGCGTGGATTTCCCATCTCATCGTAAGTGGCAATAGATAAAATACTCTCTCGAATTTCTATCGCTTCCTCTCTTAATCGCTGAGGAATTCGGTAGGAGAAAGCTCTATTCTTGCTTTCCCAGCTACGATCCCGTTCGCGCGGTTGAGCGACTGAAATTGTTTGAAATGGTTCTAAGGCTTGTCCTGATTTCGATGCGTCAAGAAAAGGGTTTCGTCCGGTCACAATGCCTCCTAAAGCTAGAGGGTGGTTAGGTAGTCTGCTAATGCCGCATATTCTTTGGCGGCGCGGCTCTTGGGAGATTTCTCAAAAATTGTCATGCCTTCCGCAGCACATTCTCGCAAAATTGTGGCACGATGAATTGGGGCCAAAACAGAATCGGGAAAATATTCTTGCAATTGAGTAATGGCGATCTGGCTCTGTTTGGTCTGCGTGTCGTAAAAAGTGGGGAGGATGCCTGCTAATTTCCCCTTCCAACCTTTTTCTGCTAATCCAGTAAGCGTTGTCATCATTTGTATTAGCCCGTCTGAAGATAGATATTCAGTCGCAGTGGGGAGCACCACTAAATCAGAAGCCCAGACAGCTCTTTCTTGTAAACCGCCAACACTGGGCGCAGTATCAAAAATAATATAGTCATACTCTTTATAGAGCGGCTTGAGTACATCCTGGACGGCTGTAATAGGGCGATTCTCTGCGCTCATAACAATTTGAGCAGTCGCAGTTGTGCGGTTGCCCGGAATAATATGCAAGCTTTCTCTGCCTGTTTTTCGGACCCACTGACAAGGATCGCTTTGCTGAATGAGCATATTGAAAACACAGTTTTCAGCATTGCCGCCCAAAGCAGTAAAGCATTGTCCTTGAGGATCAAAATCCACGATAAGGACTTCTTTGCCTTCTTTTGCCAAATGATGCCCTGTACTCACAGCAGATGTCGTTTTTGCCACACCACCTTTTTGATTTGCGAAAGTGATAATTTTAGGTTTCGCCATTTTCTTTTTCCTCTTTAGCTGGACTGACTTCGTACTCTTTTGTGATTTCACCGCGAGATTTTGATCCGCGAGCATGTGCTTCCCACCAATAAGTACCAATATGTTGCCCAAAGAGGGGGTTTTCTTCGGTGTATGTTTTGAAGTGACCACGCGCAAAGTGAAACGCGTTTTTGTCATCGGTGAACTTGCTATCTCTAGACGATCTTTGCCCTGAAGGACGTATGCGTAATGTGTAATGACGTTTGCCTTTGTGTCTTCTTCTGCGTTTACCTCGCTTACCTTCTTCAGAGTCAACCATATTTACGTTTTTAGCATTAACCAAGGCAAGCGCAAATCTCACCTGTTGTTCTCCTTGATCAATTATTGATGCAACATATTGCAACTCACTTTCTCGTTGAGTTTTTGTTTTTCTTTGTATTCCTTTTTTGTATTCATCTAAGAAGCGAGCCACCTCATTTGCCGTATTCGCACCTAAAATGTCTATAGTTCGCTGTGCGTGGTGCGTTCTTCGAGCATCGTCTCCAGCCTGAAAAATAACATCCTCAATAACACCATTATTGTCGAGAGTAAGATTCGTATATGCGTTTATATAATACAAAATTCCTCTAGGTAAAATGTGAAAGTAGTGTTGCATTGTGATTGTCCACCCGGACTCGGTTCTCTTCGATAGGATTTGGGCTCCTTGCGACTTGCGGAGACCATCTTGATCAGGCTCAATATCTGTCCACTCGACCCACATATTATCGAAAGGAGGAGATATAGGGGAAAGTCCTACAGTTTTTAGGCTTTCCTGACTCGCCATCAAATATCCGCTATACACATTTGATACTTCAAAACATTTTGCATCTTTGAGAGACTCTCTTGCCTTATGGGATTTAACTCCTGTGAGTAAGACTTCTTTTAAAAGCGTTATCTTCGCCATTACATTGCCTCTGTGCTAAGCCCTAAATCTTCAAATATCTCAGTGATTGCATCAGTAATGGCTTTTTCTTCATCAGAGGAAAGGTCTTCGGAAAAGTTGCTCTTGATATCAAACCCTGATTCTGTTCCATTAACAACGAGAGTATTCGGCTCAGCATCAACACCAACGCGCTGAATCGACAGGCGTATCCCATTTTTCTCTACGGTTAAGGATACGTTTATCTCTTGACCGGCTTCTATTTTTACTGTTTTGTTTTTTTTCATTGTTTTCCTTTGTTCAATCCTATTGGTTAATGCCTTATTTGGTTCTTACAAATATATCGAGCGTTGACCCAACCTTCAGCGTCAGTGATTTTGATCCACATTGCCCCATCCTCCGTTTTTTGCATTTCGGGAATTTCACAAGGTAGGTGAATTTCTTGATTTTCACTTAGGGTATATATGACCTTTGCGCTAACGCCAGGAGCATTGCGTACTCGAAGTGTGCCATTCTCAACGCCGGTGCAAACACGCCAGGAGAGGTAGGCGGTAGCTTGGGCTACAGACTGTGTTTTCGATGAAATATTCTCGGTAGAAAGCGTTGAGAGTGGCAAAGCTCTTTTATCGCCCTCATATTCAATATGAAATGCTGCTGCATAATCAGCCGAAGAACAGGCGACAGTTACAATAAGAAGTAAAGATAAAATGGGGATAATTGCTTTTTTCTTCATAGTATTGGTCTAGTTGAGGGGATTTTGATTACCCCTGCGGAGGCGGCAATAATCCTCCGCAGGAGATTGATATTATTTTCTTGCTTTCCTTTTATACTCTTCATAATCCGAACGATAGCCGCCGATTGCCCATTTCCAAAAAATCCATCCAGCAAATAGGGGTGACGATGAAGAAGATTATCTTGTCTAATAAAGGCATTATTCACCTTTCCTTTTGCATCTGATTCCACAGTTGCACCGCGCGCTCAGGAGATATTCCCGATGAGGCAAGGCGATCGCATTCTTCGCAGTGGACTTTTGTTGGCATCTTTCCTTTGGCTTTCGTGAATGTGGGTGTTTCACTACATTCTTTGCAGACTTTTATTACGGGAAGTTGTGACATAGTTTTTCCTGTTTTATAAGTGGATACGGCAGATCTAGTCTTCATCTTCGAGTAAATCTTTTGCGTCCTCATAAAGACGATTCAGGTGTGATCGATAGGCAATTAGCAAGACCACGAAAAACTCAATACCCCAAAGGAGAAGAGCGTTTTTGCTTAGGGCAAGAAAATAGCCCACCGCCGTGATCGTGGTTATGATTGAAGCGGTCAGCATTGCTTGTTGAAAGGCTATTCTTTTTGCCGCAAATCTATAGTGCCTCTTTTGAGGCTCAGGCTTCATCTTCGCTCTCTTTATGGTGAGCGAGTATCGTTTCGCCATCTTTTTCTCCAAACTGAGCATTATTGATAATAGCTATTGCCACTGATTGCCCGTTCTCTTTTTTAATGTTCTGAACTTCTACGCCGAAGTGTTCGGCTACCGTTGCGAGCGCACCCGTAAGAAAGCTGGTTGCTTCCTTTTTTTGCGCTGGGCGTGAAGCCCCTCTCCCCGCTACTTTCAGCGGATGACCAACAAATGATGTCGTTGCTTCAAATAGCCAGAGAGGGGAAGTAGGGTTTGCGTTTACGCCGACAACGCCGTAGTAGGGTTTGACTCATTATTCCCACCATCTTTAGGAATAAATACTCCCTCATCGTTCTCTTCTCCGGTAAGAGCCGTGTCATCACTCTGAGCCAGTTCTTCAGCAGTGGGGCGGTAGTTTGGTGAAGGCTCTTTAGCTTCTTCAGGAGGGGCAGTAGGAGAGTTTGCAGGCGGAGCTTCATCGTCTTTCTTGCCAAAGAGTTTCCAATTAGCAGGGTTCAATTTTCCGCTAAGGCTGTTTCCGCCTTTATCATTAATGGGAGCAGACCTTCCTGCACCAGATACGCCAGCAGTGGCCGGGATTTGCACACCTAAAGATTTGAGGGCTTCTAGCTGTGCTTGCATATCTGTTAAATTTGCGCTTGTAGATGCGGTAGTTTGTGCTTGTGCGCCAATACTTCCTCCCATTGCACGTTCAATATCGCCATTACCAAAGAGAGCCTGCATGGCTTCCTTCTCTAGCTGATCTTGTGCGATTTTGAGGTTTGCCAAAGCAATTTTGCGAGGCAGTTCAGCTTGTTTACGAAGTAGAGCTTGTTGCGCATAAAAAAGTTGTAATTCTTCGTCATTTTGACGTTGCTCTTCATCGCGCGCTCTTGCTTCTAATTGACGTTGCGTTCTGCGAGCGCGAGTTTCTGCACTGGTAAAGTGATAGACAATACCTGCAACCACATTGGCAATGATGATGATAGGAATTATGACCATTGTCATAGGTTCTAACATGGCGAGCATAACACCGTCACTGTCTCCATAGAGCAGAGAATCTGTGATGGATGTCAGCGCAACACCAGACATATCAATCACAAAGAAGATCATCGCAATTCGGTCTTGCCATTTGGTCGTAGAGTTGAAAATCCAGATATAGCTCCAAATCACTGCGCCAATATCGAGGGCAAGTAGACCGATAAATGCCATTACTTCCCAGCCTGAAGGGACGGTGCCAGAAAGAAGATCGAAGCTACGCCAGCCTGTGTAAATGAGAAGGATGCCGTCAAAGAGTAGGATAAGAAGATCACCGAAATTGAATCCGCCGTGATCTGTGTTCCAATCAGGGAGCAGACTCTGCGTTAGACCTGCGCCCGTGGTACTTGTGTTTTGATTAGTAGTCATGTTTTTTCTCCATAAT
Source organism: Anaerolineae bacterium (assembly GCA_018648655.1). Lineage (GTDB taxonomy): Bacteria > Chloroflexota > Anaerolineae > Anaerolineales > Villigracilaceae > Desulfolinea. Next base: position 92 of record JABGQV010000029.1, on the reverse strand, counting down.
GCACTGGTATAACGAAGTTTTCATTGGTAAAATCATGGTGTGTGTTGCTTAGGGCGAGGGACTTCGTTGTTCCCTCCCCTAAGCGCATTTTT
>JABGQV010000030.1 GCA_018648655.1 Anaerolineae bacterium | reverse complement strand
AGCTGTGCGACTTGAACCGTTTAAGGTGTGCGACATGGTGCGTTTTATGCACATGGAAAAGAAAAGATGCAATAAATCTACTAAAAGATTTCATTGAAACGAAGCCGTATGATAAAGTGCAGCAAACTGACACTCAGTGGGATTCGTCACCAAATGACCAACGAGCATTTCCCAATCCGAACAATTCTAAGAGCAGTGAATCTGAAATAACCTATTCACCAGCGCGAGTGAATAACTATTCGTCAATAAAATCAGTAGCTTCTTTTTTTGTATTCGCTGCTTGGTTATTTGTAATTATTGGGAGTATTGCTTCAACATTGTACCTATTTAACACCGGATTTGATTTTATCAAAATAGGCACTGCCTTTTTGATTTTTTTGTTGTTTGGAACATCTGCTTTCTTTTTTGTTTTCTCTGCCCAAAGTATCTATGTCATTTTAGATATTGAAGCAAATAGCCGCCAGACCACAAAAACTTTAGAGAAAATTCTACGCATTCTATCAGCAAATGACATTGAGCTTTAATTTGCCTAGGTGATATGGCGAGTATGTATCCAAAAAATTCTTATCAAAAAATTGTTGCAGTCATTCAGGGGTTGAAATATGACCGTGAATTACTTGTTGATCAAAAGAAAGTATTTCTATTTAATATTATTAAGAGAAGCCAAATAAATACAGAAATTCAGAAAATCGATCAAAAAATTGCTCAATATCAATCAAGACTTACAAAACATCAAGAGCCTGAATTTCATCTTAACACAATGACGAACACAGAACAGCCTGACTCTATAGGAAAGCGAATGAGTAAAACAGATTATAGAATTGAACGCTTGCAAATGTATTTCCGTGATCCGAAATATGATAAAAAAAGAGCCTTACAAATAGGTGATATCGGACAAGCGTGTAGAAATATTAAAATTGCGCTTACTCATTTGGGATATAAAACAACGAATACAGAAAAATATGATAAAGAGCTTCGTGATGCAGTCTTGCGATTTCAAATTGACCAAAACCACACAAATGAAGACGGTCTTGTTGGGCAGGGAACTCGACGGTTAATAGCTCGGGTTTTGTACAAAAAGTCTCGCGAACGAATATTTAGCCTAATGGAATATCACAATGAAAATCTATTTCCACAAGTGTTTGTATCCTACTCGAGAAAAGATGAAGAAATTGTCAGAGAAATTGTGTCTCGTATGACTGAAGCTGGGGTTAAATTATGGGTTGATTATCAAAATCTTGAGTTAGGAGCAAATTGGAGAAAGTCTATTGAGAGAGAAATACCAAAAAGCAGGTATTTTCTCGCTTTGTTATCTTCATCAATGCTATCAAAAAAGGGGTACGTTCACAAAGAAATTAAAACTGCTCTATATGTTCTAGATGAATATCCTGATTCTGATGTTTATATTATTCCAGCTCGTCTAGATGACTGCGAAGTTGCCGATCATCAATTTTCCAAGTTGAATTATATTGACTTGTTTCCAAACATCGAGACTGGCTTAGAACGTATCCTTGATTTTCTTGCAGAGAAAGACTAAAAAACTCCGTGGGCTAACCCAAGTTGCAGCGATCCTCACTTCATTTGGGCAGCATTCGGCGCGAAATCACAGGCTGAAATCATGGCTTACAATATTCAGGGATGCTTCACCGCAGACGGCACACGCCCCGTTATGAACTCGAAAATTACGCTAAATGTACTCCTGTAGGAGCTGAACTGCAAACACTAGGATTTTAGCTTGTGCTAATGACGAATATCTTGAACAACTTAATTCTATTCAAATATCGTATAACCCCCAGTTACTAAGATATTATTAACCTGCCCAAAAAGTCTTCTCTCAACCACAAGTTATGCTCTTCTTGAATAGGAGTGATATGCCAAACTCACAAAAAAACGACGACAAAAAACACATTTCTTCAATAAAGGAAGAAATCCTAAAGGAATATGAGTTACTCTTCAACAGCCAATTTTCTCAAAACAGGAATTTGAAGAAAAGCGCTTACAATTTTTTGCAAGCATTTGCTGGGGTATTGTTTGCAGCCATTGTTTCTTATTCTATCGAAAATCTTGTCGATAGTTTTACTCAACAGACCTTTACTATTAGTATCACAATAATTTCAATTCTTATATCTGTTGCGTCCTTGGTCGCCGTTCTTATCAACTCTCGCAAAAAACAAGCGGCTCAAGAAAAAAACGCCATCAATAAAATAAAAGAAAAACACAAAGACCTATTTGCGGAAACTCAAAATAATTTGACTGCATTAATAAATGGAGAATAAGCCAATGCCCAGCAAACTACATGATGCACTTGACATGGATCTATATCCCGATGCGAAAGATACCGCGATTAGGATTGTAGATGAATTCGCTACTTCTTTAGTACTAGAAGCTAAAAGTTTAGCATATCAAGAAAAGGCTGATGTAATTCTTAGTAGTCACATTGAAGACGCTAATGAACTAATTAGAACAAAAAGAAAAGACGCAATAAGTAAACAAGTATCACAAATTATTGGTGGTGCTTTTTTTGGCGCTTTCATTCAAGGTTTCGTTACTGAATTATCGAATGGCAATGCACTACTAATAGGTATTTATGTAGCTCTTGGATTTGTAGGTGTAGGACTATTTACTTGGGGGTTGTGGAAGTAACAGTTCTTGGCTTAAGCTCTACAGCTACTTTACAGCTATCAAAACAGAAAGCATGGAATTACTAGAGCACATGTTCTGGCTTCTTTCTCTCAAAATTCAAATACTACCACCCCTTGGGCCATAATCTTGGTTAGCGCACAATCTTCGAATCAGTAGGTTCCTGGCTCTAGCCCAAGAGAATAAAAGAATAAAAAAGGAGCGATGCATTTTTAAATGTGTATCGCTCCTTTGCTTTAAATATTATAGATGTTTCTTAAACCGCAACCAACTCTCTCACAAAAGCCGCGCCTTGATCCATTGCCTTGAAGTTACTCGGCAAGGTTTTATGGTGCCTTTCGGGGAGATGTTCTTCGAGGGCTTTTTTTACGACTGCTAAAGGCAGAATCTCTTCCGCTTCGAGGAGAGCACCGACCATGACCATATTCGCAAGGCGCGGATTGCCGAGTTCCTGCGCCATTGTTGTGACGGGGATGTAATAATCGCGCACATCCTTGCGTTCCATTTTTCGGGGGATCAGGGAAGCATTAACGAGCATCAAGCCGCCACTGTCGATCAGGGGTTCGTACATGTCGAGAGAGGGGAGATTCATCGCAAGCACAATGGCTGGATTCCGAATCAGGGGTGAACCAATTGGATCATCCGAGATGGTTACGGTGCAGCGTGCCGTGCCGCCACGCATTTCGGGTCCGTAGGAAGGAATCCAGGTGACATGTTTCTCTGCATCCAATGCTGCATAGGCTAAAACTTGCCCTGCAAATAAAGTGCCTTGTCCGCCAAAGCCGGAGACGATCATATTAGTTTCCATTCATATCTCCTAAACTCGAATTGCCTTGACTTCGGGCATCACTTTGAAATCTTCCAGCGGGAAGTAGGGCACCATTTGCTCTTCAATAAAATTAAGCGCCTGGACGGGGGTAAGTTTCCAGTTTGTAGGGCAAGATGAGAGCAACTCTACGATTGAAAAACCCAAGCCGCGTTCTTGTACTTCAAAAGCTTTACGGATCGCTTTTTTTGCTTTGCGGATATTGGCGGGGTTATGCAAAGAGCGGCGCACAACATAGCTCGCGCCGTCAATGGTGGCAAGCATTTCAGACATGCGGATGGGATAGCCGGCATCTTCAACATCACGGCCGTTGGGGGAAGATGTAGTTTTCATGCCCGGCAATGTAGTGGGCGCCATTTGCCCGCCGGTCATGCCGTAAATGGCGTTATTCACGAAAATGACAGTAATATTTTCGCCACGAATTGCAGCGTGGACAATTTCTGCCATGCCGATGGAAGCCAGATCGCCGTCACCCTGATAGGCATAAACCGTATTTTCGGGACGTACACGTTTGATGCCTGTTGCCATCGCAGGCGCGCGTCCGTGCGCGGCTTCTACATAATCATGGTTGAAATAATCATAGGCAAAAACCGAACAACCAACTGGCGCAACACCAATTGTCTTTTCCCTAACGCCCATTTCGTCTAAAACTTCTGCTACCAAACGATGCGCTGTGCCATGTGTACAACCAGGGCAATAATGCGTGGTTGCTGTGGCAAGCGATTCGGGGCGTTTGTAAACCAAATTTAGATCAACTTTTTCCATTACCATTATTCACCTCGCTCGATTCTTTCTTCCAGGCGTTCCAACCATTCGATCCGTTCCATGCCATCAGCAATTTCTTCGTCGCTTTGATCAACACGTCGGATCTCATCTAAAATCTCATCGGGGAAAGGCGTCATCCCGCCCATCCGACCATAGAATTCGATCGGGGCGCGCCCAGCAACGGCTTGTTTCACGTCCTCGAGCATCATCCCGGAATTCATTTCTACCACTAAAATCCGCCTGACACGTTTACTCAGCTCCGCGATTTCCTTTTTCGGGAAAGGAGCGAGCGTGATCGGGCGGAACAAGCCCACTTTAATGCCTTCTTCTCTGGCAACACGCACTGCCGAAGAACAGACTCTTCCGGCTACGCCGAAGCTGATAACCGCTATTTCGGCATCGTCCAAGTCATATTCTTTATAGATAACTTCGTTCTTTTCAATTTCTATCCACTGCTTTACGAAGCGCACATTTGCAACTTCTTCCTCGGGTGCATCAATATAGATGGAGCTAAGTCTATTTGGTTCACGGTCTTTTGCACCATAAGCTGCCCACTCAGGTGGTTTTTCTGGTAATTCTCGCATCGGAGGTAATTCTGCTGGCTCCATCATTTGCCCAAGATTGCCATCTACGGCAACAAAAACGAGCGAGCGGTATTTATCAGCCAGATCGAAAGCGAGGGTGATGTAATCTATTGCTTCCTGTACACTTGCTGGCGCAAGCACGATAGGGAAATAATCGCCGTGCCCGCCGCCTTTGACCATTTGGTTATAGTCGCCCTGAGAAGGGGCAATATTCCCCAAACCGGGACCGCCACGCATTACATTTGCAACTACTGCGGGAACTTCTGTACCCGCAATATATGAAAGCGCTTCGCCCATTAAGCTCAGCCCAGGGCTGGACGTAGCGGTCATCGTGCGTTTCCCGGCACAGGCTGCGCCGTATACCATATTGATCGCAGCAACTTCACTCTCTGCCTGTACAAAAGCACGCCCTACAGAAGGCATACGTTTTGCCATATATTCCAGAAACTCTGTCGAAGGTGTAATGGGGTAGCCAAAAAAACCTTCCAGCCCAGCGCGTACAGCGGCTTCTGCAAATGCTTCATTTCCTTTAAGTAATTCTTTTGCCATT
>JABGQV010000089.1 GCA_018648655.1 Anaerolineae bacterium | reverse complement strand
TTCACGATCTGGGCTTCGCTAAATCTTTTCTTTTTCATATGGAATTCTCCTTCTTACTTATTTTGCCAGAAAATTCCACTTCCTAGTGGTATGATTTTAGGGGATGCTTACACTACCAAAGAGCGAGACAGCTTGCCCGCTCCAGATGGTAAAGAAACGAAATGCCCAATTTTCTGGGAGTGGGGAATCTTGAATTGTGTTTTCCATGCGACCTCGATGTATTAGGATTGAGAACGCTGTGAATATAACGAGATCAGGTCATATTTGACAGTGCTGGAGGTCATGGATGAGGTCATATTCAAAAAAATCTCCGAAGCCTTAAAGACTTCGGAGATTTTGAACAAATTGATAGTTGTTATTTTTATAATCGTTCCTCTGAACCCACATCCAAAACCGCCAAACCTGTGACAATTTTTGGATAGAAATCAGTCGATTTTTGGGGCATTACCTCATCTATGGCGGTGCAATCAGAGATTTGATCCATGCGGGTAGCGTTGACAATGAAAAGGAAGGCCTTTTTATCTTCAGCAACACGCTCGTAGCCACGGTCTGGTTCCCGAAGGTATTCTATACCCTCTTTTGCATCGATTTTTTCTGCACTAATACCCAGAACATGCTCCAATAAGAGTTTGTGGAGGATACTCGCATCGAGGGCGCGCCAAATATCGGCTCGGTCGGGGGATAATGTATCCATAATGGCATCAACTTCCAATTCAAGGGCGTAAACTCCAGAATTCGCAATCAATCCAAAGCACCCTTTTTGTCCCAGTCTGGATTTCATTCTAGATTCTAATTCCACGCGTCCATTCAGCTTTTCTATCTTGAAATATTCGCCTGCCTTGGCAAGAATCGCTTCAGCATCCATCTTTTTGTAGTCAAAAATCAAGCGATGGGTGGGCAAAATAACAAGTCCAGGATTACTCGTGCTGACAAGCGAGACCAAGAGGTAATTAAAGGCGGCATTAGCTGGAGCATCGGGGAATTTCGCGCGCATTTCTTCGCGATAGGCAATGGCCGTTTCATAGCGATGGTGACCGTCTGCAATGATGAGGCCTTTTTTAGGTGCCATTTCTGCTTGTACAGCTTTGATGAGAGCTTCGTCGGTGACAACCCACAGTTTTTGACGAACATCTTTCTCAAAAAGTTCAGTCACATCTATATCAGGGTCACGCTGGGTAGCTTTTTCAAGCAGAGAATCAACTTTATTCTCTGCATCTGGATAAAGAATAAAAAGATTGCCATAATAAGCTTCGGTAGCGCGGGTAAGATTGAGACGATCCATTTTAGGGCCATCGTGAGTGCGCTCATGAGGAAGGACAATGCCCTCTTCAAATTTAGCAAGCTCAAGAGCCGTAACCATAGCTTTGCGGGTAATTTGCTCACCATTAAGCTCAAAATCTTGGTGGTAGACGTAAAGAGCGGGTTTCTCTTCATATTTCAAAACGCCTTTGGCAAGCCATTCACTTAAAAAGGCTTGGGCGCGAGTATAGACATTGCTACCAGCGTGATCACTTTCAAATTCTTTCCCCTTAATCATGCGAACGACATTATAGTCATTCATATCGTAGTATTTATCTTGCAAGCCATGCCGCACACGGTCGTAGGGTTGGCTGATGAGGGTGGCGATATCTCCAGCTTGTTCGGGGTTATAGCGAATGCCTTTGAAGGGTTTTATTTTTGCCATTTTTTTACTCCTGAAAGAAATAAGCACAGGGAACGAAAAACCTTTAAGGCTTTGCGCTCCCTGTATTTAAAAAGTATTATGCTTTAAGCGCGTTAATTACGTTTTTGGCAACTTCAGTGCCAACGCGAGCTTTGGCTTCTGCTGTGCCCGCACCGATATGGGGAGAGCCGATGACTTGCTCTAAGGTATAAAGCTTGTGCCCCATGCTCGGTTCTTCGGTATAGACATCGAGCGCTGCGCCAGCAACTTTACCACTTTTGAGTGCATCAAAGAGAGCATCTTCGTCAATTGTGCTCCCACGTCCGCAGTTGACGACATAAACGCCAGCTTTCATTTTTTCGAAGGCTTCTGCGTTAAGGATATTGTGGGTTTCTTTGGTGTAGGGAACATGCATACTAATATAGTCTGCGCTAGAGAAAAGAGCATCGAGGGCTTCAACCATGCCAATACCTGGTGCTTCATCCACATAGGGGTCATAAGCAATGACACGCATTCCTAAGGCATTCGCCTTTTGGCCAACAGAGCGCGCTATGCGTCCTGCGCCAATCAAACCCAATGTTTTTCCAGATATTTCTGTGCCAGAGAAGGATTTTTTTGCCCATTCACCCTCTTCCATGGAGATGGTCATCTGATGGATATTACGTGCCAAAGCAAAAATATAGCCTATTGCTAATTCAGCAACTGCAGCAGTAGAAGCTGAGGGAGTATTGAGCACTTGAATCCCCTTTGAGCCAGCATATTTCACATCTATATTGTCAAGCCCTACGCCGCCACGAACAATGGCTTTGAGTTTTATGGCTTTATCAATAACGGGTTTGCGGACTTTGGTTCTGCTCCGCACAACCATTGCATCGTATTCAACGATTTCTTCCAATAATTCTTCGGGAGTAATATCAGGTTTATTTACAACCTCTATGCCAGCTTCTGAAATCATGTCTAGCGCGGCTTGTGCGGTTGCATCGCAAATCAGTACTTTCATTTTTTATTTATCCTTTTCTTCGTGCGCTCTATGGTAGTGCTTTTTATAGCTCTAAAATATCTTCAATTTGCCCTGTGAGCCATTTCAAATCTTCCATCTGTAAATCGCCCATATGAGCAATGCGGAAAGATTTTTCTTTGAGTGCGCCGTAACCATTAGAAAGCATTGCACCGCGTTTGGCAAGTTCTTTATTCAAATCAGCGACACTGATACCGCGTGTGTTTTTGATATTTGTAATAGTCGGGGAAAGATATTTCTCATCGTTAACATAAAGAGCAAAATACTCTTTTGCCCAATCTTGAACGTATTTTGCCATTTCAGCATGACGAGTAAAACGATTTTCGACGCCTTCTTTAATTATTCGATCCATTTGAACATTAAGTGCGTTAATCAGGCTCAGAGCTGGCGTTGCAGGAGTTTGGCTTTTGACGGCTTTTCCTTCAAGAGCAACAAAGTCGAAATAATAGCCTTTATTTTCGGTAGTTTTTGAACGCTCAAAAGCAGCATCACTCACAGCAATAACGCAAAGTCCTGGGGGAAGCGCGAAGGCTTTTTGAGTGCCAGCAAGAACAACATCTAAATCCCAGTCATCTACACGGATTTCCGCACCAGACATAATGCTGACGGCATCCACGAGAACTAAAACATCAGGATATTTCTCTTTGACCAAGGCAGCGATTTCTTTGAGAGGATTAGTGACACCAGTCGATGTCTCATTATGTGTAATGAAGACAGAATCAAATCCTCCCTGCGCAAGTTTTTCATCTACCATTTCTGGTGTAATTGCTTCACCCATTTCTACTTTAATGACTTCGGTTTCTTTGCCATTAGCAGTTGCGATTTGCGCCCAGCGCTTTGAAAATGCGCCACAATCTGTCATGAGCGCTTTAGTTTGTACGCAGTTCCGAATTGCGCCTTCCATCATCCCCGTTGAAGAAGATGTAGAAAGGTAAATACGATTATCCGTATAAAGCATTTTTTTGAGCTTCTCTACCACTTCCCCATGCATATCAGAGTAAAGAGAATCGCGATGCCCTATCATAGGGATTGCCATCGCTTCGAGAACCTCGTCCACAACGTGGGTAGGGCCAGGGATAAAAAGTTTTTTGTACATCAAAGTGCCTCCAAAATAGGATTAAATTTGTCTAAGACGAAGTTGTCAGACAACTTCGTCGGTATTATACCTTAATTCACAAAGAAAAACTCCCAGAAAAGCTTTATGGGAGCACAAAATTTTATATTTTCTTCTGTCGGATGAGTTTTCCTCTCCCGTAACCTGAGTGGCATAATTTTTAGGCAGAGGCTTTTGCCCCTTCTTAATCTCGACGAAGATGCCAAATCACTTTTCCTCGTACTGCTTGAAAATTTATCGGGCCCAACCTACGACTGTCAAGACTGCTCTCCCCTGTACCCTGAACATAAACTCCATCATCCGTAATTTTCTGAACTCGCTTAATTAATATGCCATAAAGTTTATTCTTAAAAACAATCACGTCACCCACTTTGATATTTCTACGAAAAGACTTCACTATTAACACAAAATCCCCTTCTTTATACTCAGGGGACATGCTTTCACCACGAACGCGTAAAATCTGAAACATAAGATTCAAAAAAGGCTGGCTTTAAATAAAGCCAGCCTTTTTATACTGTTTTTTAGAGGTCGGGATAAACCATCTCAAGTGCAGGTGCATAAGGCGCTTTTGCCTTTTTGATTGCAACACCTTTGGTTTCCCAGAAGATGGCAGAGAATTCGTTGATAGCTTCAACAAAAGCCACACCGTTTTCACGATTAGCAGTTTGGCGAGATGATGAACCAAGTTGCATAATCTTGTGAACCAAGTCATCTACATTTGGGTGTTTATCTTTTTTGAAATAATCACCCCAAATAATACGGACTTCTTGCTTTGCTTTTTCAGCGTGTTCTTCTTTTACTTCAATATAGCGAGCCATACTATTCACGTGTTCAGCACTATGCTCGTGGTGGGCTTCAGATTCAGCAGCCATCAAGTCCATCATACGCACAACGGTTAGGGCTGAGATTTGTGCGGTGCTGGGATCATAAATCCCACACGGAACATCACAATGAGCCTCTGCACGAGCGAAGGGAGATTTTTTATCAAGAGCTTCAAAAAGACGGTAAAACATATTTACTCCTAGGGTAATTTTAGTATAAGTCATCAGAAAGCAGACCTGCTATCTGCGAAAATAATAATACTAATAAAGGTAAATATTGTCAAGAAAATCATAAAAATTATTTTCGTGCCAAAACATCTAAAAAGAACTATCGAAAAGTCCATGCGTCCGCTCAAAAAATGCGGTAAAATACACTATATTCACTTTATCATATCTATAATAGAAGAGGAGAAAAGATGACTCATATTATTACCAGCTTATGTTTACGCGACAGCGGATGTGTTGAAGTTTGCCCTGTCGAATGTATTGTCCCCGGTACCCCTAAAGAAGAGTATCCATGGTTCTATATTGATCCTGATACCTGCATTGATTGTGGCGCTTGTGTCCCTGAATGCCCCTACGAAGCAATCTTCCCTGAAGACGAAGTGCCTGAACCCTATGTTGCTGAAGGCGGAGAATTTATCGCGCGCGTTGGCCTTACTGGTCATTACGAAAACACTGACCACCACGGTGAAGCTGTTGTTCTCGAATGCACCAAAGAACTCGAAGCTGGCGAGGAAGTTGATCTCACCGAAGATATTCAACCCAACTACGATTATTTTGAAGAAGGTCCTGGTTACGAATAAGCCATCTCCTATCTCTTAAAATACAAGCCTGGCGGATTTTGAAAATCTGCCAGGCTTTTGTTTTAAGATAACTTTTATGCCGCCGCCCACCAATCTTGCCCTTCAATATAACCCAAATCATTTAACCTTTCTCGGATGAGCAAGCGCGCCCCGCGTGCCCCCACACTTGCCAGCAACGCAGGGGTTTGATAGCTGCCCCAAAGTTCTTTTAGCGCATCAACAGCAATAATCGGTTTTCCACGTCGCGTATTCCCAATCTTCTTTGGGTCTATATCCACAAAAGCAACTATTGGCACACCCTCACGCATAAGCCATTTACTTAATCTTCTGCCCATCATGCCGGCACCCCAAATAATCACTGCATCTCGGTCTTTAAGGGGGCCTTTTGCAAGGTAATGCGCCTTAGCATGCAGAAAATTCTTCAAAGAATATCGGCTATCTGTATGCGTAATACGATCAGGATGTTCACGCCACTCAAATAACACTTCGGGGATTTTAGCAAAATTTGCCCCAGCAAGATGCATTCTTAGGTAAAGATCGTAATCTTCAGGGAAACCATCGTTTTCTTTATAGCCCCCCATCTTCAAGAGCCATTCTCGCCTAAACATCACGCTAGGATTTGGCAAAGGGCTCTCAACAAATATTTCGCGCTTTATATCCTCGTCGCCAACTAGGGAGTTCAGCCATTCTATATAAACTTGAAAGCCTCCCCCCACGTCTTTCTCAGGAAAAGCTTTAACAAGAGAACTTACTACAGCTATATCGGGATTCTCTTCTAGAAAGGCTACTTGCTTCTCTAACCTCTGAGGGTGTGAGATATCATCTGCGTCAGTTCTGGCAATGTAGGGGGCCCGGCACTCAAGCATCCCCACGTTTGATGCGTATATAACCCCGCTATGAGCTTGCTTAATATACCTAAAACGCGGATCACGTTTACTCCAACGCTCCAGCATCAATCCTGTATTATCTTTTGAGCCATCATCTACTGCTATGACTTCAAAATCTGATAAGCTTTGTCTGGCAAGACTCTCTAAGGTTTCCTCGAGGGTACGAGCGGCATTATAACAAGGTAAAATAACAGAAACTGAGGGCATTTTTATTTACTCTATCAATATAGGCAAAGTTATAAAGAGATTCGGCCGATGGTTTGCCTTGCTCCATATCATGCTGAATAATTCTATTTTCTGTGCTCATTATGAACATATACCATGGTCGATAGGGATCTATATTGCGTGATTTGATCCAAGTACACGCTGGTCGCACAGTCACTTCCCAAACTTCATCTTTTTGATAGTCTCTACAGATAATTTGCTCATAAGAAAAGAGCCTTAATTAAAGATAACTAGCCAGGAAAAGCCCAGCGAAAAACAAAAGACTATATATTAAAGCAATCTTCCCCGTCCCGGCTAATGCCTGATTGAGAGGGTGACCAAGTTGGTCAAAAATAGTTTCAGTTACTTTTTTAGCAAAGGGGATTGAAAGCCAAACCAATAATGCCCAAAGAGGAATAAGTTTTATTGCAATTAGGACAGGAAGAATAAGATAAGAAGCTGTCAATAAAAGCAGATATTCTTTTCGTGTGGCTGAAACACCCATCCGTACCGCTGTCGTAATTTTACCAACTGCTTTATCGGCTTCAATATCACGTAGATTATTTACAACAAGTATATTCACAATCAACAAACCAATTGGTACTGACATCCACCACGCGGCGGGAGATGTTTTTAGTGCTTGAACATAATAGGTCCCCACCACTGCCGCAACTCCAAAATAGAGAAAGACAAAAATATCAGCTAAGCCTCCCTTATCGCTGATGGGGCCTGTATACGCAATTGCAGCAAGAATTGCCGTTAGCCCGATGAGCAAAATTGCCCATCCAGCAATAGTGATGAGATAAATGCCAATTAATGCAGCGAGAAAGAAGGTAATCCACATCCCTTTTTGAACTTCTTTTGGGCTAAGTAACCCCGCTTGTGTAACACGGATGGGGCCTAAGCGCTCTTTGCTCTCTGCGCCACGCAAATAATCGAAAACATCATTTGCTAAATTGCTGCCAATTTGAAGTAGAAGCGCACCAATTAATGCGGCGAGAGCGGGCAATAGCTGAAAATAGCCATCGTAAAATGCGAGCGCTGTGCCTACAATCACACCCGCGCCCGCTGCTGGGAGGGTCTTAGGACGAATAGCAAGCATCCAGACTTGCATTTTACTAAGATTTTCTTGGATTTCTGTCATGGGATTAAGAAAGCGCAAAGCTAATGATTTGAACGCAATTCAGTTAATATATTTTCTAACTCTTCTGGCAATTTCGCATCAAAACTACGTGCTTCTTCTTCATTCGGTAATTTGATTACTAGACGTGCTGCGTGGAGAAATTGACGAGGGCTTTCAATCTTTTGTCTTCTATATCCATAATCAGGGTCGCCAACAACAGGTGTGCCAATAAATTTGCAATGTAAGCGAATTTGATGTGTACGCCCTGTCATGATAGCAACTTCTAAAAGGGTGTGTTCCTCAAAGCTTTCTAGGGTTTTATATTCACTGATGGCATTTTTCCCTTTGCCCTTAGATACAACTGCCATTTTCTTACGCTGAGCAGAATCGCGCCCAATGGGGGCTTCAATGCGTCCTGTGGGCGTGGGCGGCATGCCATCTACCAAAGCGATATATTTCTTTTTCACTGTGCGTGCCATGAATTGTTCCTGCAAAACTTTCATTGCAAGATCATTTTTTGCCATGATAATCACGCCTGAGGTATCTTTATCTAACCTATGTACTACACCCGGGCGAATTTCTCCACCAATACCTTCCATTTCAGGAGCATGAGCAAGTGCAGCATGTACAAGCGTGCCAGAATCATGCCCTGCGGAGGGGTGCACGACCATCCCCGCCTCTTTACTGACGACGAGCACATCATCGTTTTCAAAAATGATGTCTAAGGGAATATTTTCGGGTACTAAATCTGTCCCTTTTGGTGCAGGAATTTCTATAATAACCAATGCACCTGCAGATATTTTTGTCCCGTTTTTAGTGATAATTTCACCATCTACGGTGACTAATTTTTTAGCAATTATTCCCTGTAAGCGGGATCGAGTGAACTCGGACATTTCTTGAACAAGAAAATGATCGAGACGCGCATCTTTTTCGGCAGAATAGCGTAATTTTACAAATTGGCTGCTCATCGAAGGCTCTCCTCTATCCCCACGTGGGGTGCGACATCTTCATCTTCCGCTTCGTTCTCGATTTTGGCTTGCTTCTCGCGCTTTTCCATTACCCAGACCCCAATCAACATAATTACTGTCCCGACACTGATACTGGCATCTGCCACATTGAAAACAGCGAAAGTGCCGACAGAAATCATGTCGGTGACTACGCCATCAAAAAAGAGACGGTCTGTGAGATTGCCAACCGCGCCACCAAGTTGCATAGCGAGAGCGAGACGGAGAAACCAATCACTTGGCTCAATTTCGCGATAAAACCATATAATTGCGGCGGAAACGATAAAGGCGAGAATAGTAAAAACGAGTGCCCCATTTTGGAATAAGCCAAATGCCGCACCGGAGTTTTCCCAATGAACAATACGAGCGTAAGACGCGAGATTTTCCCAGCCCTCAGGTAGCCATGTGCCACCAAGCGGAATATTGGCACGAACGAGGTTTTTTGTCCATTGATCGAGGGCAAGGATAGCGCCTGCGATGGCAAAAAGAAAAAGATAGTTTTTTGTTGCTTTCAAAATGATGGTACTCCTAGTTAGATAGTAAATTTCAAATAATAAATCTAAAATAATATCTGAAATATGAAATGCAAAAGCATGATATGCGTTTTTTTTCTATTTTACCCCAAAGCAGTAAAAAACATTTTTGCCCCGCCCACAAAAAGAATGCCTGCTAAGATTTTTCTGATAAGAAGATTGGGCAAGCGGCTACTGCCATATTCTGCACCAATATAGCCACCAATGATAACAGCAATTCCCCAGTAAATTATTTGAGGAGGAAATTTGGGCGTATGACTCAAATACCCAAGAAGTCCGGAAAGGGAGTTCACTAGAACAAAAACAACTGAAATCCCTGCTGTTTCTTTGGCACTTGCCCAATTCATCAGCAAAATAAGTGGCGCAAGGAAAATTGCGCCACCAACACCCGTGATTCCCGCTACAAACCCGACAATTGCACCCGTAAGTAGACTTGCCCACAGCGGTGGTCGAGATATTTCTTTTTCTTCTGCTTTTTCTGCGCTAAGGAATAGCCGTGTAGCCGCATAAAGAAGCAAGATGCCAACAATGCCTTTGTAAATATCACCGTCAAGATTTAATCGTCCGCCAAAAAAAGCGAAGGGGATTGAAGTGATACCAAAAGGGATAAAAAGGCTCCACGAAAAAAAACCAGAACGTGAGTATTTATATGCGCCAATAGTAGTAACAAGGATATTTAGAGCAAGAGCTACAGGCCGCATTATGGCAGGATCGGTGTCGAAGAGCCCCATGGCGGCAAGGTAGCCTGAGCCTCCGCCGAGCCCGACGGAGGCATAAAGAAGCGCGATGATGAAAATAAAAAAAATTAGCATGAGAAAATAACTAAGCCCTGCGCCTATGAAATATAGACTCTTGGCACCCGCGTATTGATATTGGTCAAGATTTCATAAGGGATTGTGCCAGCCCAACGCGCCAAGTTTTCGGCGGTGATGCGTTCTTCACCTTGTTGGCCAATGAGGATAACTTCATCACCGTTATAGCCAGAGCCGTCTGCACCGAGATTGACAACCATTTGATCCATACAGATACGACCCACTTGGGGGCGCTTGATACCGCGAATAATCACCTCTCCTTGGTTAGACATTGCGCGGAAATAGCCATCACCATAACCAACGGGAACGGTGACAACACGCGTATTTTGATCTGATTGCCATATTGAGCCATAAGAAACAGGATGATTGGCTTTTGTGACCTTGAAATAAACTACTTTTGATCTCCACGAGAGAGAAGGGATTACTTTGACTGTGCGTTTGACTTCATCAGAGGGATAAACGCCATAGAGCATAATTCCCGGACGCACCATATCAAAATTTGCTTCGGGAAGTTGCAGAATCGCACCAGAGTTGGCAATATGCCGAAGAGCAGGAAAGGGGAGAGAATGTTTGGGGTAAAAATCAAGCACCTCATTGAAGCGAGCAAGTTGGAGACGGGCATGATCCAAATTCTCTGCATCCGAGTTTGCGAAATGTGAGTAGATCCCCTCGGTGATAAGATTTTCACATCCCAGAGCGGCTTCTTGCAAAGTATGGGCTGTGTAATAGTGTACGCCGATGCGCTCCATACCCGTATCAATTTTAAGATGAACAATGGCTTTTTTGCCAAGCATTTCCGCGGCACGATCAATTTGGCGAAGACGTTCAACAGAGGATGCAGTAAGGCTGAGGTTGTACTTAATAAATTCTGGTATTTGTTCTTCCCAGATGCCGCCTAGAACAAGAATAGGCGTTTTGATGCCCTTTTTTCGAAGGAGAATACCCTCTTCTAAAACTGCCACGCCAATATAATCAGCATGAGGTGCAAGGTGATGTGCGACTGTCTCCATGCCGTGACCATAGGCATTTGCCTTGATAATTATCATCACTTTTGCAGGTGCAGCTTTAGCTTTTATAGCTTTAAGATTTTCGCAAAGATAGTTGAGATTAACCTCAACATGTGTCGGGCGAATTGTGTTTTGCATGGGGGCATTATAACGCAGAGTGAAAGGTGAAAAGTAATTGCTGATATCCACAATTTACTGTACTGCTCTTGAAGAGAGTGTTAGAATCTTTCAAAAAGCTAGGCACTTCTTGAATATCAAATGCTCGTCCGTGAAAAAAAAATCAGGAGAAAATATGCTCAAGAACGAAGGGAATCGCCTCACTCGCGTAGCCGTCTGCTCGCCGCGCAAAGAATATGCCCTCGGCAAAAATGACCTCGCTCATAATCTTGGGAATTTAGGCAACCCTGAAGACGCCATCAACCAACATGATTCGCTCAAAGCCGAGCTAAAAGCCTTTGGCTGCGAAGTCATTGATTTAAACGAATTGGATGGACATCCCAACTCCGTTTTCACGCGAGATACTTCTCTAATGACCCCAGAGGGATATATCCAGCTACGCTTGGGAATTGACACCCGTCTTGGCGAGGGCAATTGGATGGGCGAAACGCTCGCCAATTTGGGCTTGCCGCTGGCTGGACAGATCATCGCGCCTGGCTCGGTCGAGGGCGGTGATGTTGTTCTCGCTGGCAACGTGGCATTTGTCGGGCAATCCATCCGCACCAACGCAGAAGGGATTCGACAACTCTCTGCCATTTTAGAGCCAATGGGCTACGAGATGCGCGTCATCCCTCTCCCAGATAATATCCTCCATCTCGATAAAGTTCTTCTGACCATCGCTCCGAATACGCTGCTTTATTGCCCGAACTACGTCCCAGCCGAAATGGTGAAAGGTTTTGATACAGTAGAAATTGAATGTGGCGGCGATACCACTGCCAATATGATTTGTCTCGGCGATAATAATGTCCTTGTCAACGCATCTAACCAAATCGTCATTGAAAAACTCCGCGCGCGCGGCATGATAGTCCACGTGCTAGATTTGGAAGAATTCGCCAAAGGAATGGGTGGCCCCAATTGTCTAATTATGCCGATTGAGAGAGTGTAGCTCTAAAACAAAACGCAGTTTTCATGGATTAGGTAAATTCACGCAGATTTAAAAACTTTTTTAGTTTTTATCCGTGAAATTCTATTGAATCTGCGTAATCCGCGTTCTATTCTTTTCAACCCTGTGCTATAATACCGCCCATGTTGATTTACACAATCACCCCCAATAATAATAGCGATAATGATAATTCGACCATCAGGCGATGGGACGGGCGATAAAACTTGCCTGAGTAACGAATTTATTTTCGAGACACCCTTCGCCCAAAGCTGAAAACGCTAAGGGCGATTTTTATTATAAGAAGAGAAATAAAAAACTAAGGCACTAAAGAAGATCAAGGAAAAAGCAACTTGGCTCTTCATAAAAAACGGAGGCACTCATGTACAAAACGCATACTTGCGGAGAATTACGCGCATCCCATGTCGGAGAGACTATTACCCTTGCTGGCTGGGTACATAATTTTAGAAATCATGGTGGCGTGACCTTTATCGATTTGCGCGATAGATTTGGCATCGTACAGATTGTTGGCAATCCAGAAGTAAACGAAGAACTTTTACCGCTCAAAGAAGCACGTTCTGAATGGGTTATACAAGTGACTGGCAAAGTCCGCCCACGTATTGAAGGTGCAGAAAACCCCGATTTAGATACAGGCGCAATAGAAGTAGCAGTCAAAACTGTCAAGGTTTTGAATAAATCGAAGATGCTCCCTATTCTTATCAATAAAGATGAAGAAGTGGATGAACACCTCCGCCTAAAATATCGCTATCTTGATCTCCGTCGTAATTCCATGCGCCGAAACTTGGAATTACGTCATAATACGGTTAAATTCATCCGCAATTATTTGGATGCCCAAGATTTCCTCGATATTGAGACTCCAATTCTCTTCAAAACTACGCCAGAAGGAGCACGAGATTACCTTGTGCCTTCACGCGTGCATCCCGGGCATTTTTACGCTTTGCCTCAATCGCCTCAACAATTAAAGCAGATGCTCATGGTAGCGGGCGTAGAAAAATACTTCCAAGTTGCACGCTGTTTCCGCGATGAAGATCAGCGCGGTGACCGTCAACCAGAGTTCACCCAACTCGATATTGAAATGTCTTTCGTTGAACGCGACGATGTCATGGCTCTCGCTGAGAAGATGTTTACAGAAATGGTCGCCAAAGTTGTCCCAGAAAAGAAAGTTCTCCAAACTCCTTGGCCCCGCATCACCTATACTGAAGCAATGGAACGCTTCGGGAAAGATAATCCCGACATCCGCTTTGGCTTAGAGCTGGTAAATATCACCGATTTAGCCGAGGGTTGCGGTTTTGGCGTTTTTGAAGGCACACTCAAAGCAGGCGGAGAAATTCGCGGCATTAATGCAAAAGGCTTAGGTGATTATTCCCGCAAAAAGATTGATGCGCTTACAGATTTCGTCAAGACAAATGGCGGCGCAAAGGGTCTTGCTTATATCGCACTCACAAGCGACGGTCAGATGCGCTCATCCTTTGCCAAGTTTTTAACGGATGATGTCAAAGATACGATTCTCTCGAAAATGGAAGCATCTGATGGCGATCTACTGCTCTTTGTCGCCGACCAAGCTGAGGTCATGTTTGAATCGCTTGGGAAATTGCGTGTCCATCTCGGTGACCTCCTGAATCTCCGCGATTCCAATACACTGGGATTCTGCTGGGTCATCGACTTCCCATTTGTATTTTGGAACGAGGACGAAAAACGCTGGGATCCCAGCCATCACCTTTTCACATCTCCTCACCCCGAAGATCTGACAATACTTGGAAAGGAAACGGGCAAAGTGCGCGGGCAACAATATGATATTGTGCTGAATAATTATGAGATTGGCGGTGGTTCGATTAGAATTCACGACGGTGAGTTACAAGAGCAGGTTTTTGAGCTCATTGGGCTTGATCCCGAAGTAGCGCAAGAACGCTTTGGTCATATGCTCGAAGCCTTCACCTATGGCGCGCCCCCGCATGGCGGCATCGCAATCGGCATGGATCGTTTGGTGATGTTGCTCGCCGATGCGCCCAATATCCGTGAGGTGATTGCCTTCCCGAAAAATCAAAATGCCCGTGATGTCATGGGCGATGCCCCATCGCTAGCGGAAGAAAAGCAACTAGACGAATTACATATCAAAGTGAAATAATATTTATTGTAGGGGTCTAGCATGCTAGACCCCTACAATAAAATAAGGAATAATTATGAATATCATTCGCATACACGACATCGCCGAGCACGAAGGCGAAGAAGTCACCCTTCGGGGCTGGGTTCATAAACGCACAGGAAAAGGAAAGCTCGCTTTTCTGCTCATTCGAGATGGCTCAGGATTTACCCAATGCGTGGCTTTTAAGGGTGATTTGGATGAGGAAGTCTTCGAGACGATTAGCCATATCCCACAGGAATCATCTGTAATTATTACCGGCACTATTCGAAAAGACGACCGTGCTCCAGGCTTGCCCGGTGGATTTGAGCTGGGTGTCTCGGCATTTGACGTGGTGCAATCAGCCGCGCCCGATTACCCGATGGCGCTCAAAGAACATGGCGCAGATTTTGCTCTCGACAATAGACATTTCTGGATACGAATGCAAAGCCAATGGGCAATTTTACGCATCCGTGCCACCATCATCTCGGCTGTACGAGAATGGCTAGATGATAACGGCTTTACGCTGTTGGACACACCAATTTTGACCCCCGCCGCCGCCGAAGGAACAACAACTCTCTTTGAAACCGAATACTTCGATGAAGGCAAAGCCTATCTCGCCCAAACAGGACAACTCTATAACGAAGCCAATATCTTCGCATTTGGCAAAGTTTATTGTTTTGGCCCCACCTTCCGTGCCGAAAAATCTAAAACTCGCCGACATCTAACCGAATTTTGGATGGTAGAGCCCGAAATTGCCTTCTGTGATTTAGATGAGTTGATGGAAATCGAAGAGCAGTTTGTCTCGCATATCGTTCAGCGTGTGCTTAAAGAAAATCGCGCTGAATTAGAATCGCTAGGACGCGATATTTCTGCCCTAGAAAAAGTAGAAGGCTCTTTCCCGCGCATTTCTTACGATAAAGCGGTAGAGATGATCAAGGAAATCCAAGCCGAAACAGAAGACCCTGAAGAAAAGAAATTCTTAGAAATCGAATGGGGCATGGATTTTGGCGCAAGACACGAAACTGTATTAACCCAGAAATTTGACAAGCCAGTTTTTGTTTATGGTTACCCAACGAAAGTCAAAGCATTTTATATGGAACCGATGCCCGGCAGACCAGAAGCCTGCAAAAGCGTAGACATGCTTGCACCAGAAGGCTACGGCGAGATTATCGGTGGCTCCGAGCGCATGTCTGATCCAGATTTACTTCTGCAACGTATTCAAGAACACGGATTGCCCGAAGAAGCCTTCAAATGGTATCTGCAACTCCGTCAATTTGGCTCAGTCCCCCACTCTGGTTTTGGGATGGGCATTGAGCGCACTGTGGCATGGATTTGCGGCACAGACCATATCCGCGAAACGATCCCCTTCCCGAGAACAATTAAGCGGGTTTATCCGTAAAGAGATAGAGCCCAGATTTCCAAGTTTTCGCAGGTATCAAGAAAACTCCAGGATTAAAGAAAAAACTCCCCACTCAATTTGAGTGGGGAGTTTTTATTTATCTTTGAAGATAGAAATGTGATTAGACTATGGTAATCGCATCTGCAGGAGCTTTGGAGCGTTTGATTGCCCAAACGAGCAAACCAATCAGAGCAATAGAAACTGCCCAAACAGTGAATAATGTTGCACCTTCTGCGCCTTTATACTGAACAACTACAGGAGCAACAATCAAGGCAACAAGATTTGCAACCTTGATCATTGGGTTGAGGGCGGGACCAGCAGTATCTTTCATCGGGTCACCAACGGTGTCGCCGACAATAGAGGCTTTATGGCGCTCAGAGCCTTTACCGGTGTTATTTGCGATGTCAGAAGGTTCGTCTTCAACGAGTTTCTTCGCGTTATCCCATGCACCACCGGCGTTATTCATATAGACTGCCAATAACTGGCCAGAGAGAATAAGGCCAGCAAGGAAGCCACCGAGGGCTTCAACTTGAAGAGTCAAACCAACAACAATCGGAGAAACAACACCGATAATTGCTAAAGAGACCAATTCTTTCTGTGCAGCAGTGGTTGAGATGGAAACAGCTTGACGATAATCTGGTTCAATTGTGCCTTCGAGTACGCCCAAACCAAATTGGCGGCGTGCTTCGAGCACGATGAGCGCAGCAGCACGGCTCACAGCCTGGATAGCGAAGGAAGAGAAGAGCCACGGAATTGCGCCACCAATGAGCATGCCCACAAAAACTTGTGGATGATCAACACGGATACCGATGCTTTGAATCTGTTCTGCAAGCGGAATACCGAGTGCGGCTTGTGTGCGACTTACATCCACGAGGAAGGAGCCGAAGAGAGAAACTGCCGCGATAACAGCAGAGCCAATGGCAACGCCCTTGGTAATCGCTTTGGTGGTATTACCCACAGCATCAAGATCAGCCATAATTTGTTGTGCACCAGCATTTTCTTCTTTTTCTTTGCCAGTCCAGGACATTTCGCCGATACCATTTGCATTATCTGCGATAGGCCCGAAGGAGTCCATTGCTACATTATTGCCGGTTAGCGTAAGCATACCGATACCAGCCATTGCAACACCGTACAGAATGAAATTGATTCTTTCTGTACCTTCAATACCTGGAATAGTACCAAAAATGGCGATGGAAGCAATAATAGTAAGAGCAATGAGCAAAATAGACCAAACAGAAGATTCAAAGCCAACAGCTGTACCCTGCAAAATCAAAGTTGCAGAGCCTGTATCTGCGCTCTTCTTAATATCTAGAACTGGAGTACCATGCGTGCCTGTGAAATATTCTGTCAAACGATCAATACCGATAGCAAGAGCAACACCCACAAAAACTGCGGTCGGTGTACGCCACCAGCCACCCCATTGATCAATGCCAGGGTTATTCATATAGAAAAAGCCTGCGAGGTAGAAAAGGATGGATGAGATAATCGCAGAAGTGAAGAAGCCTTTGAAAATCGCGCCCATTGCGTCTCCACCTTCTTTGGCATCGCTTTTTACAGCATAAGTGCCTATAATGGAAGCAAGAACACCGATACCACGTACCATGAGCGGAAAAATAATCCACTCAAGACGACCTGTTGTGTGCCAAAGAGCCAAAGCGAGAATCAAACCAGAAACGATAGTTACTTCGTAGGATTCAAAGATATCTGCTGCCATACCTGCACAGTCACCAACGTTGTCGCCAACGAGGTCAGCGATAACGGCGGGGTTGCGAGGATCGTCTTCAGGAAGACCAGCTTCAACTTTACCGACTAAATCCGCACCAACATCTGCGGCTTTAGTGAAGATACCACCACCAACACGCATGAAGAGAGCGAGGAGCGTACCACCAAAACCAAACCCGAGCAGAGCATCAGGAGCGGCAATACCGAGCCACATGAAAATCAGAGTACCACCGAGCAAACCAAGACCATCTGTGAGCATACCGGTGATTGTTCCAGCACGGTACGCAATACGAAGTGCATCGCTAAAAGATGTACGAGCAGCGGAAGCAACTCGAACATTTGCCTGTACCGCCATACGCATACCAATTTGGCCAACGGTTAGCGAAAATCCTGCACCCATTATAAAAGCGACGGCGCGCGCTAATCCCAGAATTAAACTAATCTCTTCAAGAGTTTTCCCTTCAAAGCGCAGCATTGCTTCTTCTGTAGGGGGCACAATATAAACAGAGAAAAATAAAGCAACTGTCAAGACCAAAACAAAAGGCCAGATTGATTTAAGTTGCTGTTGCAAATATGCATCTGCCCCATCACGAATCCAACCCCAAACTTCTTGCATTCGCTCGGTGCCTTTATCTTCGCGCATAATTTGACTACGCAATAAAAGGGCATATAGCAGACCAACAATTGCAATGCCAAAAACTGACCAAATTGCAACTGTTTCAAATGTTGAAAGTCCCATATAACTCATAGTGTTTCTCCTCCCGAAGAAAAAGCTAATTAAATAAAATTTAGGCGGTTTACGCCTAAGTTGTCTGAACAGACAAGAATTTTACAGGCGCGATGCAAATGTGTCAAGCCAATTAATATCAATAATGACATTGATGAAAGTATGTGAAGCTTATATATATAAAAAGCCCGATAAATATAAAATTTATCGGGCTAAATAATCAATTCAAAATTGCCTAAACGCGACGTCCACCTTGCAATTCATCTTGCAATTTCTCAAGGGTATCCCATTCACCTTTGGCAGCTAAATCAGCTTGCTCTGGCCAGTTATCAGGGTGCATCATCTGGAGCTTCTCGGCAGCAAGAATTGCACGAAGTTCCTCTACGCTTGCTTTGGCTAATGCAACATAAGTTGTGATGCCGGCTTCGTTTAAAACACCTTCAACTTTAGGGCCAATTCCCTCAAGTTTTTTCAATATATCTGGCGTAGCAGGAGCTACTTCTTCTTTTTCAACAGGCGCAACTTCCTCACCCTTTTTATTACTAACCATCCAGCCAACCAAAACAATAATAAGAAAAAGTCCTAAAACGAGCCATAATAGCCAAGCTAGATCAGGTTCCTGAGCTTCAGATAATACGTTAATTGCAAACATGGTGCCTCCATAAAATAGTTGAATAAAATACGCTCGTAAATATAAAGCCTAGCCGCACTGATGTCAATATTTTTTGATATATAATAGAGTTATGAAAAATATCCCACCCGTCTCCCTCGCGTTAAAGGCACAAAACGCCCCACATAAAGTTTTTATACACGAAAAGCCAGTTAATTCAATGGCAGAAGCCGCCGAAGTACGCGGACAAGAAATTTCACAACTCGTGCGTAGTATTCTGTTTCGCGTTGGAAAAGATGATTTCATGCTCGTGCTCATCGCGGGGCCTAGCCAGCTCTCGTGGAAAGCCCTTCGTGCCCATCTTGGGCAATCACGGATGACTATGGCAACCAAGCCAGAGGTCAAGAGCATTACGGGCTATCCCATCGGCACAGTTGCTCCAATTGCTTTGGCTCACCCTCTACGCATTTTAGCCGATGAGAATGTCTTCATCCACGATGAGATTTCATTTGGCTCAGGCCAACACGGTGCTGCAATTATAATGAAAATGAAAGAATTTAAAAAAGCTCTAGGTAAAGTTGAAATTGGCAAATTCTCAAAATAGGAGGCCAAAATGGATGATATTCTCAAAGCTGTGGTTAGTGCAATTATTGCCTATATAGTGCCACGTGCGCTCGGTAATATTGGCAAAGCTTTCGCACCATCAGGAAGCAGCCAAAGAACACTCCCTTGGGTGCAATGGGTTATTGCCAGCTTCATTGGCGGTGCGCTAGGAGGTGCATTTAGCGGTGCAATGGGCAACCAAAGCTTCGGCAATTGGGCTGTCTATGGCGCGGCTCTCGGCATTATGCAGTGGTTTGCCTTGCGTGGCTATCTCCCAATTGGTGGATGGTGGGCGGTCGCCAGCGCAATAGGATGGGCATTTGCGCCACTCTTTGGAGGCAATCCTTTTGGCGGGTTTATTATAGGGCTGGCGATTGGATTCCTCCAGACAATAGGATTAAATATGGAGGGCAAATCTTGGTGGATTGGCGGAAACGCTCTTGCGTGGGGCTTGGTTGCCCTTCTTCTGCCGCTGCTTGTAGAGCCACTTGGCAATGCTTTTGGCTTCGTCCTCGGCTGGATTATTGGCTGGGGTTTAGTTGCGCTACTTGGTGCATTTTTGCTCTTATTACCACTTTCACGCCTAAACCCAAAACCAAATAATAGCTAATCAAGCAAAAAACTATTCACCTTGTGGCTATCTCCCTACAAAAAAAATGCGCCAATTATGTAAGGGATTAGAGCAAGAAAACCCATCAGCGGGTGTCCACGTCGGGAGCCGCTCGCCGAATCCCAGCTAAAGAGATACCACGCAAGCCCAATAGCAAGTATGCCGCCAGTGAGGAGGATTCCAACCGAGGCCCATGCGTTAAAATCGGCTGATGTTCCCATCGCGAGTGTGCCGAAGGCATTCATCATATGCGTTGAGGGAAAGATGCGTGAAATCAACTGAGTGCCTTCGGGTAAGACGCTGTATGGCATCATCAATCCGCCGATTAGCATTGAGGGCAGAAAGATTGCCTGAGACCATAAAACTGTTATTCGAGAGCTGCGTGATGCCACGCCAATCAGGACGCTTAAGCCTGCACTGGCAAAGGCTGTGACCAAAAAGACCAACGCGAAGTTTAGCCAATTTGTTGGTAAGGGAGCATCAAAAACAGAGCCAGCCGTTGCACTCATGATGATTGCAATAATTACCAGATGTAGCATGGTTGTGAGCACAGGGATCGCCAAAATGTTGAAGGCGGGGATACCGTTAATTTTATAACTGCGAAACACGCCGTTCTCACGGGCGTTCACCAATGGGTCGGGGATGCCCAATAATGTTGAAGCCAGCACAGCGAAGATTAGCATAGAGGGCAATAATACATCCAAAAAGCCTGGGTTGATTTCGACCATCACAAATCCCATCATGGCATAAAAGCCGAGCGGCAAAAGATAGTTCATTAATAATTGTGTCTTGTTGCGTACTCCAGCACGAAACTCAAATAAAAAGTGATTGATAAAAGCTGTCATGATAATTCTCCGTTTGTGATTTCAAGAAAGCGATCTTCTAAGGATGGACGTTCAACGCGCAAATCAATTAAAGGGTCGGCGTTTTCTTCCAGATATTTGATGATTTCACCAACTGT
Source organism: Anaerolineae bacterium (assembly GCA_018648655.1). Classification (GTDB taxonomy): domain Bacteria; phylum Chloroflexota; class Anaerolineae; order Anaerolineales; family Villigracilaceae; genus Desulfolinea. The sequence continues at coordinate 15,657 of JABGQV010000089.1, read as the reverse complement.
TGCCCCTATATCGTTGCTAAAGAAAATATGATAATCATCTTTGGCCGATGCGCGCTGAACAGCAGGAAAGGTTGGACTATGCTTAGCCAAAGATTTATTTGATGTATACACCGAGATTTTGGTCAGCCCTGCCCCTGTTGCTGTGATTTCAGTTGGCGTGCCAATGGTTGCCAGTTCGCCCTTTAGCAAAATCGCAACACGATCTGTCATTCTTTCTGCTTCAGCCATGTCGTGCGTTGCGAGAATGATTGTTGTGCCTTGTTCTTGCAATTCGCGCATTAGGCTGTGCAGTTCTACCCGAGATGCCACATCCAGACCGGCTGTTGGCTCATCCAAGAAGAGCACCTGCGGATCGTGTCCCACAGCCAGTGCCAATCCCAAGCGGCGTTGCTGCCCAGTAGAAAGTGCGTGGAATTGTGTCTTACGTTTCTCGCCTAAGCCCAGCCGCTCCAACAAATCGTAGCGTGGCGCCACATGATGGTAGCCACAGAAAAAGCGCATTGCTTCATCAGGTGTAATGCTCTCAGGCAGGCTCGCTGACTGTAGCTGTACCCCGATTACGCTACGCAGTTTACGGGGTTCACGAACAGGGTCTACGCCCGCCACTTTTAGCTTTCCACCATCTGGCGCACGCAGCCCTTCCAAACTTTCCAGCGTGGAAGTTTTTCCTGCACCATTTGGCCCCAATAAGCCAAAAATCTCACCGATCTTCACGTCAAAGCTGATGTTATTGACTGCAACAAAATCACCGTATTCTTTCCTGAAATCTTGTACTTCTATTGTTGAGTTGCTCATGAATACTCCTTTTTGATTTTTATTTCTGACACTATTTTAGACTCTATGTGCTGTCTTGCCATCGCCAATCAGGTTCAAGCCACTGCCCTTAAGGGCATTGCCCCTTTGGGCAATGCACAAAGGGGCAATTTCAATGTACAATCTATCTATGTTCATTAAAGCAAAAGACCTCTGGCAACGCAATTGGAAACTACTAGGAAATGGCTATGGCTTTTTCATCTTTCTGGTGCTAGTGATTAGCGGCATTCTTGGATACACCCTCGTACAGAATATCGCGCGATTCACGCCCTTTCAGATTCTTCTTTTTATTGTTGCCAGCATCGCGCACTTGGCTCTACACTGGTTTAGTTCTTTGTTTTTTGAAACACCTAAGGGCAATATAATATTATTAATTACGCAAAGCATTCTGAGCTTAATTATTGCCAGTATCACTGGTCGCTTTGAAATCATTTTTGCAATATTCGCAGCCATGATTGGCTCTGTTTCAGGCACATCTCTTAAATTGCGTACCAAATCTTTATCTATCCTTTGGTACGCTGCTCTATTAACTTTTTCAGCATATGCTTTTTCTGAAGATGGTTTTCTTGATTTATGGTGGGCGGCAATTCTTTCGACCACTTTTATTATCTTCATCTTTACGATTGCCTTCCACATGCAAAATCAAGCACAGGAGCGTAGCGAAAAGCTACTGCACGAGTTAAGTGAAGCACATAGCGAATTGGCGGATTATGCTGAGCAGGTGGAAACACTCACACTGGATAACGAACGTCAGCGGATTGCCCGCGAATTGCACGACACCCTTGCACAAGGGCTTGCTGGGCTGATCCTCAACATGGAGGCGGTGTCATCACAGATCACACGCGAAAATGACTTCCGCGCGCAAGAGATATTGCAACAAACGATGAAAGACGCACGTAGTACGCTAACAGAAGCCCGACAAGTAATCGACGGGTTGCGCTCTATGGAGCAAGGCGATGTAGATTTTGGTACACAACTCAAAGTCACGGCCGCCCATTTTGAAGCATCTGCTCGCATCCCTTGCGAAGTGCTTATTTCAACAGGCCTAACCCTCTCATCCTCGCTGCAAAAGCAAATTATGCGCATTGTGAATGAAGCCCTGAGTAATATCAGCAAGCATGCCAAAGCAGAAAAAGTAAAAATCATTTTTTCTCTAGTTGGTGATGATTGTCATTTGGAAGTTGCTGATGATGGGCAGGGATTTCTGCCCAAGAACGCTCAAGAAAAAGAAGGGAGCTATGGGCTGTTGGGCATTCAAGAAAGGGTTGATTTACTTGACGGTACTTTGAGAATTGATAGCCAGCCAGGGGCGGGGACTAAAATTAAAATATTTATTCCTATAGCAGGTCAGCATGAGTGATCAGATTATTCGCGTCCTAATCGTTGACGACCACATGATCGTGCGTCAGGGATTACACTTGGTCTTTGAAACAGAAGACAGGATTGATATCGTTGGGGAGGCAGCAGATGGGGAAATAGCCGTACGGCTAGCCTCCGAGCTTAAACCAGATGTCATCTTAATGGATTTGCAAATGCCAAATAAAGATGGCTTAACTGCTATTCAAGAAATCCGCGCTACACAGCCAGATATTGCCATACTTATTTTAACGACCTATAACGAAGATGAAATTATGGTACAAGGCTTACAAGCTGGGGCAAAAGGCTTTTTGCTCAAAGACACAAGCCGTGCAGATTTGATGCATGCTATCCAAGCTGCTGCAAGAGGGGAGACTTTACTCAAGCCTGATGTTATGGATAAGTTATTACGATTTCAGCAACAGAAAAAAACAGTATCACCTGAGAAGGGCATACTTAGTGAACGTGAGTTAGGCATTTTAAAAGAAGTTGCATCTGGGGCTACAAATAAGCAAATAGCTCTTAAGCTAGGCATCAGCGACCGCACCGTTAAGGCACATCTTACTAATACTTATAATAAATTTGGCGTAGATTCACGCGCAGCCGCTATTGCTCGCGCAGCAAAAGAAGGCTTGTTGTGATGAGACTTCAGTATAACAAGTCCTTTTAAAACCCCAGGCTATAGGATGGTGCTCAATGTGCAAAGAAAACCTTAAACTAAATATCATTCGCTGGGCGAACTCCAAAGCGCCTACAGAAGAGTCTATAGCACAAATTTTGCGCGCCGAAAACTTGAGTTATTATCCTTGTTCAAATTCTCCCAACGACCTCTACGCACCCCACTTTCACGCTTAAGTCCCGAAACAGATAATACCTAAATCACATAATATCTTATGGAAAATAAAAAAACTCTCGATCCTGCAAAATTTTTCTTCAAAATTATTATTTCCATAATAGTGCTTCCCATTATTATCTTAATAATATATTTTCTGGTAACAACAATAGATTTAAGAAGTGCTGAAAAACGATTTGGTTGGGAGCCTTATATCTCAGAAAACGGAAATTTCACCATTTTGATGCCTGAGCTACCCTCTGAAAAGAAGTCTGGAAATACCCACATATTTATCTCAAGAGATAAGCACTTCACCTATTTTCTATCATATGAAAAATACTCAGAAGAATATATTAATTATTATACCGATTATCTTCTAAACGAATTTCAAAACAATCTCATTTCTGAAGGCGGCACCATAGTTATCAATGAAGATATTGCTTTTGACGGTCATTTAGGTCGCAAATTTAGAATCCGAGAATCTGACGGAAGACAAGGTGAAGTGCATCCCAATCTTATAGAAGGACGAGTCTATAAAATTTACAACCGTATCTATCTGATCTATATAAAATACCCGCTTCCGTGGGCTTTATCTGATGAGATTGAAGCCTACCTCAACTCCTTTGAAATTCTAGATTAAAGGATAATACTTAATGCCAAAAGCAAATCTCAGTAAACTAAATATAATTCACTGGACGAATTCCAAAGTGCCCACAGAAGAGGCGATAGCTCAAATCCTGCACGCTGAAAACTTGAGTTATTATCCGTGGTCGAATTCACCCAACGATCTCTACGCGCCCCATTTCCATACCCACGATAAGATTCTTTACGTAGTGCGCGGCTCCATCACCTTCATTTTTCCCGACACAGATGAAAACATCACCCTCCACGCAGGTGACAGGCTCGAATTACCCAAAAATACAGTTCACAGCGCAGTGGTTAACTCACAGGGCGTAACTTGCTTTGAAGCGCATCCCTGAAAAATATGCTTGACACTGATTTTTCAAGTGCTATAATTTGGGGGTTATCGGGGAAAAGCCTAAGCTTCAAAATATGCGGGTGTCGCCAAGTGGTAAGGCACTAGCTTCCCAAGCTAGCATTCGACGGTTCGAATCCGTTCACCCGCTCTAAAACTTCAATACTACTTTTGTTTCGGGGAGAATCTAAAAGAATATCTCCACTTATCTGTCGTCTCCTATCCACTCATCGATCGTACCACGCCACAAAAAGTAAAAGTCAGCTTATTCGGTGTGAAGTCATCAAGGAAGGAAAATAGTTATGCCACCAGACGTAAATAGTTTTTACAACTCTTATAAAAACACCCTATTAGAAGTTGCAAAAAACTCCAACCTTCCACTTTCTAAGTTCAGAACAAAAACGAATGGCTTCAAATATGCAATTGAAATACTTGATACGCCATTAATATTTATAGTCGAACAAAGAACCATCTATGAAATGGGCACACACTTTAGTGTTTTTTATTCTGAAATCAAGCCAGATTTTCCTCTTTCGAAAAATAGAATGCCAAGTGTAAGCAACAAGAATATAGATGGTGTTTCTAAATTGTTTCGCCGGTGGCTTTCTTATAATATAAAGCAATATTTCGAGCTAACGGCTCTGGATGAATGGGAAGAGCTACAGCTTGCCCAGCCAATGCTCTCCACTAAATCATTCACTAAAGAAGATTTCAAGAAATTTACAGAGCCTGAAAAAGAACAGATACGGGTATCGCTGTCAGAATATAGCCGTATTCTTGAAGAAGAATTAAAACCAGTTAAGGAAGATCTTGAATTCATCAAAGAAAGGTTAGATTACCTAGGTAACTCTTTGGATAGGCTAAACAAATTTGACTGGAAGGGTGTCTCTGTATCAACCATAATTGGCATCATTACAAATATGTCCATCGATCAAACTACGGCAGCGCGCCTATACGCGCTGTTCCAGCAAGCCATGACTGGTATCGGCTTGCTGGAATAATCTTCTGCTGATTATCGCCAACCTACTTTTCTCCACATGTCGCATACATACCTATAGTTAGCATTCGACGGTTTGAATTCGTTCACCCGCTCTAAAATTCAGTCTCGTGGGCTGGATTTTTTTATTACATCTCCAATTTATTGCATTTTTACTTGCGAATTCCCCCTCAATATTCTATACTCTAAATACCCTTATTCACCAATCGGAGAAAAAAAATGACCCAAGATTTACGTGAGCTCTTGAAAATCCCTGCCACACGCCTTGATGAAATTAACGCTGTTTTGCTTAATCCTGACGAGCAAGTAATTAACGATTTTCTGGAAGTTGTAGCCAAATACGGCACTCCTGAAGAAATCAATGCTAAAGCCAATGAAGCCCGTAAACTTGAGAATTTGCTTGCAAAAGTAGCAGAAGTTAAACCCGAATATCTCGAAGGTCTAAAATGGCTTCAAGAGCAACGTGATGCTGGCGCATTTATCACCGTTGATGCCTATAAAGAAAAAGTTTTGAGTGCAAAAGCCAATTCAACAGAATTTAAAGATGATTTTGCTGTAACCCTTGAAATCTCTGCTTGCCAGTATTTCCCGTGGTTGATTACTGCCGCAAAACGCTCAATCGACGAGGGCAAGTTGATGCCTGGCCGTTTCATCCGCGTTCGCAATATGAAAGAACAGGAAGATGACGGGGATTTAGTCGCCTTCGCAGCTGGGATGCAGATCGTCGGCGCGACCTACGTCGAAACGCTCGACACGAAAGGCACGGATGGCTCAAATATCCATCTTGGCGGTCCTGAAACAATTACGGGTTATTTTGGCGGCATCGGACAACCCAATAGCCACGCCTTAAAATGGATTGATGAATTTCTCTATTATTACACACGCTACGGCGTAAAACAGGTGCTCAATATCAACCCTGGCACCATTTTTCTTGCCTATATGCTCCACAAAATCGGCGTAGATAACGAATTCAAAATCTCGGTTTTCATGGGCAACGATAATCCTTATGGTGCACTCTGGACACTTCTCGGCGCAAAACTTTTTGCCCGCGAAGATGGAACGACGCCTCTGATTGGCTTCAACTGGGGCAACTCAACCAATAACAAAACGATGGAAATTACCGCCCAGTTCCGCAAAGAACTTGGCTTTGAAGATATTGTTCGCTTTGAGCACCATATTACCGAGACCTTCAAGCATATCGTCATCCAGCCCTATAATCGGCGTGACGAATTGCTTGAACTCGCCGACCACGTTGCCAATATCTCTGCGAAACACGAAGGTGGCGACCCAGAAGTTGATGGCGCGCGTGAGCATCCATCGGACATTCTCGAATATTTCCGTGCTAAAGATGAAATCAATGAAGCTGGCGATATGGATGCGCTTGAGATCAACTTCATGGATAAATTTGAAGCACTCAATAAAACAGCTTGGCAACTTACTGAGCGCGGGCTATCTGTTATTGCGGCAGATGTGCATAAGTAAAATAATAGAACTCTTGCATAAACCCTAGAAATCGCAACACGGAGCATCGCGAAGAGATTATTAAACAAAAAGGAGCGAGCCACTTGGCTCGCTCCTTTTTGTTTTTATCTAACTGCTTAGCTTATTGAAGTTCTTCAATAGCGGTTGCAGCTTTACCATTCAATTCTTCGAGCAAGGCGGGGATATCTTCAGGAGCACCTTGTAAAATAGCATAGAAGTTATCACCAACATCGCGGCGAACAGTGCTCCAAGAAGCCCAAGCGGGTTCTGCAGAGCCGTATTCAAGGAAGCTTAAACCATAAGCCCAAACTTCATTCTCAGCACCATACTCAGCAATTAGAGGCAAGGTGTCGGAGCGAGTGGGGTAATATGCACTACCAGCAATCCATTTTGCCTGTACTTCTGGGGAAGTCAGGTATTTTATGAAGACCCAGGTGGCCATCATCTGTTCAGGATTGGTATTAGCGATTGCTACATATTGACCGTAAAGATCAACTGCTTGTCCACCATCTTTGCCGGGGAAAGGAGCGATGGTCCATTCGTCTTGAATGGCATCTTCAGCTTCAAAGGCAGAGAATTGGTAGGGCAAGCCAGCAGTTGAGCTCATCGTAAAGAGAGCTTTGCGGGTAGCAAATTCAGGGTTCGGATAAGACTCGGTTCCGAAAGCACAGCCTTCGTCCCAGAGCTCTTTCATGAACTCAGCAGCATCAACCACGGTCTGGTCGGTGAAGTCATAGCCATCACCCGCAGCATTGAGCATATTTCCGCCGTTGGCGAAAACAAAGGAAGCTACATTAGATGCACCAGCGTAGAGCACCAAACCACCAGTGCCATCATTATCTGGGTTGTCATCATTGGTATTCGCTTCTGCAGCAGCACAAGCTTGAGCTTTGAACTCTTCATAATTAGCAGGAGCAGCATCGAAACCAAGTTCTTTTGCCCAACCAGAGTTGTAGAATAAAACATTTGCAGACTGACTGATAGGATAGGCGAAGAGGGTACCATCAGAGGCCTTACCGCCATCCCATGAACCAGCATAAAAAGCAGCTTTTTCTTCAGCACTCAAACCAAAATACTCATCTTCTACGTAAGGGGTCAAATCAACAACAGCATCTACAGCATACCAATTAGCCATTGCGTTGGTATAACCTGTGGTCATACTTGGCAGGTCGCCAGATTGAACAGCAGCATTGAAGGCGTCTTCATTATCGCCATGGCGGCCCTGATCAATGGGTTCAAGTGTGATGCCCCACTCATTGGTGGCGTTGAAATCATCCGCAATAGCAAGCATAGCTTCACTAGGTGAGCCAGTGCCCCAGACATGCCAGAAGCTTATAGTCTGACCGGTGGGATCAACAGCAGGCATCATTTCTTCTTCTTCAACCACGGCAGGCTCTTCAGCCGGAGCTTCCTCTGCAGGGGCTTCTTCAGCGGGAGCAGCAGGTTCTTCTACTGGGGCAGGTTCTGCAGCAGGCGTACAGGCAGTCAATACGAGGGCCAAGGCTACGACAAACATTACTAGGGTTTTCATGGTCTTACTAAACATGATTTTCTTTCTCCTTAAATTTGTTTTACTTTCTGAAATAGATAGGCTTACTATGTTCTTTCTTGAGACAAACCACCTCCTTCATTGGTAAAATTATTTATCCTTTCAATCCACTTCTGGCAATACTTTCGGTGAATTGTTTTTGAGTGAAGAAATAAAGCACTAGAATGGGGATAATGACGATAAAGGCCCCAGCCATCATCAGATGGATCTGTTGCCCAGCTTCATCTATAAAACCGGCTAATCCGACCGCGATCGGACGCCAATCTGGGGAGTTGGTCACCAGCATCGGCCAGGCGAGAGCATTCCACGCTCCGATAAAGGACAAGATAATGATGACCATTAGAGGCGCCTTGGAGAGGGGGATAACTACACTCCACAAAAAGCGCAAATGTCCTGCCCCATCAACACGAGCAGAGTCAAATAGCTCGCTGGGAATTTGGGCAAAAAATTGGCGCAACAAAAAGATAGCGAAAACACTCCCCATGAAGGGGATAGTCAATGCAGGCCAATTATTAATCCATTTAATAGGTCCGATGCGCCCAAGCCAAGTAACAAGGAGGAAGTTTGGAATGATAGTTACCATCGCAGGAATCATCATGGTACTGAGCAAGAGGCCAAAAATCAGATCACGACCAGGGAATTTGATTCGTGCAAAAGCGTAGGCAGCGAGAACGCTGAAAGTCAGTTCACCAGCCAGGGTTATGAGCGTGATGCGGACGCTATTCCACATAAAGAGAGAGAATCTGGCTTCCTTCCATGCGTTTCCATAATTTTCCCAATGAATCGATGAGGGAATTAGGCGCGTACCTTGCGCTTCACCTAAAGTCATCAGCGAAGTGGAAATCATCCAGAAAAAGGGAAAGACAGCAATGACTACTCCTATGCTTAACATCAGATAAGTAGCAATATTGCGCAATAGCAACCATGTGGCTTTCTTTTTAGGTTTGGTGCGGGGAGGTGTGAGTGCTTTATCCATAGAAAACTCGCGATCCCTGAATTTTATTATTGACAAATGTTAACCCAAGAATAATGGCAAAAAGAATAAATGCCATTGCCGAGGCGTAACCATAGCGCAATTTCTCGAAGAATTCTGTAAAAATGACGACACTAAAAGTATCGGCTGTACCAAGAGATGCTTCGAGACGCATGATCCAAATGTGATTGAAGGCTTTAAATGTACCAATAACCGAGATTAGAGTTAGGAAATAGGTAGTTGGTGAAAGAAGGGGGAAGGTGATATGACGGAATATTTGCCAACGACTTGCGCCATCTACTTCAGCCGCTTCGCCAACTTCTTTAGAGATATTGCCAAGACCAGCCAAATAAATCACTGTGTTATAGCCAACGAAAACCCAAATAGAATAGATAATAACGACACCCAATGCCAAGCTGGGTCCATCAGCCCAGGCAGGCCAATTTTCAATTCCAGCATTATTAGCCATCAAACGCAGAATGCCTTTTGGCTCCCACAGCCATTGCAAGGGCTCCATGCCAAGAAGCTTCATCCCCGCGTTGATAGGCGCTTGCTGACGATTTGAGAAAAGTTGTCGGAAAACAGCTGCACTTGCAACAGTAGGTGTAACGTAGGGCATGAAGAACATCATGCGAAAGAAGGCAGAGCCTTTTAGGTTTTGGAAGAGCAAGACCGCAAGGAAAATCGAAATCCCTAATTGGAAGGGAATTGTACCGAGCGAATAGAAGAGAGTCGCTTTTAACCCTACCCACAAATCGGGGTCACCAGCAGCAACGATGATAGGTAATTCCCCGATCATAATCCAGCCACCAACGATAAAGACCATTGCGCCGAATATTCTAAAAGAAAAGAGCGCCATACTTTCCTGCTCGCTTCCCTTTTGCCAAAGTTTCCAACCAATAAAGAGTAAGATCACGCCGCTTGAAATACTAACAATCTGCGGCAAAATGCCCGGGTCTTCTCCTGTTTGCATAGCAAGAGTATAAGCAAGCATCATCTGGCCATATACATACTGCAAGACGATTGCGCCAGCACCTGCTAATAACCAAGCTGCAGCTAACGAGAATTGATGTTGAATATCTTCTAGCGTTCGCCAAAAATAGAATGCGATAGAGACAGCAATTAAGGCCGCCAACACAACCCCAAACATGATGCCACGTGCGGTCAAAACAAGCGGGGCGCTAAAGGCTTCGCCTAATAGCTGGACAAAAAGCTCCCGGGTTTTTTCTACACCTCTAATCTTGTCTGCAATATCCAAAATATTTGGGAGTAAAACCACTGTCCAGTTGACAAAGCTCAACCCTGCGGATGCCAATAATACGCCAGGGATATTGAATATCCAGAAACGTAAGGGTCGGCCTTCAAATTCTTTATAGTTACGCTGGAGTTGTCTGAATGCTAAAAAGAGTAAGCCTACTCCTAGTACAAAAATCAGTAAATAGGCTAATGGGCCAATCGCTTTGGTGTAATTGACTAGCCCAATAATATCCCCGCGCTTGAGCCTCCATTTATGTAAGCTAACAAATAAAGCAAATCCGACAGGGAAAATGCCGAAAAGAAAAATCAACGATACAGCTGGGCCAATCATCAAATAGGCTGTCAGGTTCTCACGCCAGCCCCGCAGACGGCGTGGGGTGAGCCAAGTTGATAAACGTTTTTTTAGTGGGGAGAAAATATCAGACAGACTCACAGGCTATGCTCCTATTTTTCTTCAATATTCCACTTTAGCTTTGCATCTGGCGGAAAAGGCGTCACGGCGCGCGGAAAAGCAAATCCCGCCGCACCAGCGTGCCCGCCTCCACCATATTTTTTAGCGATAATAGAGACGTCAATTTTATTTGAATATAAGGTAACAACTGTATAGAGGCCAGTTAATTGCATTTTGTCAGCATAAGTATAGACGATTTCGTAGTCACGGTCACGCCCATAATTGCCAATATCGCCACTTCCGCGTGCGTTAATCGCTAATGTGGAATGGCCCTCAAACTCGACTTCGAAGCTGCGTGCCTCCATTGTCCGATCGATGTCTTTGAGCCTCGATTCCCTCAATAAAGCACCATCCCGAATCATTTTCTCCAACGTGGGCACATCATCATCTAAAAGCAGTTTCCATAACCCTATGTTCTCGGCTGTGTGGTCTACATTATATAATCCCCCGCCAAATGCGCCAGTATCTTTCTCTGCCCAACGCCAAATATCACGATCGCCAATCAAAATCACAGCACGAGGCAAAGGCTCGTTTGGGAAATAATAATTCCAGGTCAGCACACAGGCTGCTTCAGAAATATCTCGAATACCGGGCCAGTTATCAGCAATGCCGTCAAACTCAGCAATTGCACTTTTGTGATGATCGATCCAGATAAGTTCACGCCCCTCAGCGAGGCGTTGCATCTCATCAACGGTGAAGGAAAAATCAGTCACGATAATTTGCTCAGCATCTTCGACCAAATCCCAGGGGATGGGGGTATCGTCATAATTGCTCTCAACAAGCGTGACGGCGTCGCCTAATGCGCGACGGACAATTGCTCCGCTGGCATAACCATCGGGATCATTATGGTGAAAACAAATAGATTTTTTCATAAATTTATTTTACCAATGCGGGGATAATTTTCCCGTCTGTATTAGGCGCAGGTTCAAAGCCAAGAATTTCAGCAATGGTCGGGGCATAATCTACGATATGGACGGGCGAGATAATTTCACCAACATCAAAAACATTTACGCCCGCTGCAAGGAAAATTGTGTGCATTTCAGGAATGGTGCTGTCATAACCATGTTGACCATAAAAATCTGCTGGAGCAAAAACTTCATCGTTGCCGCGCCAGCCGTCGAGGTGGTAGCCAGGAACTGCTTGGGCGAAAATATCGCCAGAATTAGCGGAAACAAGCCCAAGGTCAGCGAGTGATTCGCGAGGCAATACACGCTGGAAGATAAGCTCATCGGTCTCGGGATCGGTCAAGTTTTCAAAGAGTCCCATAATCTCATCTCGAATAGCAGGGAGTTCGCTTTCAGGAACGATACCGCCTGTTTCGCGCCCTTCAAGGTTAATATAAACGTGTACGGCGCCACCAGAACAAATCGCAAAGGCCTTGCTTTCTTCGAGTACAACATAATTTTTACTATCGAGTGTAAGTAAGCCTGCATTTTCGAGAAGAGTATTAAGATAAACCCGTGAGTGAATAGGCGCCATACCATGATCGCCGCCAATCATAAGCGTAATTTTTTCAAGATCAAAAGCATCGAGCATAATGCCCAGAGAACTATCAGCTATTTGGGCTGCACGGATATAGTTTTCTCTATAAGCTTCGGCTAATTCTGGTGAATAATTCAACTGGCGTTCATCTACCATTAAAAACTGATGCCCAGCCGAATCGAAAGGGTCTTGCCAAGTGAGCATCAAATCTGGTTGATAACTTTCATAAACCCATGCTGCAACTTCTGCCATATATACAGATTGCATTTCAAGCAAATAAAGGTTATCTTCTGGCGTAATCCACCCATCGCCGAGTGCATAAGAATCGGCCCCGGCCGGGAAGGCACCAAATTTCTCATTAATAGCATCTAGCAATTCTTTAGGTGCGATATTGTTTCTGTAAATGCCTGTATGATAAATTTTTACTTTTTCAGAGCTAATATCCTGAATAAGAAAATCCCCACCAGAAAAAGCACGCTTAAGCAAAATCAGCGAAGCCCACTCATTTTGTTTAAGTGTCTTCGCTGTATCGGTAGTAGCATTTTCGGTATTCAAAATAACGGTATCGTAATTTTCAGTAGAATCATCCGTTGAATCGAAAACATAGAGAAAAACTTTGCCCACATTCTGAATAGTAAATTTTCCTTCTAGGGCAGGGCTATAAGACTCTGGTGCATCACTCCACCCATCAGTGGGGCTGAGAGAGACATTCACCTGTTTCGAATAAGCATCGCTTAGACCATAGCCTACTGTATAATCGGCCAATTGCCCCTCATGAGAAGGTGAGCCACCTACAAAGAAGACGGATGCAGTTGTTAATCCGTTTTTTGATGCGGTCACCCAAATTGGCTCGGCATCGGTCATTACTTCGTCAAAACCTTTGCGATACCAATAAAAGTCATCTCCAACAACGTGAAAGCTATTCGATGTAATCCCCGTATGCGTTGGGAAAGAACCAGATGACATGCTGTTATGCGCCGCAGCAGTTAAGGATGGATCAATACTCTGCGCATATTCCGCGCGCACGCCGGCATCGGCAACCGATGCAAAATTAGGCATTAAGCCTTCGTCCATCAAGTCGTGCACTAAATCTGCGCGAGAGCCATCCCAAGAAATCAAAACTACCGAGGGTTTTTCCTCGACAACCTCTTCAACGGTCTCTTCTTTGGGCACATCAACAATCTCTGTCGCTGGCAAAGGTATAGGCTCATCAGGAACAGGCTCTAGAGGCTGGCAAGCTTGAAAGGAAAATACAATCAATAAAATAAAAGCAAACCAATACTTCTTTTTCATCATAACCATAAATCTCTTCTCTCTTTAAATTTATTATACAAAAGACAACTATAGCAAAGAAAACTCATATTTGACAGGTGATATTTGTCCAAAAGCACTCATCTTAACCTCCATCCCGGCCACTCAACCACGTAACCAAACCAGCCATCAAAAGTGCAGCAAAAATAATGACAAGCACCACCCACAAACCACTATCTAAAATATTTTTCTCAGATTGCTCTTCTGCGGGCATCTCTTCTACGATTAACGTCGGTACGCTCGTGGGGAGACTTGTTTCCGTTAAAAGAACCTGAGTTGGGGGCGTTGTACTTGTTGCCGCTAAAGTCGGCGTAGGCAGAGTTTCTGTTGCCACTGTGCGAATGAATAATAATTCCCCTGGATATACTAACTCATCAGCACTCATATTATTTAGGGCACGGATTTCTTGCACAGTTGTCCCGTAAACATCAGCAATACCCCATACACTCTGCCCAACTTGGACTTCGTGAATCACTTTACCATTTTGGCTAGGTGTGCTGGTGATCACAGGCATGATTAAATCTAAGGTTGGAAGTGCCCCCGTCGCGCCCATGCTATCAGGAGTCAAATTTGGATCTGGCGTATATACGGGCACCGCCCCATCTGAAGGCGCAGAGGCATCTAACGTATAATAAATATAACCATTCACATTGGTTACCCCTGCCCCAACTTCGGTAAGATGTGAGGAAAGCATGGTATTAAGATGAGGAGCATCTCCTTGCCAAATCTCTACAGCCCTAGTCACTGTGAGCCCATTTCCTGCAACGATATTTTCAGAGAAAAATCCACCCAAGGTTAAATCTCCGCTAACGGGATAGCCAGCGGCAAGCGCACGCTGAAAGGGGCGTGAACCATCTGCGCTATAATGCGTGACGGAACTTGTAGCTGCCTGATAATCACTATGAGCTTGCGCAACGGACATTAGGGTGGCACTAATTGCATAAGGCGCAAGTCCGTTCGCTGTGCGGAGGGCGTTTACTTCAGCAATCAAGCTATATGCATCGGTAGCAGGCTTTGAGACGCGCGCGGAAGCGATGATGGGAATCAGCAAAGCACTCAATAAGAATAAGAAGATAAAAGGGAGAAATTTTTGTTTGAGTTTCATCATCCCGCATTATATACGAACTTTCAAATTTGTTAACTCTACTTTTCAAAAAAAATGTATAATTTCGCTATGCAAAAAAACAAATTTCTATATGAAGTTTTCAGCTCTTTTATGGGTGGCGCGCTACTTTTAAGTCTTTTTTCTCTCTTACAGAAAAAAATGCTCAACATTCCCTTTTCTCTAGACGTAAGTGCCTTTGTTGTGCCCGTTTTTTTTGGTGGCATTAGCGGATTGGCTATTTATTCAAGCAATGTCCGATTACGTGCAAGCCGTGAAAGAATGCGTGATTTTATTAATAATGTTGATCTTGTTATCCAGATTGTTGACGCCAAAGGGCGTTTTCTTTTTGTAAATCAGGCTTGGCAAAAAACGCTTGGGTACTCAGAAACAGAGGCAAAAGGGCTCAATCTTTTTGATATTATGCACCCAAAACACCTTGAAGATTGCAAGCACACTTTCGATGCACTTTTTAGTAGAAAACAAGAAAGCGCCACGATAGAAACTATCTTAATAAGCAAAGATGAAAAGCCTATTTATCTGAAAGGAGAAACGAGTCTCCAAATAAAAGATGGAAAAAGCATTTCAACACGAAGTGTTTTTCAAAATATCGCAACAGAAAGAGATGCTGAATATCTCAGAAAATTAACCAAGAATATTTTTGAAAATACAACAGATGGTGTGATAGCCACAGACAAAAGAGGAGTTATACAATTCTACAACACCGGTTTTACTCAAATAACAGGTTATAAAGATGAAATTATAGGAAAAAACATTGAATTGATTTTCCCTCCAGTAATCGCAGATAAAAACCTGACTATGCAAATTCCCAGAAATTTATTACAAAAAAAATCTTGGCAAGGTGAGGTTTGGAGTCGAAACACAGAAGGAGAAGCATATTTCTTACGCATTAATATTAACGCGATTTACGATAAAAATGGTGATGTCAGTAATTTTGCAGGAATAATCACTGATATCACTGAAGAAAAAGAAAAAGAAAAATTACTTTATCGGCTTGCTATGCCAGCAATTCTCAATATGAATAGGACATATTTTATCTAAAATATTTCTATGCC
>JABGQV010000031.1 GCA_018648655.1 Anaerolineae bacterium | reverse complement strand
ATGAGGTATTCTTCGGATATCAACCTGTTGCACTTACGACTTGAATCCAAGAAACAAGTCTTTTATAACTGACTGATTTTACAATCTTTCAACCTCATAAGCAAGCTCCTTATTCTTATCTTGCTTTTTGCTTTCTACTAAAGTATTCTATAGGCTCTTATATCACATACCCAAGAGGATAAAATCATGGCACAATCCAATTCAACTACATCACCACGCTGGGGTGTAATGACCAAATCAATAATAACCGTGATTATCATAATCATTACGGCAGCACTACTTTTGCGTTTCAAGCAACTTATTATCCCTTTGGCAATTTCTTTTATTTTAGCCTATCTTTTTCAACCCATTGCCTCTCTTCTTGATCGCGCTCCGCGTCTAAGCTGGCGAATGTCTGTGGGGATAACCTATCTCTTTTTTATTCTCCTTTTCATCTCTTTATTCACTTTAGGCGGGCTAGGCATTGGCTCACAAACACAAAGCTTAATTAGCTTATTACAAGACAATCTTAATGAAATCCCAAGCCTTATTACAGAGGCCGCAAAATGGCTCTCTGAGAAATCTCCTGTGCCAATCGACTTAAGTACACTCAACTTAGAAAGCATTAGCGAAGAATTACTTTCCTATATCCAACCTGTTCTTGGAAGCACAGGACAAGTCTTAGGCTCAGTAGCTACAGGCGCAGCTAGCTTTTTCGGCATGACAGCCTTTGTTGTCCTCGTCTCCTATTTTATTCTCGGGGAAAGCGGAGGATTACGCGAAAACTTACTCAAATTCGAAGTTCCTGGCTATGTAGAAGATTTCAAAAGACTTAGCCAAGAGCTGGGTCGTATCTGGAACGCTTTTTTACGTGGGCAAATGATCGTATTCACCCTTGCTTTTATTTTTTACCTCATCGTTCTAAGTGTTCTTGGTGTTCGTTACGCTATCGGACTAGCCCTCTTAGCAGGCATCTCAAAATTCCTTCCCTATATTGGTCCTGCAATGGTTTGGGTCGCACTCGCACTAGTCAGTTATTTTCAAACTTTTAAACTCTTCGACATGGATCCTTTCGCCTATAGTGCTACAGTTATCATTCTTGCCCTTATTTTCGATCAAATTCTAGATGGTTTTATCACCCCCCGCATCATGGCAGATGCGCTTAGTGTACACCCAGCCGCTGTTTTAGTTGCTGCGCTCGTTTTTGCCGATCTAATGGGCATTTTAGGCATTATTATCGCCGCCCCCATGCTTGCAACATTTATTCTTATTGGGCGCTATATTATGCGGAAGATGTTGGATGAAAATCCATGGAAAAACCTAGATGCTGCAAAGAGACCTCCATCCTCGCTCAAACTACTAGATGCGGTACGTTCTTTTTTCAACAGGGTTGCCTCCAAAAAAAAAACACCTACCCTCCCTGATACAGACACCCCTCCCGCCTCACAGGAGAAATAATGTCCAAGAAGAATCATCGTACTGTCTGGTCATCATCTCAAGGCGATTTGCGCCAACAAAAACATACTATAACTTCAACAAATTCCTTGCCTCCTAACCGACAGACTCTTTACCTGCATCGCGAGTCAAAAGGGAGAAAAGGGAAAGGCGTTTCCTTAGTCAAAAATCTGATGCTTAATGAAAAAGATATGAAAGTGCTAGCAAAAAAACTGAAACAAGGTTGTGGCAGTGGCGGGACAATCAAAAATGGTATCATCGAAATACAAGGTGATCATCGTGACAAAATGGCTGAACTATTAGAAAAGTTAGGCTATAAAATAAAAATAGCAGGAGGCTAAACTCATGAAAAAATACACAAAACTTTCTGACAAAGAACTACGAGAAATACTAACCACAGAGCAATATCAAGTTACTCAAGAAGAAGCTACGGAAAGAGCTTTTCAAAATGAATTTTGGAATAATCAAGAAGCTGGTATCTATGTTGATATCGTCTCGGGCGAGCCACTTTTCAGCTCTCTCGACCAATTTGATGCAGGTTGTGGCTGGCCCAGCTTCACAGAACCCTTAGAAGAAAATATCGAAAAGAAAGTTGATTTAAAACTAAGCATGCCTCGCACCGAAGTCCGTTCCAAACACGCCGATTCGCATCTGGGGCATGTTTTCAATGATGGTCCTGCACCAACGGGATTGCGTTACTGCATTAACTCGGCATCTTTACGATTTATCCCCGTAGCAAAAATAGAAGAAGAAGGCTATGAAGAATACCTGAACTTATTTGAACCTAAGTAAAAGTTGGGCTAGCAAAAACGCCCATAATTGGTATAATCTCCCCCGCGCACCCGTAGCTCAATGGATAGAGTAGCTGACTTCGAATCAGTTGGTTGTGGGTTCGACTCCCGCCGGGTGCACAATAAAAAAGTCCCTTTTTACAGGGACTTTTTGCTTTTATCCTAATTGTTCGGAATTCCTGTTTTGCTCAATTACTGCAATTTTACTGCAACTCACTCACTAAAGCCTTATCAAGAATATCAGCTACATCTTCTTGCATACTTGGAATTACGTGTGAGTAAGTATCCATTGTCAGCACTATAGATGAATGTCCCAAGCGTTCTTGGACAACCTTGGGATGCACTCCTTGCTTGAACATCAAAGTTGCTGCTGTATGTCTTAGGTCGTGAAAACGAATTTTTGGCAAATCAATTTCTATTAGCAAGTTATAAAAATGTGTAGATAAATTTCTTGGGCCAAGGGGCGTTCCAATTGTAGACGGGAAAACAAGATCGTTTTCTTGCCACCTATCACCTGATATTTCTCTTTGAAAACATAATATTTCTTGATGCCTTCGAAGCTTTTTTATTGCAATCTTTCCTATAGCAATTGATCTCTTTCCTGCTTTGGTTTTGGGTTCACTAAAAACTAAGCCTTTGCCCGTTATCCTTTGAAGTTGTCTTTGAACTTGAAAACGTTTATTTCCCCAATCAAAATCTGACCATTTCAAGCCTAATAATTCTCCCTGCCTAAGTCCCGTTGTGACAGCAAGATAATATAAAGCTGAATAGCGGGTTTCATCCACAGCACCAAGCAAAACCTTGACTTGTGCCTCTGTTAGATACTTCATTTCTTTCTTTTGTTGCTTGGGTGGCTTCACCGCTAAAACAGGATTACGCCCTATCAATCCCCACATAACCGCTTGATTCATTGCACGCCTGAGAACTGCATGAGTCAATCTAACTGTTCGAATACTTTTACCTTCTTCAAGTTTTCGTGAGTACAGAGATTGAACTTGATCTGGTCGTAAATCTTTCAGTTTGATTTTCCCAAGATAGGGGAGAAGATGATCTCTAACCACCTGCTTATATTGTATCCATGTTTTTGGGCGTAAGGTCAGTTCAATATTTTTTGTCCACTCACTAAGATACTCAGCAACACTAAGACGGGCTGCTGAAAAGGTTAGACCCTGATCTATTTGTGAATTAATCTCTTTCAACCAGTCCCGGCACTCTCTTTGTGTAGGAGAATATTTAGTGAGCCTTTTCCCTTGTAAGGAAACTTGAGCACACCACCTACCGCTCGGTTTATGGAAATATATCGAACCTTCTTTATTACCACGCCGTTTTGCCATGATTTCCCTTGTCTACATTTGCCAGAATAAATTCTTCTAAATCTTCGTGCCTTACACGAACTGATTTCCCGAGCCGAACAACAGGGATTTCACCTTTATTCATAAGGGCATAGGCAAACGATTTAGATGTGTTTAGTATTTCTGCTACTTGACTTGCTTTTAGTAAAAAAGGATGCGAAGTTTTAGTTATCATGCTCATTTTTAATTTTCCTTTTTGCCATATTTTTTATTACTACCTCCTACAATCTTGAAATGATTTTCGCCTTTTCTTCAGCCTTATATTGAATTCTATTAAGACTCTCTCCATTTTTTTCTAGCCCATCAAGCATGTTATAAACGCTGGGAGATTCACGATTGAAGCGAGCCATACCGCCTGAAATTACTCCACTCAAGAATTTTATATAAGCTTCACTCATGCCATGAAACTCTTTACCATACCGAGACATGGGCCAATCTACTCCAGCCGCATGAGAAGCCGCAAACACCCGTAAATCAGCCCATAATGGGGCATCGGGCCAGCGGCGATTATTACTATCATCTGGATTAGGAGTACAAAGCCTTCCCCAATCAAGCAAGTAATTCCATAACTCAATCACAGAAAAACCCGGTGTGAATAAATGAAAATCTTGCAAATCTTTCCCGAAATTCCCCTTACGTGGCTTTACTTCCCATTCAATTCTTGTTACAGAGCCTTCAAATCCTTTCCAAATGTCAAGCCAATATTCAATATCACCCTCTGCAATAGCTTGGGCAACTTTATCGTAAATGCGTAAATAAATTGATGATTTTCGTGATCCTATATTGATCGTTTCTAATGCTCCGGTTCTTGAATTAAAATAAGTACTTGATACTTTAGAGCGACCGACCCAGCCAGCTTGCCAAATGCTCAAATCTTGATCTTGCATATCCACACCGAACAAATCCATTGCCAAATCTATCCGACTTATACTAATTGGATACTTTCGTTTTATACCTATTTCAAGAAGCAATTCAGTGATTGCATTATGTAAATTGTAAGCATGATGAATTAGAAATTTCGGCCCCAGCTGTATCCATATACCAGATCCCTTCCCATCTCCTATTTTTTCATCAACTTGATCAGTTAAGAAAACCCTTGCATCATGTTGCCAAAGACTAAATTTATATGTGCTTGCTCCACCTTTTATGACAAAATCACCAACTACAATTCCTTCCTTTAGCTTCTTGTAATCGACATCTCTTGCATGGGGATACCAATTTTCAAAAATATCTAAATGGGGATACTTCACAACCAAGTAAAGACTATCCAAATGTATTATTCCTTCCATATTCTTATATCCTCTGTACATTGCGCTCCCGTGTTACAGGGTGGGAGCTTGCGCCAGTAGCACAAAACAATTATTTCTCTTACCAAAGTAGTGATTGTTTAGCGAAGCAGTCCGTCCTCCTCACGTGCGGGCGGGCTGTTACGCCTACAATCCTAAATTCTTCTTTTTGTTTTATTGGCTGATATGGATTGCTGGTATCCTGCCGAGCAGGAAACCTCCAGCAAATCCATGTCAGCCAACAAATTTACAGATTGTTTTCTGGTATGTTACTGTTTTCAAAATATCCTTCATCAAGCTTTTTGGCTTGCAGATCATTTGCTAATTGAGCAGCACCAACCATTAGAGCCACTCGAAGAAATTCAGCTTTTTTCATTCCTGACTTCTTAGCCCAAGAAAGCATGGATGATTTAGCAGGCATTGGTAAAGTGACCTGTAAACGTCCATAAAGACCACGTTGGGTACTAATGATTTTTTCAGACATAATCTCTCCAGAGAAGTTGTGTTTATGACTCGCTGACCGTCCAAAGCTCAGCCTATCACGCTCGTACTCACTATCAAGTCTCTTGGCTGCCGCCGCTACGCTCACCGACTTGACAGTGAGCCTCACGAGCGTGATAAAAGCGGCTGTGGACG
>JABGQV010000032.1 GCA_018648655.1 Anaerolineae bacterium | reverse complement strand
ATGAGGTATTCTTCGGATATCAACCTGTTGCACTTACGACTTGAATCCAAGATCTAAATAAAATTAAGTGAAAACGCCGAGGCTTTAAGCCTTCGGCGTTTTTTGTATTTGTATCCATATCTTCTGTACAGGGGCGAATTCAGAGAATAGTGATGTATAATCTCCGAATAGAGATAATAATATTTTTTTGAAGGAGAAGCTATGGAAGCCTTACAGAAATCAATCACATTTATTAGTTATTCACGTAAGCAGCTTTATTTTGCCGAGGCATTGGCGCTTCATCTACAAAATGCAGATATTAATATCTGGTTCGATTTGCAGCAATTACAGGCAGGTACAGAATGGTCTGAGGGGCTAAAAGATGGCGTTCGTGGCGCTAAGCAAATGGTATTGGTTGTCTCTCAAGCCGCCTTAGATTCTCCCTATACTCAAGATGAATGGAAAGGCTTTGTCGAAAAAGGAAATCCGCTCGTTCTTGTTATTGTTGAAACTGTAGAGCTACCAGAAGAGTTAAAGGGATTACCTACATATGATTTTCGGGGAGAATTCAATAAGAAACTTCATGAGCTTGCGGCCTTTCTGAAATCAGAGGCTGAGCCGCTATATGACCAAATCCCTGTTCCTAATCAATTTAGATTAGCCACAAAACTGCCACGCGCTATTTGGCTTATATTAGCGGCACAATTTGGGGTCTTTATTGCGCTAGGTCTAAGTTTTTTAATGGCTCTTTTTCTAAATATCGAAGAACTCTTGAGGCAAGCTCAATTTGCCTCTTTAGCAGGTGGTACAAAGTTCTTCTTAGGATTGCTTGTTTTTTCACTTCTCGTTGGGTTAAGATACGCGCTGCCATTTTTGCACCATAAATTAGAATATAAAAAAATAAAGCGAAGTGTTTTATTTAATTTCTTGTTAATGCTTCCCGCACTTATCGCAACAGGACAGATAGGGCTAAGTGATACCGCAAGTGGCTCGTATATTTATCTTGTGATTATTGGAATTATGGCCTTATTAACGCTCTTTGCTTACGCTTTTTTTTCCAGACATTCAGCGGGATTACTCAGATGGATGCAGTCTGAAGAAGAGCTGCAAAACTTACGTCGCCGAGTACATCAGCCGCTTGTCGTCATCTCAACCTTTGATATTGATATCGCGAATAAACGCAGAGGAAAAGCAATTCAGTATACAATTCATACCGATCCTGCTGATAAGCCTTTTGCACGTTGGGTTATAAAAATCTTTAAGAAAGCAGGGCATACACACGTTTTAATAGAGGAAAACCCAGAGCAACATATTGCACTCTTGAGCAATCGTAGTTCTGACGCTTGGGTACAAGAAATAACATCAAACTACGCTGGTAAATTATTATTCATCGTTATCTCTACCATCGAATTTAAAGATAGTTTAAAAGAAACAGGTCGTTATCAATGGGTAGATGCGCGCGGGGGTGATAAACCAGATATTGTTGGGCTTGCCCGCAGTCTGGGCGATGTAGATGCCTGGCAAAGAGAAGCAGCCATAGAAGCAACACCAGCAAGAATCAATTATTGGAAAGTACCGGACTCCATCTCGTTTTTGAAAAGAATCATGGAGATATTCGCAATCTATATTCTTGTCTTTGGTATCACCGATTTGGTTGGTTTTCTGCTCAGTTTCTTCGGGATACTTAACGGGGAAGGGGGGAGTATACCAAAATCAATTACGCTCGTCTTTATTGCAATAATCTCTTTCTGGCTCACCAGTAAATCATTGGTTTATCGTAAGCTTGCAGCCTTTTCAACCTATAGCATTTTTGGTAGTGGTGTTCTTCTGGCAAGTTGGCTAGGCACTGTGCCCCTAATGAGAGAGCTCTCGTGGGTGCTCATCCCATTAATTTTCTATACCGCATGGGACAGTCATTTTTGGCTACCTGCATCAGCTAAAATAAATTCAGATGAAGTGGGTATTAAAGAAACAATCACTCATGCTTTTCGTAAGCGAAATATAATTCTTATCTCAGCTTGGGTGTTTGGAATTCTTGGCTTCTCTCTATTTATACAAATCACTTTAGGTTAAAGATTTTATTTGTAGGATATTCAACTTGCGTGCCTTCCTTGAAGAATTTTTTGAGATTAGCATTGTTTCGCCATCAAACTTAGTTTTTTCGTGAAATCAGGCTTGCTCCCATTATAGATTCTTCGTGCGTGAAGAAGGGTATTTGAATAATAATAGATACTCCTGAAGGACGCTGTATTCAGCGCAAAAAGAAGAGTTTAGGAATCCACACGATAGTTTCTCATCATGCCCATATCCTCATGTTCAAGATTATGGCAATGATAGAGATATAAACCTGTGAAATCTTTAAATTTTAGTAAGATTTTCACTCGTTCTCCTGGCATAACAAGAACTGTATCGTGCCAACCTTCATCAATAAAACCCTCTTTTAGTGTTTCCCAAGCATCACGTCTGTCCTCGTCAATTTCTCGTTCTATGATCTGATACTGCAAACCATGCACATGCATCGGATGCGGTAGAGATTCGTTCATCATCCCCATCCCCATTCCATTAGATTGGTTTTTAAATTCCCAAACTTCCAGATCACCTAATTTAACAATCTCATCTTTATCAACAGAATCCATTTCAAAAGTACGTCCGTTTAGCGACCATTGCATCCCGCTGCCCATTGCCATCACAATTGAACGTGGCGAAAGGCGATTGACCGCTTTCTCCTCATCATGCGATATTATCGAAGATAATTTTTGAGGTAAAGGTGCTGAGACATTCACGTCTTTTTCAATTTGCGCACTAAAAAGTGTATACGTACTCCCCCCACCATAGGCCGTAAAAGGTAAGCTAACTAAACTCTTTTCGCTGCCAACTTTATCTTTGCTAAAATCAACCCATAATTCAACGCGTTGTGCAGGGGCAAGCGTAATATAGTCGCGTTGCACAGGCTCTTCTAATAAGCCTCCATCTGTTCCTAAGATTGTTATCGGCGTGCCATCATCCCAAGCTAATTTGTAGATGCGAGAATTTGAGCCATTTAGAAAACGTAAGCGATAAGGGCGCGTCTCCACAGGCAAAGAAAACTCTGCCTGCCCATTGACCAAAATTTGATTGCCCAGAAAACCCATCATTTGATCCATCATTCCGTTTCCGCCATAGAGCAGTTGATTCTTCTCGTCAAAGCTACGATCTTGAATAACGATAGGTAAATCATAGTCCCCAGATGGTAACCCCAAGCTCAACTCATTTTCATCGTGGATGATAAATAGCCCAGCTAGCCCCGCGTAAGCTTGCACGCCTGTCCTTCCATGTGGATGCGGATGATACCAATAAGTTCCAGCGCGGTCAGCAACGGTGAAATCGTAGATATAGGTTTCACCTGTCTCTATTACCAAACGCGGATGCCCATCTGCTTCGACAGGAACGTGTAATCCATGCCAATGCACGATAGAAGGCTCAGGTAATTCATTGGTGAAATGAACTTGGATTGTCTGCCCTGTTTTCACATTAAAAATTGGTCCTAAATAAGTATCGGGGATAGTAATCAGTGCATCGTCAGGACCGCTCATGACTTGGCCTTGATAGCGCCAGACACGCGTTGCTTCACCTGAGAAAATCTGTACTTCGTCTGTTATAGCTTTTAATGAAATTTCGATGTCTGGTGTTATCCCTGATTTAGACGCGGGAGTTGCTGTCACGATGGCAGGAGAAGTGGATGTGTTTTCGGGAACACAAGCGTTTAAAGCAAAGGCAGCGCTACTGATGCCT
This sequence comes from Anaerolineae bacterium, assembly GCA_018648655.1. Lineage (GTDB taxonomy): Bacteria > Chloroflexota > Anaerolineae > Anaerolineales > Villigracilaceae > Desulfolinea. Next base: position 1,787 of record JABGQV010000032.1, on the reverse strand, counting down.
AATAAACGCAAAAAATCACGGCGAGAGATATTTGTTGATGTCATTAATTATTTCCTATGTGAATATAAGTAGAATTTTCTCCCCGAAATGATAAGTCTTTTAGAATTTCCCCACTAGCGCAATTTTGCTCTCGATAGCATAGGCAATATTGCCTACCTTTTTGATTTCCCTACTTTTTCTTGAGATGGCAATATGACCAATAATTTTGTCCCCTCACCTTTTTTGGATTGAATCTCCAATTTCGCATTAATTAACTCTGCCCGTTCATATAAGCCAAGCAAACCAAAATGGCCGCTGGGCGCGAATTCGGCAGGGCTTTCGGGAAGGGTCAACCCGATACCGTTGTCGGAGATTGTTAGTGAGATGGTATCGGGTGCAAAGACGATATTGACGGAGGCTTTTTCTGCTTTTGCGTGACGTACGATATTGCTCAATCCTTCTTGTGCTATGCGGTAGAGTGTCAACTCTGTTTCGGGAGGGAGACGACGTTCGTTGCCGAGATGCTGAAAGGAGATAGGGATTGCGGCAGTTTCTTGTATCTCTCTGCTTAGCGTATCCAGCGCGGTGACCAAGCCCAAATCATCGAGATAGAGCGGTCGAAGAGCATGAATCACACGCCGTAGATCACGAATTGTTTCCTGCATGAGATTCTCTATTTCGGCAAGGCGATCTGCCATCTCATCATTTTTATTATTCATTTTCGCCAATTGGACACGCTGGTTTAGCGCAATCAACGATTGAATGCTTTCATCGTGCAGATCACGGGCTAAACGCCGACGTTCATCTTCCTGCCCAGTTGTGATTGCTCCGATATAACCACGCAAGCCTTTTTGGGCAGTTTGAACCTTCTCAGCGAGATAGATGAGCGTATTTTGAAGATAAGCAATCTCTTCGATGCCGCCCACCGTTTCTTGGATAGCATCAAAATCTCCCCAAGCTAATGCACGAGCGCGGTTATCAAGGTTTTGCAATGGTTGGACAATTTGACGTGCGCCAAACCATAAGGCGACTAATGCTAGTAAAAGTACAGGTGCAAGCGCGAGCGGAGTAATGAGGGTGGTTGTGAGTGTTGGCGTTGCAAGAGCAGCCCAAGGCTCTTCAAGAACAAGAGTCCAGCCAAGTGGAGCAACAGAACTATAGGCGATGACATGTTCGCCATCATCGCGCTGAATATAAACTGAGCCACTTTCACCACGCAGGAGGGAATTGAGAGATATGAGTCCTTTTCTTTCAACACCATTTTGTGATGAGAATAAAACTTTTCCACTTTTATCAATAAGCGAGATAATGGCTTCTTCTGTTCCTAGCATTTCTTTTAGGGTGTTTTCGGCGAGTGTATAGGGCTTGAATGCGCCAATGACAATTGGTGCATCGGGGGCGGCTGCAGCAATAATAAAAATGATGCTCTCATCGTTTTCGGGATTGATATAAATGGAAGAAAAGGATGCTTCTGTTTTTGCTTGTCTTAAGATTTCTTCAAGAATTAGGGAAGGGGATGTTATAGACCAATTATTATCTGCGAGTAAATTTCCATCAGACGAGAAGATGGCTAAGCCAGCATCAAAATCTGTAGTTAGCGTAGTGGAAGTTGTTAAAATATGATGTGCTGTCTGCCCATCTGATGCGCGTAGAGAAAGTCCGTGAATTGCTGTTGCACGACTGTTGAGCTCTTCACTAAGCGCGCTGGCAGCGGCACGAATGGCACGTTCATCCAATATCCCAACCATTTCTCTCATCTCTTGCTGATGCAAGGCAAAACTGCCAAAGGTTGCCACAAAGAGCAAGAG
>JABGQV010000033.1 GCA_018648655.1 Anaerolineae bacterium | reverse complement strand
GGTCTTCAATACATTTACCAGACCAGCGACAATTTCTTGAATCTACAACATTTTAGCGCACCCGATTCATTGAAGATACTCTACCTGCAATAATAATTATGATATATTACGCCTTGTACATTAACAAGCCCTTACCTAGGCAAATATTTTTCTGGCGCATGTGGTATCTTGGTTGAGACCATGTTGTCTTTCTGCATTGCATTGGCGATAACTGCCTCTGCAAATATCGTCTTGAACGTAAAAGCGAAATTGGAGGTCAATATGACAACAATCTTACGAACAGTTTTTGTAGGTGGTGCGACCACACTTCTGGGGTGTCTGGTGACATGTCTCAAAATCTACAAGAGATACGCGTAACTCAGTTTTGTGTTTGCCGTTTATGGCTGGGATGAAGTGTGGGAGGTTCGATTCCTCCACGCCCCACCATAGGCACAAGATTTTTTTCTTGTGCCTTTTTTATTTGACGCACCTGCAAGCACAGCGGTTTAGAAGCGAATAAATACTGAGGCAAAACGCAAAGGCGTTTTTTTTGGAAGAAAAGCCAAGAAATATAATTAAACAAGGAAGTATCTGTCTCATACTTCCAAATTCTCCCGTACCCTTTAAAAACCTCATCCGTATTTATTGAGAAAAAACACGGATGAGGTTTTTAAAGGGTACGAGCATGGAGGGCCGTGTCCAGACAAGAAAATGGTAAAAAAGTCGTCCTAAAAAACTTCCCCAAAAGAGAAGAGCCACCGCCTTTTCAAGGCAATGGCTCTTTTTTATTCATTTTCTCGTGAGGGCTTGACAACTGCTATTAATCGGTGGGGGCGCTTTATGGTTGCGAACGCCTTTTTTGAAGTTCAGCAGGTAACTCATAAAGGTATTTGAGAAGTTCGCGAATAAAATTTACAAGTTGTCGGGCGTCGTCAATAGTTACTTTTTCAATCGGGTCAAAATGTGCGCCTGCATTACCAACCAAACGAACTTCCTTTGCCCATTCAGAAAGTGTAGGGTGCAAAACTCCTTTTGCTCCTAAATTATTCAATCTTTCTGCTAGCGTACCTTTTGTCTCACCTTTTTCAACTGTAATTGCTTCAAGCGTTCTTCGAGACATTACCGCTGACGCTCTTGGACAATTCGCAGAAAGTGTAATAATGGCTTCAGAAAATACATTTGCAATATCGGATGGAACGGCAGGTGACAATTTTGCTTCTGGCAATGGCCACCAAATAATTCCACGAAAAGATATAACACCACCTGTTTTTTGTTTTTTCTTTGGACTTTCTCCTACCCATTGTTCTTCAATAACTATGACACCTTGTTTGCAATGACGGCATATAAGCGAGGTTGCTCTGTCAATAAGGTCGTAGTGTTGTTCGCCGCTCTGACCTCTTACATGAGTCTCGTAATCAAACGTAGCAGGCAGAGAGCCTGCGATTTCAAAACTGGACTGCTTGCCACAGCGAGGGCATAAACCACTTGGTCTATTTGAATCAGGCGCTCCATCATTTTCTTGAGGCAAAACTTCATCGCGTTGCCCTTTTCGTTTTGGTTCGCTGTTGAATATATTAAACATGATAGTTTGACCTTGTTATTTATGATTTGCGAGTAAGCACCCAACGGTTTGCGCGTAGGGTTTCAATACCTCATCCCAGTAGTTTACGTTAGAAATCAGCCGTTCCCTTGATGCAAAACAAATTGTAGCAGTAACCTTGATCTGTCAAGCTCCCATAAGCTCGGCGGATTAAGCAGGTAGGAAGCACAAGCCTGTACAGAGAGTCGCCACTTTTCTCAAGTAAAATACTTCGGATGAGGTTTTTGCACGGTACGGGGGTGGGTAACCGCCCCAGCGACCGGAACTAGGCGTTTTTAACCGTTTTATTCAACCCCAGCTAATTTAGCTAAGGCTTCGCTATAAATTATTAATTCACCGTGTAAGTCTGCAAAATTTCGTTTGAACTCAAAGAGCGTTTTATCCTGTTGACCTTTTGCGTTGTTTTCTTTTGTTTTCTCTCGATTAGCCACATTTAACAAAGGATACCACTTTGCTAGGAATGGTCTAATTCCTTTATTGATAATATCAATTACCATGCGGCCAAGAGGATTAGGCCATCGACTGATAGATGGCCCAGCCTGTCGTAAAATTTGACGGGTAACATTAATGATGTCAAAAAGAAAAGAAAGATCATCGCTTGATGGGGTATCGATTTCTTTTAATGGAAGGCGAGTAATTAGTTCAACATACAATTCCCAAGCTACTCTCTCTGAATCAGATGTAGATTCCGTTTCTAGTGAGCCCAAATTGAAGGGCAACCCTACCGTTAGTTTAGTGGCTTTTATTTTTTGTTTTGCCATTATTGTACTCTCTTACGGATTCAATTTGTCATCTTGCTTACGGTCTATAAGTGTGAATAAATTATCGGCAGTTTTTTGCGTTGCATCATCAATGTGCTTATTCAAAGTTCTTAATGATTCTAAATCTATTCGTTGTGTCAAATACAAATATTCAAATGTGTGGCTAATTTGCAAAATCCTATGTATGTATCCTATCAATGTAGTGTTTATAACACCAACATCTGCAACTGATTTTGCGATTTCTCTTAATGGCCCAAAAAAAAGAGTTGAGGCCATTGTGATTATGCCTGCCAAAAGTGATGTCCCAATCCCAAAGAAGGATTCCAAACCTGCTAGATTATTTGACAATAAAAGGAAAATTGACACAAGCGTTAGAGAAACGCCAAGTGAAAACATGATAATGTTCATCCATAGTCGAGCTGCAAATCCAGATTTTGCTTGTGCAACTGTAGTTTCCCACTCTTTCATTGTACGAGTTGTGAGTATTGCTGCAACTTCTACATAATTGGCTTGAAAACCTTCCTGCAACTTTCCAAGTATCTCATTCTCGTCGTGCCCCCTAGTTGTTGAATTGATAAATAGATTTAATCGATTAATTACTTCACCTGAAGCAGTATCTTTTAGAGTGTTTCGTTTGGCTACTATCAAATTCACTGCAAGTTTTTCTCCAACTATTCGCCCCCCAAGAAGCTCAAGCAATAAACTTGATAATATGTTTAGTTCTCTTGATTCGAAATCTTGCGAAGAAACAATCTCTATAATCTCATCGGCTACTATATTGGAAAAAGTGTTGCCGTTGGAGTCTCGGGCAACTGCGTGGATAATTTTTGAATCAAATTCATCAAAAGTGATAAGCGACTCTTTGATAGTGTCAACTAATAAATGTAACTTTATCTTGATTTCAATAAGACTTGTACTTATCCATTGAATTATTGCTCTTTTTAAACGGATTGGGGCAATTACCCAGATTTTATATGCACTTACCAAAACATTAGAATTATTCGTTATTTGAGTGCAATTTGCTAATTGACGGACAACTTCATCTTTTACTGAGTCGTCGGTGTCATTAAAACTTTTTAGAAGGGCAATAAATGCTTTTTCATCTTTTATAGTTCCAATGGTGACAACAGCCTGTTCTCTTATTGCAGAATCATTTTCATCCAGTTGTGCTAAAAGTTTATCTGGACAATCTGACAATGTTTTTCTGCCAAGCGAGGCAATAGCCCTGATTCGAGTTGGTACATCTTTTTCATCTAATAATTCTAAAAGGATATTGATGTCATTTTCGATATCAATTAGGCCTAGCAACGCTGCTATAGCTCGTTTTGCTTGTAAATCTGAAGACCGAATTCTCTTTTCAAGAAACTCAGCTGTAAAAGACACATCATCGGGTAATTTTGCAAGCACTTCAGAGATATTTCTAAATATACTCTTTGGTGATGATGGGCCGAACCGATCATCACATGCTCGTTCGATTGCGTCAAAAAGATTTTCTTGGGTTGGATTATTCATATTAATTCACTTTTGATTATATCGAAACGCCTAACGGTTAAGGGTTGATACGGCGAAAAGAATCAAGTCGGTCAGAAAGGAAGTGAGAACCGCCGTATCAAGTCTGTAACTAGGTGCACAGCCGTCGTTTTACCCCCTAAGGGACTTTAACCGAAATAGGACAATAGGCCGCGATAGGTTAAATTTGGCTGAGTAATCGCATTCATTTTAGCATCGCCACGGAGGATTGGCAATGTCTCCCCATAAATCAAGCCCCATCTCTTAACCAGGGGAACACGTTCCCCTTCCTTTGCGCATTAATATGAAACCAGCTATCCATCCCGCCCTTCTCCCAAATCCCCTCCAGCAAACGGCCATAATAATCACAACGCACCGGTGAAGCCTGCCTGATCCCATCCTGATATCCCTCCCCTACAACCTTGTCCTGGAAAACCGCTAAGATCGGTGGGAAAGACAGCACATCCCAGGCCTCCTGCCAAAGATGACTTTCCCGGGCATATTCGTACTCGTGCACTTTCTGGACAGCTCGTCTGCGCTTATTTTCATGGTGATACTCAATCAACAACGGATATTCTTCATTTCCTCGCTCAAGACGAATAAAGGCATCTGGCTCCAGGATCAAATCATCATTGCGAAATAGTCTCGCTTCCTGCTTACCCATCCAGATCATGTCCCAGCCGTGGCATTCTGCTTCTGCAGCAATACGTAAGACGATCTCATTAACGATCACTCTGCGTAAGACACGCTCAAATCTATAAGCCAGGTATTCTACGGATGGTTTCTTCCCATGCCGTGTACTTGCGATCTCAGCACCTACCATCCCCAAGGTATAAAGCTTCCCATTCTCAACTACAAGGCCATATTCCCCTAGCTCACGAACTATATCTTTTGACGACCAAATATAACGAACGATGATCCGGCGCTTAGCATATCGTCGTAATGTACGCGTTGTCATCCCAAGCTGATCTGCAGTCATAACGCCTCCCGCAAAAAGCAAGTCAAGCACTTGCCATGCCTGGCTGGAAAGCCCCTGTCGCATTACTACTGCCGCTTCATTCTTGATCTGCTGAGGGGTCATTGAACTCATAGCAGTTGGCCTTCGGCCACCATCCACCTCGCTTAAGTTTTGGTTAAGAACGATCATAGGAAACTCCTTTTTGCTTCAATATGGGATTGGATTTATCTCTTGTGCATGGAATAAATATGGAGAGCCATACCCCTGAAGGGGGTAGTCCGTTTTTTGCTTTTTTGTGCGGACAAGCTACGGACAGGCTCCGGATGAGCTACGGACAAGGTCTGGACAACCCAGCGTCCTTTTTGTCTTTTTCAACATGGACAATTTTCGGCCAGGCTACGGACAGCTTTCGGAAGGGCTACGGGCAGGCTGCGGACAAGGCAACCCAAGCAGAATGACTATACTCATTTCTACAGACCTTCTACTTCACTCGAAGGTAATATCGCTTCGTTTTCAGCCTCCCGGGCGTAAGAGATCCAGTTATAGGCCGTTCGCTCTCCTATCCCATAATTCTTCCTAACAGCCTCCATCGACATCGTTGCAATTTTCATCCGCTCACTTTCAGGCACCTGCCGCCAGTTGCTGTAAGTTGCGGCAACTTTCAGCTTACTTTCTGCATCTTTCCCGCCAGTTTCAGCAACTTTCGGCGCTTCTGAAACTTTCAGTTTTTGCATTTCCTGCTCATGCTTCATC
>JABGQV010000100.1 GCA_018648655.1 Anaerolineae bacterium | reverse complement strand
GGACTTTTTTTGATTCTCTACGCAATTTACTAACTAAACAGCATCTCTCCCAGCCTGAAACGCTTTTCGATTTAATTCAACAAATTTTGGCGGGACACGCGCCACAATCACATCCAGCCACACATTTACATCCATTTCTAAAATCTTAGAAAGAGCGCCAAGTAAAACCACATTACCTGCTTTGGCATTGCCTAACTCTTCCGCAATAGCAACGCCCTTCACCCAATGAACATTCTCTGTTACTCGTGCAAATGCAGATTTTATCTCCTCATTGCTCGGATACTCTCCTGTCCCAAAACTAACGGTGATAGGAATGATCTCATAATCATTAATCAACACCATTGCGTCTGGCTTAATCCCGCCCACAAAGCGAATTGCTTCTAATTTCTCGAAAGAAATTAATATATCTGCTTCGCCTTCAGGGATAACGGGTGAAAAGACTTCCTCTCCCCAAGACACATGCGAAATCACGCTCCCGCCACGCTGGGACATGCCATGCACTTCGGCTTTTTTACTATCATAGCCAAGCTTTATGCCCAATTCTGCTAAAACATTGCTGGCGAGAATAGTTCCTTGCCCGCCAACACCTGTGAGTAAAATTTTTGTTTTTTTCATAAAAAACTCTCTAAACCATTTTCAATTTCAAAACATCATCTCTGAATAAAATCGCATCCCGCGGACATACCTGTGAGCAAATTTCGCAGCCTGTGCAAAGCAATGGGTCAATTTCAGCTATAGGGCGTTGTGTTTTCTCATCCACTTTATCCGACTTAATAATTGCTGGGCAACCGATACGGAAGCAGAGCGTGCAGCCATTACAGTCTTCTTCGACCACATCCAAAGCCAGGTATTTTTGGCGCTCATCTGGCACTAAGGCGCAAGCATGATCGGTGATAAGCACAGCAGGCTCATCAATTTTCAACCATTCTTTGAGCGTTTTCTCAATCGCGTCTACATCGTAGGCTTCAACACGTTTCACCTTTTTGATGCCAATTGCGCGCACCAAAGCCTCAATATCAACTTCATTTGCTACTCGCCCCTGCAAAGTTTTTCCCGATGCGGGATTTTCTTGTTGTCCCGTCATGCTCGTGATGCGGTTATCCATGATAATCGTAATCACATTGCTTCCGTTATACGCCACGTTCATCAAAGCCTGTACGCCGGTGTGAAAAAATGTCGAATCGCCAATCACGGCAATATGCCTTTCGCTGTCTCCAGCTACCACCGCACCATGCGCCACGCCCATGCTGGCACCCATGCAGCCACAGGTATCCATCGCGCTTAAGGGCGGCACCACACCTAAGGTATAACATCCGATATCGCCGTTAATGGGGCGTTTTAATTTATGCAAAATATAAAAAGAGCTTCTGTGGGGACATCCTGGACAAAGTACAGGGGGGCGATTGGGAAGATTCTCCTGCAAATTCAGCGGAATCACCTTATCAGCTTGCGGAACAGGCGTGGCTCTGAGCTTGGTACCCTTTTCCTCGGGCAGCAACCCAGCCCGAATAGCGTTCGCTCTCACTATCTTCGGGTCGAGTTCGCCAATAATAGGGAAAATCGACTTGAAATGCGGATATGCGCCCGCATCCCATCCATCTGGCTTATAAAGCTTTACGCCCATCAACAAAACTTGCTCTTCGATGAAGGGGTCAAGCTCCTCGAGCACAATTATCTTATCCATTTGTGAGGAAAAATCTTTGATCTTCTGCGGAGGGAGCGGATAAGACATACCAAGCTTGAGAACGCTAGCTTTGGGGAAAACCTCGCGGGCATATTGATAAGCAACGCCATTAGTGATAATGCCAAGTTTTTTACCACGCATTTCAACACGATTTAATGGCGTATTTTCGGCAAATTGGGTCATTTTTTCAAGACGTTTTTCAACAAGAGGATGCCGCCCACGCGCATTGGCGGGAACCATCACATATTTGGCGGGGTTGCGTGGATATTTGCTCGGTTCTGGTTGTTGGTAGCGATCAGGGCCTGTTTCCACAAGACTGTCGGTGTGACAGATGCGCGTCGTCGGGCGCATGAGAACAGGGGTATCGAATTCTTCGCTGAGTTCAAATGCCGACAGCATCATATCTTTTGCTTCTTGGCTATCGGCAGGGTCTAGGCAAGGGATGCGCGTAAATTTGGCGTAATTGCGCGTATCTTGCTCATTTTGTGAAGAATGCATAGAGGGGTCGTCTGCGACAATGATAACTAGCCCCGCTTCTACGCCTGTAGATGCCGCATAAAAAAGCGAATCTGCAGCCACGTTTACACCCACATGCTTCATCGTGGCGATAGCGCGTTTGCCCGCATACGCCGCGCCTATGGCGACATCTAACGCAACCTTTTCATTTGGCGCCCATTCGGCATAGACACCGGGCATTTTGGCGAAATTCTCTAAAATCTCGGTGCTGGGCGTACCAGGATAACCAGAGGCAACTTCCACACCTGCCTCCCACGCACCACGCGCAAGGGCTTCGTTGCCTGAGAGTAAACGTTTTACAAGTTCTTCTGTCATAAAGGGGGGCTCCTAATCTGGAAAACTCGAAAGGTTTCAACCAGAACTAGTCAAAATTAAATCTATGCCTTCAAAATCATCATATTATAGAATATAGAGCAATAAAACCTTTCAGGTTTCTAAAAGATGCTTAAATTATACGAGAATTTTTAAACACAAATGTCACGATTATGATAAATGAAGCGAATGTTTTTAACGAAAAACACCGAGCTTTTCTAAAAACTCGGTGTCCTCTTTCTAAAACTTTATATCTTTGACATTCAGCTGTAAGGATTTTCGTCCCTGCCATTCATTGACTTCAAAAGTGTAGATCAAATCAACTTTTGCAGGCAATTCAGGCTTAAGGTGCCCCAGCCGAAAGGCAATTCCATCCATATTGACTTTTCCATCACTAACTTTTAGCTTAAGATGTGATTTATCGCTCCCCACAGCGCGTGCCAATTTTACGCTTAAATCTCGTGAAACAAAAATCGGGCGTGGATTTCCGTAACCCGTTGGTTCCAGGTAATTAAGATGCTCAAGCATCTCAAAGCTTAAGTCAGAAAGCGGCACTTCCATATCTGCGACTAAAACGGGATTCAAATCTACGTCCGCAAGTTTTCGTTCGGCGATTTCGCGCATTTTCTTCAGAAATGCACCCACATTTTCATTGCGAATCGTGAAGCCTGCTGCTGCAGCGTGACCACCATGTTTTACGAGAAATTCTGCACATTCATCTAGTGCATCGGTGATATGAAATTCTGCAATTGAGCGGCAAGAACAAACTGTTGTTTCTTCTTTGACCTGCCCCACAATAGCAGGGCGATAATAGCTATCTGCCAAGCGAGATGCTGCTAAACCAACGACGCCAGGATTGAACTCTGGTGATGCGGCGAAAAGCAAGAAGGCATCTTTATCGGCCGCAAGCGCAATTATTTCGGCCTGATCTTGTATGGTGCGCGTCAGGCTTTGTCTTTCACGATTAATATTCTCTAGTTCCTGTGCCATTTCTCCCGCTCTGTGGAGGTCTTTTTCCATCAGTAACTCATAAGCAGAAAGCGCAGAGTATAGTCTCCCGGCCGCGTTGAGGCGTGGACCTAGACCAAAGCCGATATTCATGGCACTTACTTCTTTTATATTAACGCCCGCCACCCCTGCCAGAGAGACAAGTCCCTGCCTCTGTGCATGACGCATAATGCGCAATCCACGCCGTACAAAACGATGATTTTCACCTTCAAGTGGCGCCAAATCTGCTACAGTGCCCAGCGCGACCAAGTCGAGCAAAGGTTCTGCCGAAGCAAGTGATGATTCTTCACCGACTTTCTCCATTAATGCCTCAGCAATTTTATAGGCGATGCCTACACCCGCTAGCATTTTTTGAGCATAGTCATCATCTTCACGTTTGGGATCTATCACCGCAAGCGCATTGGGTAATACTGCTCCAGGGTGATGATGATCGGTAACGATGAGGTCAAGTTTTATTTTGCGCGCATATTCTGCTGGTGCTATGGCACGAATCCCACAATCTACAGAGATGACTAGATCTATCTCTTTTTCAACAAAGCCATCTAAGGCATCAATATTAATCCCATAACCTTCTTTGAAGCGGTCAGGGATATAAGCATCTACATCTACGCCAAAAGAGCGTAAAAGTTCAACGAGAAGTGCAGAAGATGTAACACCATCTACATCATAATCACCATATATGACAACTTTTTCGCTCCCATCAATTGCCTGAATAATGCGCTCTATTGCCACATCCATATCTTTCAGCCCCCATGGGGAAGTATCAAAATCTGGTTTGGCTTTTAGGAAGGCACGTGCTTCTTCATCTGTTGCGTAACCACGATTGAAGAGCAGTTGTCGTAAAACAGGCGGGAATTTCGTTAAGGCTTCATCCACAATGGGAGGTAATTTCGATTGTATTTGCCAGCGCGTTTGCATAAATTTCCTTATTATTTTGATTTCCTAATTTTTCAGGAAGTTGGAATGATGACTTGCTCTATTTGAGATAAAAAAATGCTAGAGAAAAGAGAGGCAAGTTTGAAGCACGTTCGTTGCGGTGGTTTTAGCATCCGCACACGGGTATTTTTCAAATACTATATTAATCCACCCACCCAACTTATAAATAATCAGCTACACTCACTCTGCAATAGCTTCGCTAAATCTTAAGGAGGATATAAATGAGTATAAGCGCGTACGGAAAGCGAGGCAAGAGGTATAATATGAGGATATTATATAATTCCTAAAAAGGAGAAAGGTAATGCGTGAATTGAATGAGGACGAGAAAAAGACACCGGTAGTTATATATACAGAAGAAGCATTACTTCATGGACAAATCATTACTAGAGAAATGATGCGAGTACATATTATGCTTCGCACAGATAGCGCCCCAAGTTTTCTGCATTTACAAGAAACACAAATAGTTCGCATAGGGGATACAGTCAAAACGACAAAATTTGATGAGATTTATTTTCCTACCCATAAAATAATTGGTTTTCATGTTTCTCCAGAAGATGAAATAGACCTTGACTATGACAAAAAGGAAGCCAACAGAAGAATGGTGCCAGTTAGGGCAGCTATGGGACCTTTTTTAATCGATAGCAAAATCCGAATTTCTACACAAACCGAATTAAGCGCATCTCTTGAGGTCTCACGCTCTGCGTGGCTATCTTTATACGACGCCACGATTTCTACCCCCTATTTAGCGCAAATGAATATGCAAGTGCCTATGCTTTTGATCCGTCCTGAGAAAGTAGGCTTTGGTACTGTAGAATAGCGCCCTTATAGCACGTCAGAATTGCACAAGAGAAAGTATAATATCTAAAAAAATATAAAAGAAATATTGCCAAGATTGAATATAAAAACTCAACGAAAACGAAGAGGTATAAAATGAATATCACCCTAAAAGTCAATAATAAAACCCACTTAGCTACTGCCCTCCCTGGCGACACCCTGCTCACCACCCTGCGCGCGCTTGGCTATCATAGCGTCCGCTTCGGCGATGAGCATGGCTATTCAGGCTCAGACACGATTCTCTTCGATGGCAAAGTTGTCAATGCCGGCTCTATGCTCACTGCTCAAGCAGAAGGGCATGAAATTCTCACTGTAGAGTCTCTCGGTGAACATCCTGACCAAGGCTGGAAGAAAACAGAAGGATTGCATCCGATTCAAGAGGCATTTATCGAGACTGGTGCGATTCAAGGCGGATACTATACCCCCGCCCAGATTCTGACCGCGAAAGCCCTCCTTGACGAAAATCCTGCTCCCGATGTGGATACAGTTCGTGCGGCGATGGGCGGCGTTTTATCACGTGCAACAGGCTATGTTAAACCCGTTGAGGCTGTTATGCGCGCCGCGGCAAAAATGCGCGGCGAAGAAGTTGAGCCACTCCATGTAAATATCGTTGAAGTAAAAAAAGACTATAAAAGAGTAGGAAAATCAGAAAAGAAATTAGACGCAGTAAAGCTCGCGCAAGGGAAATCTGCTTTTGTGGCAGATTTTGAAATTCGCGATTTGCTCCACGCAAAAGTTTTGAAATCACCGCACGCCCACGCCATAATCAAATCTATTGATGCCAGTAAAGCCCGCGCAATCCCTGGTGTTGTGGCAGTATTAACGCACGAAGATATTCCCCGCGTGGTTTGGTCAACAGCAGGGCAATCCGACCCAATCCCAGGCCCATTGGACACCTTCTCATTAGATACGAAAGTTCGTTTTGTTGGGGACAGAGTCGCGTTTGTCGCCGCAGAAACACCCGAGATCGCCAAGCAAGCCCTAAGCATGATCGAAGTCGAATATGATTTACTTCCCATCCTATTAGATATTGAAGAATCCATGAAACCCGGCGCACCTATTCTGCATGATGAAACTGAATATGTAGATTTTGCCGATTCAGACGCATCGAAGAATCTCGCGGCAGAAATCCGCATTGATATCGGTGATGTAGAAAAAGGGTTCGCCGAAGCAGATGAGGTTTTTGAAGGCGTTTACGAAGTCTCAAAGGTGCAACAAGCACATATTGAGCCTCACGTTTGTATTACATATTGGGACGAAGACGACCGTTTGGTTATCCGCACAAGCACTCAAGTGCCCTTCCACGCGCGGCGCATGTTGGCTCCTGTTTTGGGATTGCCTATAAAAAGAATTCGAGTCGTCAAACCCCGCGTTGGGGGCGGATTTGGCGGAAAGCAAGAGGTGCAAGTCGAAGATATTGCCGCCCATTTGACAATTGCAACAGGCCGCCCCGTGATGCACGAAGCCAGCCGAGAAGAAGAATTTATTGCCAGCCGCTCACGCCACCCAATGAAAATCTGGATGAAAACAGGCGTACTCAAAGACGGCACAATCACCGCCAATGAAATGAAAATCCTCTCAGACGCAGGCGCAAATGGCGCACACGCCCTCACCGTAACAGGCAATACTGGGCATAAATCGCTCGCGCTTTATGTGGGTGCTGGCAAATATCGCGAAAACCCCAATATCCGTTTTCATGCCGATATTGTGTACACAAACCGCCCACCATCTGGTGCTTATAGAGGCTATGGTGTGCCACAAGGCTATTGGGCACTTGACCGCCATCTTGAAAAGATTGCAGTAAAGATGGACTTTGACCCGATTGATTTCCGCATGAAAAACGCCCTGCGCCCCGGCGAATATCACCCCTTTAGCACCGCATGGAACGAAGGCAGAGAGCCACGCCCCGAAATTATTCACACCATTGGGCTAGAAGAATGTGTGGCGCGAGGCAAAGCAGCAGTTGACTGGGATAAAAAACATAATAATGAAGCTTGGCAAAATCTCAGCCCTACCAAAAAGCGCGGTATCGGCATCACGACCGCCATGCAAGGCACTGCAATTCCCTATCTCGATATGGGCGGCGCATCCTTGAAGATGAACGATGATGGCTCCTTCAATATGCTCGTCGGCGCAACCGATCTTGGTACTGGTTCAGACACTGTGCTGGCACAAATGGCAGCAGAAGTGCTCGGTGTGCCCACCCACGACATCATTGCCTACTCATCCGACACCGATTTCACACCCTTTGATGTGGGCGCATACGCTTCATCTACCACCTATGTTTCGGGCGCAGCGGTCACAAAAGCAGCAGAAAAAGTAGCAGAGCGGATTAAGATTCGCGCTAGAAAAATGCTAGAATTGGAAGCCGATGTAGATATTCTCTTGAAGGATAAGCACGCTGTCGCTCCTGATGGACGCTTGGTCTCGTTAAGTGAAATTGCACTTGACACCCTACATCGCAATGAACAAGAACAGATTATGGCTGTAGCATCCTACGTTTCCCCATCATCACCTCCGCCCTTCGCTGCTCAATTCGCCGAAGTGACTGTAGACACCGAAACGGGTCAAATTACTGTAGACAAATTACTCATGGCTGTTGATGGTGGTGTGATTGTTAACCCCATCGCCGCCAGCGGACAAATCGAAGGCGGCATGACTCAAGCTCTCGGATACGCAGTTTGCGAGGAGATGGTCTATAACGAAAAAGGTGAAGCCCGTGAAAAAGACTTTGGCGATTACCATATCTTCCAAGCCGATGAGATGCCCGAACTCGAGGTTATCTTCGTAGAAACCTTTGAAGAAAGTCACCCCTTTGGCGTGAAAGCGGTCGCAGAGATTCCCCTAGATGGGGTTGCCCCAGCAGTCGCGAACGCAGTGAAAAACGCGGTAGGCGTAGATATTGACGCAAATCCCGTTACGCCAGAGAAAGTTTGGAAGGCGATGCAAGAAAATTAGAATCTTAGCTGTATAAAAACGAAATGGCAGTCATCTTGAAGGTGACTGCCATTTTTTATTAAATCTTTTCTATTTCCCTTTCGGCAACCAAAATGTTGACGCCGCACCCAAACCAACAAAAAGAGCTGTAATAATAAAAAGGGTCGGATAAGAAATCACTTTTAGTAATGCACCTGCCGCCAAAGGCAAAAAGGCGATTGGCAAAGAAAGCAGAGAGTTAATTCCCGCATAGGTGCCGCGCTGCGCATCGGGGGCAACTTCGAGAAGCATCGTTTGAAACCCCACGCGGCGACCGTTAAAGGTAGACCCAGCCAAAAAGAAAATAGGGATTAATGCTTCCCAGCCCCATTGGCTCACAAAAATAGCTAGCAAAGGTGTAATTGCGGCAACCCCGGCACAGATAAAGAGCATCATGCGGCTATCGTAGCGATCCACGAGGCGCGCCCAGAGGAAATTAGAGACAAATCCACCACCCACTTGTGCTATGAGATACCATCCTGTTGCAGCGGCGAGGGGTGCGCCTAAATCAGCTTTGGCGTAGACAACATAGAAGGGGAGAGCCATTAACGAGAAGCCTGTCAGCAACTCGGTGATGACCAACGGCTTCAAGTGTAGGGATGCGCGCGCCACGTCGCTCCAGTAGGCAGACCACGCTTGAGGGCGCACGTCCTTTACATCCGAATCTGGCTCACGGATGACCCAAAATCCCAGCGATGCGAGAGCGAGTAAAGCAGCGGCTAATCCGAAAAGGATCGCGTAATTGTCAGGATATTCCACATTTGCCAGAATGCGTTGTGCGAGCATTGCCGCGCCAACTGAAAGCGGCCCTGCTAAGGCGCCGCGCCATCCGAAAAAGGCTCCCCGCCGAGGGAGAGGGATAACTTTGCCAATAATGTCGGTAAAGGGGATATTTCCCAGACCACCACCTGCATAAAAAACTGCCAATAAAATAATTAATGCCCACGCAATAAGATTAGGCTGCTCTGCACCAATAGCATGAATCATCCACGCAAGCACACCCCAACTGGCTACGCGCAGATAAATAGCGAGCATCAGGTAAGGCATTTTCCGTTTCTTTGGCTCCAGCCAGCGCGCGACAAAAATTTGCGGTAGCGTGCCCGCCACCGTAAGCACTGTAGAAAGGCCACCAACCCAAATTGTAGAGCCAGTTAGCTGAACAATTAATGCAGAAATAACCGTCGTCGGCCGAACGAGAGAGTTCCCGATTGCAAGAATGCCACCATGCCAAATACCGCCCGCGAAATTACGTTTATCGTTTGAATTCATTGAAGCTCCAATACTAAAATATTGAGCCATTGTACGACCGCAACCAAGAACTAACAAGTTGCCGAGTGGTACAATAATTTTGATTTTAATCACAAAAATTTAGAGAAAATATGCCAAAAACCCCCATCTACACAATCGGATACGGTGCACGTGAAATCGATGAAGTCTTGCACACGCTAAAAGCAAATGATATATATTATTTGCTAGATGTGCGTAGTCAACCCTACTCAAGCTATAAGCCAGAATTCTCTAAAGAGACTCTGAAAGAATTTCTAGAGAAAAATAATATTCGCTATCTTTTCATGGGTGATACTTTAGGCGGAAAGCCCGAAGAGGAAGAAAATGCAGACTACGAAAAAATTGCGCAAACTCCTTCCTATCAAGAGGGCATTCAACGCCTTCATAAAGCCAGCGCACAGGGAAATCGTGTTATGCTAATGTGTAGCGAAGGAAAACCAGAAAACTGCCATCGCACACATCTGATTGGAAAAACACTCACAGAAGAGGGAATAGAAGTTCTCCATATTGACGAAAGTGATGCTCTCATTTCACAAAAAGATGCCCTGCTGCGGCTATCTCAGCCCCCCTCTGCCCTTCGGGCATCTCCCCCCGATGGGGGGAGAATCAATCCATTAGATGATATTGACTCATTTGCAGGCACAGAGGAAGCAAACCACACCCCAGTTCCTGAGCGGAGCGAAGCGCAGTCGAAGGACGATATCAATAAGAATCGCTCTTCATCTACGCCTCCGCTATCGCTACGTCTCCGCTCAGAGGCTGGGTTACACATCAAAGAAATCCTTCAAGAAAAATTTAGCTACCCAGAATTTCGCGCCCTACAAGAAGAGATCATCCTAAACGTCCTTAAAAAACGTGATTCTCTGGCTGTCATGCCAACCGGCAGCGGAAAATCGCTTTGCTATCAACTGCCTGCAACTATCTTTAGCGGACTAACGGTAGTTGTCTCTCCCCTAATTTCTCTCATGGAAGACCAAGTTTTAGAGTTACAAGAATGGGGCATTCCTGCACTTTATTTGAATAGCACCCTCACGCACGCCGAGTACGGGCAAGCGGTTGGGCAAGTGCAGCGCGGGGAAATAAATTTGCTCTACGGTGCGCCAGAAACCCTTCTGCGTCCAGAAACGATCGCGCTCTTAGAAAATAGCCGCGTAGAAGCCATCGTAATTGACGAAGCCCATTGTATCTCCGAATGGGGACATGATTTTCGTCCCGAATATCGTCAACTGAATACTTTGCGGCGTAAATTGCCCCAAGCTACCATCCTCGCGCTCACCGCCACCGCCACCCGCCGCGTGCGCGCAGATATTAAGAAAAGCCTAGAAATTGCAGACGCAAATGAGTTCACAGGAAGCTTTGACCGCCCAAATCTCTCCTTAAGCGTTTCCGACAAAGTGGCAGGTGTGGTACAAACACGCGATTTTCTCAACCAACATAAAAAAGAAGCAGGCATTATTTATTGCAGCACCCGCGATAATGTCGATAATCTCACCGACCAACTCCAGAACGAGGGCTTCCCCGTTTTGCCCTATCACGCGGGCATGGATTCTGCCACCCGCCGCGCCCATCAACGCCGTTTTCGATACGAAGACAATCTCATCATCATCGCCACCGTCGCTTTTGGGATGGGTATCAATAAATCCAATGTCCGCTTTATCCTCCACTACGACCTCCCCAAAAATATCGAGAGCTACTATCAGCAAATCGGGCGAGCGGGGCGCGATGGTCTCCCCGCCGATTGCCTGCTCCTTTTTTCCTATTCCGATGTCCGTACAATTCGATATTTTATTTCGCAAAATGCCCCAGAGTTGCGCGCAGGTGCCGAGACTCGTCTCGATGCTTTGCTTGCTTTTGTGGATGCCCTAAACTGTCGGCGACTTCCCCTTTTGGATTATTTTGGCGAGAAATATCAGGGCGAAAACTGTAAAGCCTGTGATAATTGTTTAGATGAAGGGCAAACGGATCACGCCCGCCCTGAACTTGCTACCGCTAAAGAAAACCTGACTGCCCCCGCACTTCTCTTCGTTAAAACATCCCTCGAAACCAAACAAATATTCGGTTCCGCACATCTAATTGACATATTGCGCGGCTCACGTGCCAAAAAAGTGATTAAGTTTGGACACGAGAAAATCTCCACTTACGAGCAAGGCAAAGAATATACCAAAGAGTATTGGCAGCATATCTCTATTCAATTTATACGTTTAAGACTATTAAAGCGCACCAAGCCACACGGCTCCTTAGCCATTACTGAAAGGGGAGAAGAAGTACTAAATGGCAAAGAAGTTTGGGCAAAAGTAGACAAAGGCTTTATAAAATCTTCCGCGCCTGAAAGCAAAAAATATGATAAAGGCCTCTTTGAAAAATTACGTGTTTTACGCGGCGAATTAGCCAGCCAGAAGAATATCCCGCCTTATGTGATTTTTCAGGATCGCACACTGGTTGAGATGGCGAGTTACTTCCCGCACAGCGAAGCAGATTTGCGTCAGATTTATGGCGTTGGTGGCAGGAAGGCTACAGAATATGCGCCGCAGTTTTTACCAGTAATCCAAGCCTATTGCGAGGAGAATGATATTAAAGCCCTCAGCAAGCAAAAACCACGTGCGAGAAAACGTCTTTCATCCAAAAAAGGGCGAGAACGTAGCGAATATGTCTGGGAGCAATTTCAGGCCGGGAAAAGCATCGAAGAAATTGCCGAAGGGATGGGCTTCAAACCCGGCACTATTTTTGGACACCTTCAAAAATCTCTAACAGATGGGCGCAAAATCAACGCCGAATATCTAAAAAAAATGAGTAAATTATCAGCCAAAGATGGCCAGCGCGTGATAGACGCTTTTGAGGAACATAATGATGGTTTTTTAAGCACAATCTTTAACGCGTTAAGCGAAGAAGTTTCTTATGATGAAATCAAGTTATGGAAGATGATTATAGAAGCGGAAAGAGAAAAGTAGAAAGTGCCCCAGTGATATAATTCATCTATGAAAAAATACCTGATTTTCTTCACTTTGCTACTTTTCACAGCTTGTAGCGCAATGCCGGCCGAGCCAACGGCCATCCCCGTTGATATTGAGGCGATGGCCTTTGAGATCGCTAAAACAAGCATTGCAAAAACACAAGCGACCATCCCCACAAAAACAGAAACACCCATCCCTACCCCAACTGAAATTCCCTTTTTCTTAGATGCACTTATATGGGTAGAAGATGCCCGCGTTCCTATTATTAATTATCATCAATTTGCACCGAATACGTCAAAGCAATCCACTGACCATAAAATTAGAATGGAAGATTTTATAGCAGGCTTAGACGCACTCAATCAGGCAGGTTTTACGCTCATCCATCTCGAAGATTGGATTAAGGGAGATTTATATGTGCCAGTGGGGCGAAGGCCTTTGGTTTTCACGATGGACGATCTTTTCTATAATAATCAGATTCGTATGGACGAAAATGGCGAGCCACGCTCTGAAACAGGGCTTGCATTGGCATGGGATTATGGCCAAGCGCACCCAGAATTTGGATTCAAGTGGACTTTATTTGCTAATCTCGGTGATAAATATTATGCCGAAGGCGACCTTGAAGGAAAGTGGAGAGATGAACTCGCGAAAACAATTATATGGTCCATAGAAAATGATGCCCGCGTTTATAATCACTCTTATACCCATGCTCGTTTCGATAAAAGCAATGCCCAAGGCATCTTTTGGGAGCTAGAGCAAAACGATATTTTCTTGCGGCAATTGCTCAAAAATGCAGGGCGCGAAGATTTAATCCCCGATTTGGGAAATATGTTCGCCATTCCTTTTGGCTATTGGCCCCTCGGGGGCGCATATAATGCGATGGTGAATTACATCACTCCCGAAGGCGACCCTATGCTGGCGGTTTTTGATATTGATTGGCTTATTAACGGCGCTAAATTTATGGCACCACCTTATGCCCCAGAATTTGACACAATGCGAATTCCACGCATTGCAATGCCACCCGAGGCGGTGGAATATTTGGTTGAGCATCAAAACGAGTTTCCAACGCCGGTAAGCTGCGCGGTGGGCCCGCTTGATGCCGAGCAAGTTGATGACGAGAACTATCTTCAAGATACGATTCAGGTGTCTATCACGAGTGAAACGTGCCCAAAGGGTGTATATCTCCTGGAAGGATATACTTTTGATATGAGGTAATTTTGCCCCTCTATCACCCCCTCTGTCCTAGCGGACATCTGGAAGAGAAACTGCTTCGCATCCTCCAAATTCTACAAACGGAATTCAGGGGAGAAAAACCTAACGTCTGAGGTCTAAATGGAAAATATCATTATCTGGCTCGAAAATTCAATGGGGGTAACACCTGTTATTCAAGGCAATTTATTTGAAACCCTGCTCACGATCATGATACTCTGGCTTATCCAGCGTTTACTTGTGAGTATCTCGAAGAAGGCGGCCAAGACTGTCGAGTACCGCTACCAATTGCAAAAAGGAATCGGATATTTAAGCTTTATTATCGGACTGATTGCAATTGGGAGAATTTGGCTAACAGGGATGGAGACCGTGGTCACCTTTTTGGGGCTGCTCTCGGCGGGTATCGCGATTGCACTGAAAGACCCACTAATGAATATCGTTGGCTGGATATATATTCTTGCTCGTAAGCCCTTCGACGTAGGCGACCGAATCGAAATCAACGATGTTGCTGGCGATGTGATCGACCTAGGTATTTTCCAGTTCTCAATCATGGAAATCGGAAATTGGGTCAACGCCGACCAATCTACTGGGCGCGTATTGCATATCCCCAACGGCATTATCTTTACCAGCATCTTGAGCAATTATTCACATGGCTTCCAATATATCTGGAACGAACTCGAAGTATTGATCACTTTTGAAAGTGATTGGAGAAAAGCCAAGAAAACGCTTTCAAAAATAGCCAGCGAATTCAATCAATCCGATGCAGGAAAAGTTACTGACTCTGGTATGCAGGTGCCCGGAAATTTCATGCTTAAAACGGGCAGAACCACGCCCATTGTCTACACTTCTGTACAAGAAAGCGGGGTATTACTCACCATCCGCTACCTGTGCAAGCCACGCCTCCGCCGCAGCTCTGCCAGCACAATTTGGGAAAATATCCTGATTGTCCTTGCCGCTGCGCCAGATATTGAGCTGGCCTACCCCACCCAGCGTTTTTATAAACAGCCGCTGCCCTGATGGAAATCAAATAACTAAATCGATATATAGAAAATATGCTGAAACCAGCCCCTCTGCCCTGAAGGGCATCTAGAAAAAACTGCTTCGCATCCCCAAATTCTACAAATGGAAATTAGGGGAAAATGGCTAAAATCTGAAATCTAAAGCCTGAGGACTGAACAATGAGCAAAACTTATGTGATTGGACATATCAACCCCGATACCGATACCATCGCAGCAGCAACGGGCTACGCTTGGTTGCTAAATGAACGCGACGATAGCGCTGTGCTGGCCGCACGGGCGGGAACATTAAATATGCAGACAGCGTGGGTGCTGAAACATCTGGGATTAGATGCGCCAATTTTGCTAAACGATGCTTCCCCTAGATTTGAGACTCTGGTGCGCCGACTGGATACGACCGACCCAGACGCGCCACTACGAGAAGCGTGGGCAATCGCTTCGCGCACGGGTGGAGTTGCTCCCGTTGTGGATGCAGACGGGAAGCCCTTTGGCTTGATTACAGGCGGCAGTATTTTTGCCTACATGGGTGAAGTGGTCGGCGCGCATAGCAAAAAACAAGAGATGAAAATCTCCGATCTTCTAGACGCGCCTTGCCGAGAAGCCTGCAATATGGATGTGCCTCAACTTAAAGCCAGCGGACGGATTCGAGATTCTATTTCACGACTTTTACGCTACGAAGGAGATCATTTTTTCGTGGTGAACGAAAATGGCGTTTATAAAGGCGTTTGTCGCCAACGGGATGCATTAAACCCGCCCCGCCTTAAAATTATTATGGTAGACCATAATGAAGCACGGCAGGCTTTAGCACATCTCGAAGAAGCAGAGTTAATCGAGATTCTCGATCATCACCGTTTGGGCAATCCTTCTACGCATGTCCCGATTCGCTTCACAGTCGATATTGTGGGTAGCACCAGCACGCTCGTTTCTGAAAAAATTGAAGAAGCCGGGCTAAGCGCGCCCCCCAGAATTGCGGGACTTTTGCTAGCGGGCTTACTTTCAGACACACTAATTCTGACCTCTCCAACCACGACCGAAAGAGATAAAGCCGCCGCCAAAAGATTAGGGCGCTGGGCATTTGTGCATGGTGGTCCCCTTGAAGGCGAGACGGTGCAAAGCTACGGCGAGCAAATTCTGAGCGCAGGGGCAGGACTCTCCTCACGCACCCCCGAAGAAATTGTCTCTACCGATATGAAGCTCTACGAAGGTGGCAATTATAGATTTGCAGTTGCCCAAGCCGAAGTGACCGACTTGCAACAACTGGCTAAATATTTAAAGAAATTAAAAATTGCCCTTGAAGATTTACGCGCTAAAAAAGCCGTCGATTTTGCGATGCTGATGGTTACAGATGTGGTGCGCGGCTCCAGCCGACTGCTGATCGTGGAAGCCCCCTCCGAGCTAAGCGACCTACCCTACCCACGCCAACCAGATGGCACGCGCCTGGCAAAGGGTGTCGTTTCGCGGAAGAAGCAGTTGTTGCCGGGTGTTTTGGGCTTGTTGGAGCGATAAAAAACTTGAAGATTGGACGTGATAAGTAACAAACCAGAAAATGGAAAAAATATGAAAAGAATATACCAAGCACTTGCAGAAATTGAAGAAAAATCACAAGTTGCGGCACTCGCAACCATCGTCCGCAGTCACGGCTCAACCCCTCGCCACGGAACAAGCAAAATGCTCGTTTACGCCAACGGAAAAACCCTCGGCACAGTGGGCGGCGGAGAGCTAGAAAGACGCGTCCATGCTGGGGCGTTAGAATCCATGCAAGATGGTGAAGCACGCTATCTCACCTATCAGATGAACGATCCCGCTCAAGGCGATGCCGGTGTTTGTGGCGGCACAGTGGAGGTTTTTGTGGAGCCTATTTTGCCAAAAGCAACTCTTTTATTAATTGGTGCAGGTCATGTGGGGAAGGCCGTAGCCCATCTCGCCAAATGGCTCGATTATCGGGTGGTCATCGTGGAAGATAAACCCGAATTTTGCACGCCAGAGCATATCCCTGGCGGGGATGAATATTTAGCCATCGAAATGGAAGAAATCGCCGAAAAGGTTCATATTAATGCACAGACCTTTGTGGTCATGGCAACACGCGGCGCAGACGTAGATTCACTTGCCCTTCCTGACTTATTAAAGAGCCAAGCCGCCTATATTGGCGTGATCGGGTCAAAAAAACGCTGGTTAGAGGCAATCAAGTTGACACGCGCTCGAGGCGTGGATAAAAAAGAACTGAAACGCGTCCACTCTCCCATCGGTCTAGAAATAGAAGCAGAAACGCCAGAGGAAATCGCCATCAGCATTATGGCCGAAATTTTGATGATAAGACATGGCGGAACGGGTGAAAAGATGAGCAAATAAGGGCTCATTATGACCAGTACTTTCGGTGTAATAATCTCCTTCCTAATGATAGAGATTAGCCATTAAAAATACGCTATAATAAGATAGTTATTATCGCTTATAAAAAGGAGAAGAAAATGGCTCGAATTTTTGATGTTATTGAATACCCCAATGAAATGGAAAATGAAATCGTACATCGCTTCCCAGAAAAGGGAATCGGTGATTATAGAGTTGGCTCGCAAGTAATTGTACGCGAATCTCAAAATGCGGTTTTCTTCCGTGATGGGCAAGCACTAGATAAATTTGGGCCAGGGCGGCATACCATTGCCACCGCCAATATCCCCCTAATCACAGATTTTATTGGCAAAGCCTTCAACGACCGCACACCTTTCCCGGCCGAGGTCTATTTTGTCTCAATGAAAGAATTTGCCGACCTGAAATGGGGCACACCGCAACCCATTATCGTACGAAATCCTGGTGTTGGCTTGGGTGTGGCACTTTTACAAGGTTTTGGCTCATATTCCATCGAAGTTAGCGACCCACAACAATTCGTAACCCAAGTTGTTGGCAATCAAAGCTCCTACGATATGGACGATATTGACGATCGTCTGCGCACTATGTTGCTCTCAAAATTTGCCGATTTGCTCGGTGAAACAGGCGCAAAAAGCAATGTGCTCGAGCTGATTGGTCTCACCGAAGAACTCGGTGCAGGCGTACGCGCAAAAGCGCAACCAGATTTTGCCGCACTCGGCTTAACCCTTAAATCTTTCTATATTGGCAGCTTGAAACCTTCCTCCAAATCGGCACAAGAACTACGCGATATGGGCATGCTCGATATGAATGTTTATACCCAACTTCAAGCCGCAGATGCCATGCGCGATGCCGCAAATAACGAAGGTGGCGGTGCTGGTCTCACAGCCGGTATTGGTGCTGGTATGGGCATTGGCAACCTCATGCAAAATGCCACATCTGGCGCAGCGCAACGACAACAAGCAGCACCTGCTGCTCCCGCTGCTGCAAGTGGCGGAATGCCTTCTGTCATGACCCCCGCAGATGTTGCTGGCATTCTAAAAGTATCACAAGAAGATGTAATGGCAGCCATCACCGCTGGTGATTTGAAAGCAAAGAAACTCGGCAATGCCTACAGAATCAGCAAAGCATCACTAGAAAAATTCCTAAACGAATAAAAGAGATCAGAAAGTTCAAAGCAAAAGGTCGTTCTCAAAATCGAGAACGACCTTTTTTATTTAGATGAAGAACCGCAACATACGTAATCTAATCTTGATTGCCCTTAATCATCATTTCCCTAAAGTCATTTTTTGCTCAAATTTTGAACCTTAAAACAAATCTGCCAAAATATTTGGTACAAAATCTACAATATCACTTGCTAAAACAGAAGCATCTGAACCAATCATTTCCCCCGCCGTAATCCCGGCTTGGGCATGTACCCAAGACCCCACAAGAGCAGATTCGACCGCGCTCAATCCTTGTGCGCGAAGACCAACAATCAAACCTGCCAAGACATCACCAGAGCCAGCACGAGCCAATGCAGGGCTTGCTACAGGGATAGTAAAAGTCTCCCCGTTTGAAGCGGCGATAACCGTAAACGCTCCCTTTAGCACCACAACGTGATTCCATTTTTGAGCATATTCACGTGCAATCTCCAAGCGATTAGATTGAATATCTTCCACAGATATCCCAGTCATTTCCGCCATCTCACCAGGGTGTGGTGTCAAAACAGCCGTCTCAGGGATTAGTTCATACCACTTTTCAATTTGAGCGAGCAGTTTCAACCCATCTGCATCAAAAACCAGCGGGGGTAATTTTCTTTCTTTTTCCTCTTCCTTTTTTTCTTCCCCATGTACAAAGCCTATCCCACCCTTCTTCTTCATAGCATTTTTCATCTTAAGCAGATTTTCTATAAACTCACGCGTTGTCTCTTCCATGCCAAAACCAGGTCCAACAAGAAGCGCACTAGCGCGTTCAAGATTCTCAAGAAGGACCGCAGATGCATCTGCTGAAATAACGCCCATTTTATGCGGCAGTAGCACCCAAGTTGGCTCCACGAACTCTCCCGCTAACGCACTATGCAAAAGAGAGGGAATTGCCAAAGTCACTAATCCTGCCCCAACCCTATATGCAGATCTTCCCGCTAAAAGTGCCGCACCTGTATAATTTATCGATCCTGCCGCAATAAGGGCTGTACCGAAAGTCCCCTTATGCGCATCAAGTGGGCGATCAGGTAAAAGGGCAGAGACATAATACTCATCTACTACAAAATTTTTCACTGAAACCCAATCGGGGACATTATCAGTCACACCAATATCCACGACCGCAATATCACCACATAACTCGAAAGCGGGCAATTTTAGCAAGCCAAATTTAATCGCCGCCATCGTTGCTGTAATATCTGCGGGAATCGCTTCAGGCGCAACTTCCCCGGTATCACTATGCACGCCTGATGGGCAATCTATAGCCACAATATAAGGTTCCCATTCAATCATTTCGAGGGCATCACTAGCTGCAGCAAGTAAATCGGCTACATTTTCGCGTAAAGGTAATTTTATGCCAGTACCGAGTAAACCATCTAGAAAAACAGAAGTTTTTGCGGTAAAAGCTCTAAGGCCCTCAAAATTTTCATCCTCTTCAGCAAGCAAAATTTTTCCGCCGGCTTTTTGAACACGCGCCACCAAAGGATCACCTGCTTTACGCTTAAAAAGATAGGCTATCACATCCCAGCCTTCGACGGCCAGCAAGTTGAGAGTCACGAGCGCATCGCCACCATTATTTCCAGGCCCAACCAGTGCAAAAATATCATTTCCACTTCCTGCGCTTTCAGGCAATTCAAGGATAATATCTGCAATCCCACGCCCTGCATTTTCCATTAATTGAGCAAAAGAGACGCCGCCAACTGCATCGGTTTGAGCATCTATATTCTGCATTTCTTTTACTGAGATATATTTCATTATTTATTCCTTTTTCATAATAATTATCTGCTTTCATTATACCCGCATCCCCCGCCACCTGTTATAATACTTTCAAGCAGGAAAAGAAAAAAAGCAGAAGCAGAAGTGCATAATTTCAAAAACTTATTAGCTTGAGATTTCCTGTCTTTCATTATTTAATCTCTACACACTTTTCTAAAGGAAAAAATGGTTACTAAAATCAAATTTGGCACAGATGGCTGGCGCGCAGCCGTCGCAGAAGAATATACTTTTGAAAACGTACGTCGTTGTTCACAAGGTTTCGCATCTTATCTTATCGAAGAAGGCAATGCAGGCAAATGGGTCATCGTTGGGCATGATAAACGCTACAGAGGTGAAGATTTCGCGGCCGCAGTCGCCGAAGTTTTAGCAGGAAATGGATTGAAAGTTTATATCACCGATGATGCTTCTCCTACCCCTGTTATTTCATACGCAGTTGTAGCCCAAAAAGCAGTTGGTGCAGTCAACGTGACCGCTTCTCATAATCCTTCTACCGATAACGGCTTCAAAGTCCGCGATAATATGGGCGGCGCCATTGACCCCGATGGGCTAACAAAAATTGAAGCCCTCATCCCAGATGATATTGCCGATGTCAAGATTAAAAAAATGGATGAAGCCAAAGCAGATGGCACAATTGTCTATTTTGACTCAACCATTGACTATATCACCCATATCAAAAAACTGATTGACCTCCAACCCATCAAAGACGCAGGCTTAACGGTTGTTGTCGATGCCATGTGGGGCAACGGTGCAGGCTGGTTCTCTGGTTTACTCAATGGTGGCGCTACCAAGATCATCGAAATCCACAACGAACGCAATCCCATTTTTCCAGAAATGTCTCGTCCTGAGCCAATTCCGCCCAATGTGGATGTTGGTTTACAGGCCGCCAAAGACCACAACGCCGATATCTTCCTCGTCAACGATGGCGACGCAGACCGCGTTGGCTTTGGCGATGAAAATGGCGAATTTATAGATCAACTTCGCGCCTATGGCTTGCTCGCTTACTATATGCTCGAAGTCCGTGGCGATCGTGGCACAATTGTAAAAACACTTTCTACGACCACCATGCTCAACAAGCTGGCAAAAGTTTACGATGTCCCCGTCGTCGAAACTGGCGTGGGCTTCAAATATGTTGCCCCTAAATTCCTAGAAACCAATGCTATTATTGGTGGCGAAGAATCAGGCGGATATGCCTTCCGAGGCAATGTTCCTGAGCGCGATGGCATTCTGGCTGGTCTCTATATGCTCGATTTTCTTGTCCGTACCGGCAAAAAGCCCACCGAACTTCTTGCAGACCTTTTCGAGAAAGTTGGCGGAGAGCATTTCTATAACCGTATCGACACACCATTTAAAGGCAATAAGCAAGAAAAAATTGACATAATCTTAGCAGCAAACCCCGAAACTTTAGGCGGTCTAAAAGTCACCAAGTTCGTCACCGTGGATGGCTTCCAGTTCCATCTCGAAGATGGTGGCTGGCTACTAATACGCTTCAGTGGCACCGAGCCAATTATCCGCGTATATTGCGAAACCATGCACGAAGATAAGGTTGAAGCAATTTTGCAGGATGGCCTTAAAATTGCAGGGATCTAGAGAATAAGACCTGACAGCTTTTCGAAATCTGTCAGGTCTAGTTTATTTTGAAACTTACCGATACCCACGCCCACTTATACTGGGATAGATTTGACGAAGACCGAGATGCCGTTATTGCGCGCTGTGCTGAATTCAACGTAACGCGTGTCCTCATCCCCGGAACAACCGTGAAGACGAGTCTTGCTTCCGTTAAGCTAGCAGAATCTCACCCTCATCTTTTTGCCGCAGTTGGCATCCATCCCACTAATGCATTGACTTGGACGGATGAGACAAAAGATGAGTTGCGTAAGATGGTGAAAAGCCTTTCCCCCTCTTTATTCTCCCCCCGAGGGGGGGAGATGTCCGAAGGACAGAGGGAGGTAAAGAAAATCGTAGCCATCGGCGAAATTGGATTAGACTATTATTGGAATCGCGCCCCGCACGACATCCAAAAGCGCGTTTTGCGAGAACAGCTTTCCTTAGCAGAAGAACTTAAGCTGCCGGTGGTCTTACATTTACGAGAAAAAGGGGATGCCACCGAAGGCAACTGCACTGTTGACTTACTCGAGATACTCGAGAAATGGCTAGCAAGCCTCAGGTCAAATAAAAATCCTTTGGTAAAATATCCTGGTGTGCTACACTCTTTTTCTGGCACACTCAAGATTGCGGAAGAAGCCATCCGACTAGGCTTTATGATTGGCGTGACAGGCCCGATTACTTACAAGAAGATGTCTCAGCGGCGCGAGATGATTGCATCCCTCCCGCTAGAAAAGATACTAATAGAAACAGACAGCCCATTTTTGACCCCGCATCCGAAACGCGGGAAGAGAAACGAACCTGCGAATATTCGTTTTATAGCCGAAAAAATTGCCGACATACACGGCAAAGAGACGCGAGAAATTGCAACGATTACCACCGCAAACGCCGCTCGCTTATTTAATTGGTGATATTTTGAGCAAGACGAATTTAATAGAAGAAATTGAAAAAGTAGAAGAACGGATGCGCACCCAAGCGGATGAACGACATCCTGATTTACGCGTTGCCCTAGAAACTTTATTGGCTTCGGGTGGAAAACGTGTACGCCCTAAATTGGTTTTATTAATGGGCAATATGCTCGGCGCAGATACAGAAAGATTGATAACACTCGCCGCCGCAATAGAAATGTTGCACACCGCCACGCTCGTTCACGACGACCTGATTGATGGCTCGCTAATGCGCCGCGGCAACGATACGATTAACGCTAACTGGACGCCCGCCGCGACAGTGCTAACGGGTGATTTTGTTTTCGCCCGTGCCGCCAAGCTCGCCGCTCAAACTGGTTCAATAATCGTGATGGAAGAATTTGCCGAAACTTTGGCAATTCTGGTCAATGGCGAATTAACCCAAATGTTTGACGCGCGTGGTTTAGCAAATAGAGAGAATTATTATGGGCGAATTTACGCAAAAACCGGCTCTCTTTTTGAACTTTCTACACACGGCGCGGCAATTATCAGCCCTGTTGACTCTGAATTATTGGAAAAAGCGCGTATTTTTGGACGTGAACTGGGTACCGCTTTTCAAATTGTGGATGATATTCTTGACTTCACGGGTGACCAAGCCGCAGTCGGAAAACCAGTGGGAAGCGATTTGCTACAGGGGCTAATCACTTTGCCCGCTTTATATTATATTGAAGCAAACCCTGAAAATAAACGCGTAATATCTTTATTGCAGGGAAATTATCATAATTCGGCAGAAATCGCGCTCTTGGTCGAAGATATTCGCCAAAGCGATGCCATTCAGCTTGCTCTCAATGAAGCAAAAGAATATGCGAACCGCGCGCTAGAATTTCTAAATGGGCAAGCACCAAGCGAAGAACGTCATGCACTTGAAAACTTAACAGCGTATGTGACAAACCGAAATATCTAATAAGAAAAAAAATAAAATGTCTAAACATCCATTTATCTTAAAATTAGGGGCTTTTTTACACCAATCTCCAGGGTATAGCAGAGAGTTTCCTTTTGAGCACGCTAAATTTCAGTTCTCTGACGAGTTTTCCGTAAAGGATTTAAAAGGAACTGTTGTTGTTACGCGCAGCCAGCAGGGGATTCTGGTACAAGGAAATTTTAACGGAGAGCTTGAGCTTGATTGTGTGCGTTGCCTCAAAGAATATAATTACTCCTTAGCATGGGATTTTGATGAATTATATTTCTTCAATAAACGCGATGCTTCTAAAGAAGATTTGATTTTGCCTGATAATGCTCAAATTGACATTAAGAGAATTATTCTAGAAGAAGCACTGCTTGTTATTCCGTATAGTCCAACTTGCAAAGAGGGTTGCGAAGGACTTTGCCAGGTTTGCGGCACAGATTTAAATTTCGGGGATTGTGGGCATGATGAATTACCCCCACAAGAAGGTACCGACGAGGAAGAACATTCGCCTTTTGCTGGGCTAAAGGATTTACTAGGAGAGTAGCAGCATGGAAGCATTTGCGCCTATTATTGAAAGTATTGCCACTATCCTGTGGCCCATTATCGTTATTATTATTCTGCTCAGTTTTAGAAAAAACATCCAATCATTAATTAAGTCTGGTGAAAATCGCAAATTTACCGTCAAAATTGGGGAGATGGAGTTGAGCATGGATGAGTTTAGTAAACAGCAAGGCGATATGATCAAAGATTTGCAAACTCGCGTAAATAAATTACAACGTCAAGTAGAATCTAAAGTCTCTCCAAAAGTTGAAGCTTCAGCAGAAGAACTTGGGTTTAACGACCGAAGAAAAGATATTAGACGAGTGGAAGATACCCCACTCGCAGAAAGCAAGCCCAATGCCAAGAGTGTTGCGCTAGATATTGATGATGATATTAGCGATATCCTGTGGGTAGATGATCATCCCAAAAATAATGCTTTCCTCATTGATTCCCTCCAATATCAAGGAGTTGCAGTTTCGACCGCAACAAATACAAAAGAAGCCATCAAGCGCTTTGAGGACGGTTCTTTTGATTGCGTTATCTCTGATTCTTGTCGCCACGATGGCAAAGAAGTAGATAATTGCCAAGCAGGTTTTGAGCTTTCTAGCCAAATCCGTAAGCTGGACGATGATGTGCGCATTTATATCTACACCGATGAAGTGAATGAAAAAATGAAGATGAAAGCGCATAAGGTTGGGGCAACGGCAATTACATCCTCCCCTTCTGAATTGTTAAAATTATTGAGTGATTAATCTTGCCCCACAGCCTAGCCCATAGTAAACTGTATTTATGAAGAAAACTTACGCTCCCTCATCAAATTATATGGCTATGCCCTGCTCCATACGGGCAGTTTTGGAGGGCGCGCGTTAGGAAACGCCAGTCTATTCAACTAAGGCTGTCCGATATTTTGGACAGCCTTTTTCTTTTTTAGAAATTTAAAGCCTAAGATCGCTTAGGTCTGAAGTCTAACGTTCTGGAGTCTTATAATGACTGAAAACATCCTCATCGCTATCGCGTGGCCCTATGCCAACGCTGAAATTCATGTCGGGAATATCACTGGTTCACATCTTGCTGGCGATATTGTCGCACGCTACCATCGCCTAAAGGGACGCAACGTGGCTATGGTCAGCGGTACCGATTCTCATGGTACGCCTGTAACTTTGCGCGCAGAAGATGAGGGTATCACCCCAGAGAAAGTTTATAAACGATTTCATGAGGGCTTTTTGGAGCTCTTTCAAGAAATGGGCATTAGCTACGATATATTTACAACCACACATACAGAAAGTCATCACAAAGTGGCACAGACCATATTTCTGGCGCTGAAAAAAAATGGCTATCTTTACCCTAAAAAATCTATGCAATGGTTCTCCCCATCTGCAAATCGCTTTTTGCCAGACCGCTATGTTGAAGGCACTTGCTATATCTGCGGTGAAGAGGGCGCGCGCTCCGATCAATGCGATTCTTGTGGCAATGTTTTAGAGCCTGCTAAATTAAAAAATCCTATAGCCAAAAGCGGCGACACTTTAGAATTACGAGAAACCGAGCATTTTTATCTCGATCTTTCAAAGTTAGAGCCAAAAGTTGCCGATTTTCTACGCGAGCGTTCTGAGCATATGCGCGATACCGTGCTAGGCGAATCTCTCAGCAAAATCGAATCGCAAGGCTTGCTCCCTCGTCCCATTACCCGCGATCTAGACTGGGGCATCCCCGTGCCAGTTGATGGCTGGGATGGAAAATGTCTCTATGTTTGGTTTGAGGCAGTTATTGGCTATCTCTCTGCGCCCATTGAGCTATCCAAAATCAGTGAGACACTCGATGCCTGGCAAGATTGGTGGACCAATCCCGATGCGCGGCAATTACACTTTATCGGCAAAGATAATATCTTCTTCCACACCGCTTTATGGCCAGCCGAGTTGATGGGCGCAGGCACAGAATTTATGCAACTCTTTACGGGAGAAGAGAAAAAGCTCACCCTCCCACACGATGTGCCCGCCAACCAATTTATGAATCTCGAAGGGCAAAAAATCAGTGGTAGTAAGAATTGGGCAGTCTGGGGACGCGACGCTCTTACTCGCTATGACCCCGATGCCCTGCGCTATTACCTCACCGTCAATATGCCTGAATCTAAAGATTCAGATTGGGATTGGGAATTCTTCCTCGCTCATAATAATAATGAGTTGGTTGCGAATTGGGGAAATTTGGCGAATCGTGTGCTCTCTTTCTGCTATAAACACTGGGATGGAAAAATCCCCGCTGTGGGCGTGGACACGCTCCGCGAAAGTGATTTGAACTTGCTTGCCGCTATGGAAGCTGGTTTTGCCTCAGTCGGCGATTTGCTCGAGGCCGTCAAGATTCGGAGTGCTCTCAACGAAGCAATGAGATTAGCAACAGAAGTGAATAAATATCTTGATACCTCCGCCCCATGGAAAGAAATGAAGGTAGATAAAGAAGAAGCCGCTAAAAGCGTGTACACTGCCCTCAAAGCAATCGATTCTCTAAAAATAATTTTTGCGCCCTTCTTGCCCTTCACCAGCGAAAAACTAAATCAGATTTTCGGCTATGACAACCCACTCTTTGGCGAACAATTTGTAGAAAGTGTAGAAGACGCACTCGGAGAACATACTGTTTTACGCTATAAAGGCGTAGAAGGTGAACAGTGGAAAGCCAGCCAACTAAAACCTGGCGCAGCGTTCAATAAGCCTGAACCTTTATTTAAGAAGTTAGATAAAGAAATTGTTGAGGAAGAGCGAGCAAGGTTGGGCTAGATCAGAAAAAGATAATTAGTAAGTAGTAGACAGTAAAAAGCAAAAGACCAAGTGTTTTGAAAACACTTGGTCTTTTTTCTTATACACTCTTCAGGCATCAAACCCCAATCCACTGCTCTGCCGCCTCTGCCAACTCACGGAGTGCAGCCACACGTGTTATGTAGGCCCCGTGGACCTTTATCATAGTATTACTCAGCCTCAATATCAGCTTCCAGAGTCCCAAAAAGGGACTTAACAAAGGCTAAGGCATCTTCGTCATCCATAAGCATTTTTTGTACCGCCCCCTCATATTGCTTCCTGCCTTGGAAACCTAACCTTCTTGCAATTTCTGACAAGGCAGGAGTTTCACGAATTGGATAACGGGAAATTATTATTGCAAGGTCAACTGCGTCCAAAGCTTCTTGAAAACGATCTCTTTCTTCTGCAACAATAGATGCCACATCAATAGAAATATCTATTGGAGTGCCTAATGCGATTTTATTTTTATTCGGTAAGTGTTGGAAAAATTCTTTTCGTATTAATTTTTCGACTGCTTTTTCGCTCAACCGTTGTATATGAGGGGTAATTGCATCAATAGCAGCACTTTTTGCTTCGAGCAATTGAACAGAGGCATTCTCACCCGTTAAGGTCTCATGCCGTTCTGCAACACGACGCTGAATATCTGGGTGATAGTATATTGATTCAACAGAATACTCTGAAATAGCATAGACTCCTTTTTCTTTAAGGTAATCAATGTCACTCTGAGTTCTTCGATCATTATCAACAATACCAAAAACATTTAGCCAATGAAAATCACTAGACTCTCTAATACCAGAAACTGCATGCTCCACATCACGACAACTAGACTTCGCAATAACAGAAACATTTTTGAAGATAAGGCTATAAAGTGACTTATCTAAACTTTGCTCTACCCCTTCTATGAAAAGTATTTTCCTTCTTGCGCCAAGAATCTCTTCTTTTAGGTCGTCATCAATATTACATTCAGGCCCAATCAAATCAGCGTCCCATTCAGAAACAGAAGTACCTGTATATATACAATCCCTAACTAGTAACGTACTTGCCGTTGGATTGTCGAGAGGTAACATTACTTCATGAGTTGATATTATGAATGCACAATCAGGTCTTTGTTCAAACAACAAATTCAGGAGAGGAGAAATTATTGATCTATGAAGATGTCGCTCTGGTTCGTCTATTAATATGAGGGTGCCCACTTCTGCGGTTAGTATCTTGGATGCTATAAGAACTGCATTTCTTTCTCCATCAGACAGCTCTGCGATACTGTATGGTGCGCAACCAGATTTGCTTGCAACTACTTGCTCGTTCTTGCGAACTGATATTTCTACCGGAATGTTAGATAGGCGCAATAAATTATTAATTATTTTTATTGGAGCATCTTTTTGGGAGAGTTCTCTTGCTAAATTTATATCGTCATTATCGACAGCCCTAGCAATTGATCGAGCGCGTACGTTTTCTGCGTCAATGAGGTCGTAGATAGCAATACTTGCACGCTGAGCGGAATAATTATCTTTCCAGCGAGATTCTGGATCTCTATCTGTGTTGTGCATATTATGTTCTGTTGCACGCTTTTGTTCCGGTGATAGAGTAACTGCATTTGAGGCGAACCATGTTTGTCGATGTGCTGAAATCCTTATTGAATTATCAAAATTAACGCTGTAGAATTTGTGCATAAAGCTAGATTTCCCTGAACCATTTGCACCCAAAACGAATAAGCATTCTCCAATATCAACCACAATATCGAGAGTTTTTTCTTCAGCTTGCGGGATCGTTAATTTAAATGACATATTATGTGTTTCATGTTTTGTTTTTTATCCAGAATATTTATATAATCCTCCAACCTTAAACCTTCAACTCTTCAAACCCCAATCCACTGCTCTGCCACTTCTGCCAACTCACGGAGTGGCGCAACCTTTGTCGTACACTGTGGCAGGGATTCAATAAATAAGCGTCCATATTGCTTCGTCTGCACACGTCGATCGAAGATGACCACCACCCCGCGATCTTGCGCAGAACGAATTAAGCGCCCAAATCCCTGTCTAAATTGGAGAATAGCTTCGGGTAAATAGTAT
This sequence comes from Anaerolineae bacterium, assembly GCA_018648655.1. GTDB lineage: Bacteria > Chloroflexota > Anaerolineae > Anaerolineales > Villigracilaceae > Desulfolinea. Next base: position 8,712 of record JABGQV010000100.1, on the reverse strand, counting down.
TGATGAAAGGCGTTCTCATAAAGCTCAGATCGTGCCGCAATTAGCGGGTCGGATGGGACACCAAAAGGAATCTTAGTAATCGCGACCACCGATAAGTCATCACCTGGGATGTCTACGCCTTCCCAAAAAGAACGTGTGCCGAGTAAAACTGCTGCATCAGTTTCTTTGAAACTCTCCAAAAGCGAATTCGGTGAAGCACCACCGCCCTGTTCATAAACAATAATACCCTCGCGCTTCAACGTAGGAGCAATCGCACGCGAGACCTGTTTCAGTTGGGCATAAGAGGTGAACAACGAGAGCAAGCGTCCACCAGTGGCGGCTGCGAGCGTGCCAATAGATTGCGACATCGTCTCCACAAACCCCTGCTGATTGGGTTCAGGAATATCCGTTGGAATGAATAAAAGCGTTGAGCCTTCATAATCAAAAGGCGAACCCAGCGCAAGCTCCTCTGCATCCTGCGCCCCCAACGCATTCCGCATATACTCAAAAGTGCCATGCGTGGTAAGCGTAGCAGAAGTGAGAATTACGCTCTCTTTCTTGTGCCAAATATGCTCCGTGATAAGTCCACCAACATGCAGAGGCGCAGCACGCAAAGTGAGTTTATTATATTGTGGGTGAATTTCTACCCAATAAACTGTATCTTGCTCGGGATTCATCATCATCCCGTCCAGATTTTTCTCCACCTCAGCCAATCGGCGAGAGGTATTGCTCAAAGCGCCCATAGAATCTTCGAGCGTCTCTGCGCCCTCCGCATATAACTCCGCTGAAGCCTGATAAAGCTCCTTAAGCAAATTCAGCAAAAGTTTCAGGCTGGTGTGCGTCTCATCCCACGTAAATTCCACATCCTCCCAAACTGGTAAAGTGCGCGTCGAGGGCACAATGCGCTCCTGCCACGCATAACTTGGATTCCCTTTGCCATCTCGCTGGTATTCGGCAAATTCTCCTATTGTGTTGAAGAAAACCCGAACTTGCTCCTGCACCCGAAAAGCAAGATCAGTAGCTCTCTTAACTTTTTGCTGCAAAAGAGCTTTATCAGACGGACGTAAATCTTGGCTTGCTCCCGTTAAAAGAGCACCGAGCGCCCCAGACTTAGTACCGCCAATTTCGCGCATCAGCCTATTCATCATTGAGGGTGTGACTCGAAAACTAAGTGCGCTCGTGGTCGCATTTTCAAGATGATGGGCCTCATCCACAACTAAATAATCATATTCAGGCAAAACGCGACTTCCCGAGGCAATATCTGCTAATAAAAGAGCATGATTGACAATAAGAATATGAGCCGATTGCGCTGCTGTTTTCGCCTGTTGAAATGGGCAACTCCCGCCGCTATGCTTCATACAAGTTTCAGTCGTGCAATTATCATCTTCGGCAGAAACACGTTGCCAAACAGCGCGCTCTTTGGGGCCATTTAAGTTGATTTCAGCCTTATCCCCACTCTGGTTTTCTAATAACCAGATCAAAATTTTGGTAAGGACACGCATTTCTTCTACATCACGCGGCCCGCGCCTGCGTAAAATACCCAAAAGGCGCGGGCAAAGATAATTTCCACGTCCCTTCATCACGCTCGCGCGTAAATCTATATCCAATGCTTCCGCAAGATTAGGGATATCTTTCTTGATTAATTGGTCTTGCAAGTTGATGGTATTCGTAGAAATCACCACTCGTGTATTATTCTGAATCGCCCACATTGCAGAAGGAACCAAATAAGCAAATGACTTTCCAACACCTGTCCCTGCCTCAATCATAAAATGGCGAGAGTTAGAAAAAGAATCAGCAACCACCTGGAGCATCTCAACTTGTTCACTGCGGTATTCATAATTCTTAAAGTAATCAGAAAAAGCGCCGCCGTGCTCTAGTACCGATGAGGCTTCTTCTGGATCCAACTTAACAGCTTCTTCGAAGTCAACGGGCTGAAGAGGTGCATATTTTTTAGTATCGCGCATTTTGAAAAGTTGCCCGCGCTTTCCTTTGGGGCGCTCTCCTTTTTTAGCACGTTTTTGTAAAATCTCTTGGAAGGTCCAGTTAGCATCCCAATCGAGGGGCTCTCCCTGACGCACAATCTCGGCAATTAAGTCAAAAGGAAGGCTTTCAGCCATACCGTATAACTCAGAAAAAATCCCCATTGTGGCCTTGGCATCATCTAATGCCCTATGTGCATTCGGGAGTGAAATCCCGAGAAGGTTACTCAATGCCCCGAGTTTATACCGTCCCGCCGAAGGGAGCAATACTGCTGCGAGTTCGTAAGTGTCTATTGGTGTATTGAATTGCAAAATATTATGTTTTTGCATAAATCCCAAATCAAATTGGACGTTATGACCAATTACTGGCACATCGCCCACAAAGGCTTCAAACTCTCCCAAAACATCATGGATATTTGGCGCGCCACGCACCATCTCATTGCTAATTCCTGTTAAATCTGTGATAAATTTAGGAATTCTTTTCCCTGGATCAACAAGTACAGAAAACTCTTCTTCGATGCTGGTCTCATTAAATCGTACAGCACCGATTTCGATAATTGAATCTGTTTTTGGGGATAGTCCTGTGGTCTCAAGATCAAAGGCGACTAAGGTTGGCATAGGGGCAATTCCTGATTTTAGGAGATTTTTTTCTTCTATTAATTAGAGAGCAAGTGCACTATTCACTGCATTAATTTCGGCTTTCGTAATTTTCGCATCCTTCACTTCTTTACGAATAAAAGACTTTAACTGCTTCAGATGCATGGTCGGTACAGGTGCATTATCTGCCAAAACATTCGCCGAATCACTGGTGAAGATTATTGCTGCGTGAATACTTGGAATTTCTTCTTCTAACATCTGCTTTTTAAGCGCTTTTATCAATTTCTCTTTTTGCATTCCCGCATCCAAGTCGGGGCGGCTCATATTTTCTTGCCCAAAAATTTTCATATAACTCTGAGTAAGGCCACCACCTTTTGTTTTCCATTTCTTACCATCATAAGTCACATCCCCAAACTGGTGAAAGGGAAGCAAGAGCCAAATTCCGGCAGGACCAACAAGCAAATTGGGCACAGGCGTAGAATAATGATAAATTGTATAAGTATTCTTTAACCCCTTTAATCCCGTATCAAGAAACTCATCGGGGCGAGGGCTACGTCCAAATCTATTGCCAAAATAAATGCCTATTTGCGAGAGAATAAATCCTACTAAGAGCGCTCCCACAGAGATAGCAAAATATTCTTCAGCATTTTTGAAGGAGATATACATCCCCACGCCGAGAACAAGAAGAGAAGAAAGGCTAGTTACTTGCCCAATTGTTGCATTACGTTTGATAAGTTTTTTATTACTGATAATTTGCATTTTTTATCCTTATTAGATACTGTAAATTCTCTGAAAAAGAGCTTGCCATTGTATAAAAATTTGAACTAGAAAACTCTTTTTATTATACGCTACTAAAAGAAAAGACACCGAGCTTTTTGAAAACCCGGTGTCTTGTTTATCAGACACTCTATGCTAAAATATTTTTTGAAACTTTGGAAATTATTGCAAAATAATCCAAAGTGTTGTCTCTACTCAAAGATTCTTCTATAATTCGTCAAACCCCTTCTTGCAATGTTATGCGGAATTTCACAGAAATGCTATCATCTGTTAGAATACTTCGCGCTGTAATTTATTCTCCTGTTTAAAACAAAAAAGCCACTCTTGAGTAGCTTCTTCGCTCAGCAATCCCTTATTACTGCGATATAATTGCTTCAACCCCTTATACACCCCAGAACGGTAATATTCTATACAACTTCATGCGAAAACTACAGTTTTTTTTGCCACAAAACAGACAAAAACCAGACAAGAATCAGATTTAAGTTATGAACCTAAATAAATTTACCCCAAAACTAATAGAGCGTTTGCTTAAGAACTGGCAAAAAGGAAATTTTGACCTAGATGACTTAACTCTTTTAGGCTTTGCGCCTACAAAAGAAAATCCTATTGAAGAACAAAGGTTAATTTTTCGAGAGAAGTTCTATGAGCATATAAACGAAAATCTCCCGCATCCCTTTTCGGAGGCAGTAGCAAGCCAAAATCACGCGCGTATACTTCTCCAATATGAAAAACTCTTCCAAGAGTCGCCATCCAACGCACAATATTTCGCGATAATCTACTATCGCTATCTCGGCATAAAAAAATATGGCGTTAGAGAACTCGGAGAAATTTCCGGGGTTTCCGAGCGCACTCTACGACGCTATATTTTAAGAGCATTTGATATGCTTAGCCTGCAGCTCCAGTCAAAAAAATTAACAAAGAAAAAGATCTTCACTGAAGATAATATTAAAGATTATTTCCCGAACTTTGCAGAAAATCAGGTTGTTGGCACAGAAGAAACCCTCACAAAAATTATTTTTTGGCTAGAAACAAAAAAGGCATATCATGCCATCAGTATCGAAGGGCTTGGCGGCATAGGAAAAACGCTCATTGCAAAACATTTACTAAAAGACCAGTATAAGAAAGCTAATTTTGAAAATTACGCTTGGGTCAGTGCCCGTCAAACAGAATTAGCACCCTCTGGTGAAATAGCCACGGTAGATAATTTTGCAAATACACTCGATGATGTTGTAGCACGTTTAGCACACCAGCTCGGGCAAAATCATTTAGCAGGTTTATCTACACAAGATAAAATACAGGGCTTAAAAACCTTAACAGCCGAAGAAGAATTTCTCATTATTATTGATAATCTTGAAACTGTTGACGATGTAGACAAACTTGTCCCTGAATTACTCAAGCTCGCCAATCCCACTAAAATTATTTTCACCAGCCGCAAAAGCCTAGATCATTACCCCGATTTGCAAACTCTTCGCACTCCTGAATTATCACGTAAAAACAGTCAACTTTTAGTGGGAGGAGAAATGGCCAGGGCTGGGAATGCTCTGACATTATCAGATGAAAGCATGGATGCGCTCTACCAAATCACGGGGGGCTTCCCCCTTGCCCTAAAACTTGCTACCGCGCAATTTGGTTTTTTTTCGGCAAAAGACATACTGCACCAATTACGCTCAGGCAAAGAAAATTCAAAGAATTTATATACCTATATTTATCGGCAAGCATGGATACTGCTTGATGATATGGCAAAAAAACTTCTGCTCACCATGCTTAATATCTCTCCCGACGGAGAAGACCAAGAATGGATTTGCGATATAGGCAACTTGCAAAAAGATGATTTCAGAAAAGGCCTAGAAAAGCTTAAAGAGCTCTCTCTAATTGAGTTTTCAGGAACAATTGAAAGACCTCTATATCGCATTCATCGCTTAACCACAACCTTTTTACAAACTGATATTTTAGAGGGATGGGAAGATAATAAAAGCTAATGCTCAACACTCCTTCTTCAACTTGGAATAAAGATAAGGCAGAATGGCGCGCTCTTTATTCCGATACTTTACCCCAACAAATTGATCGTACTATCTTACGTATCAAAAAAAACAAAAAAAACCCCGAGATACTTCTTCGGCATTTTGATAGCATGCTGCAACTTTTTGAACAGGCATTATCTCATCCCACACCTGCCACACAACTCAAATTAATTGATTTTGTTCAAGCACTTCACCCACTCCCTGTCTGGTGGGGAAAATGGAGCGAGTGGATGCGCGTCTTAGACAAGACAAGTTTTGTCGCTCAAAAAAACAATAAAACGAAGAGAGAGCTTTGGCTCTATTTAACACAGTCTGAACTTTCTATTACAGGAGGTGATGCTAAAAAAGCTTTAATCTTTGCTGAAAAAGCCCTCCATTTAGCAATGCTATTTCAAAATCAAGAAATGATATTCCAAGCAGAAATGGCAATTTTTGAAGCGAAAAAGGACCTTGGGCAAATAGGTGACCGCATTAGTGCAATCTCTGCATTAGAAAAAGCGTTAAATAAAATGAGAAACTTGCTACCAGAAAAAGCTTCCCAAATATTAGAAGTTAAATTTTTACTCAAAAAAACAGATGTCTTGCGACGCATAAAGAGAAAAGAAGAGGCAGCTCTTACAGTCCAAAAAGCTCATCGCATAGCATCAAAAAACTTCGATGAAAATAATCCCCTGCTTGCTCAAGTCTATAATCGCCGCGGAGCTACTTATTGGACCGCAGAAAAAAACAGCTTGGCAATTGCTGATTTTGAAAAAGCAACGGACATATTTAAAAGCTGTGGAGATAAAACATCGCAGCTTTATTCTATTGGATATACAGGGCTTGTTTCTTGGAGCGCTGGAGAATATAGAAAAGCGGAAAGAATACTACAATCTAGCATCAATATAGCAGAAGATATAAAAGCACTCCAATGGCAAGCTATTCAAATAGGTAATCTTGGGCTAGTTTATTATACGCGTGGAAAATTATCTCAAGCAATAGCATTTATGAAACAATATTATATGCTAAGCGATCTAATAAATAATAATGCTGAAAAAATGCGGGCAAGTGGAAATATTGGCTACGCCCAAGTTTTTTTAGGCAACTTCGAAGATGCTCGTCAACGTCTTTTGAAAGATATTGCCTTTACCGAAGAAATGAAATTTGATACGGGCTCAGGAACAACTTATGCCAATATGGCTTGGGCTATGGATGGACTTGGTGATAGTGACAGCGCACTGGAATATGCCGAAAAATCATTATTTATGGCAGAAAAAACAAATTCTCATTTGCTAAAAATCGTTGCCTTGCGAAGCTTAAGCGAAGTACAAACTGATCAAAATACTAAAACGCGCTACGCAGAAGAAGCCTATAATTTAGCCAAAAAACATTCGCGCAGGTTTAATATAGCTGGTGCACTACTCACTCTGGCTGAGTGTCATGAAGATGAAAAACTTCAAAAAAAAGCTATTCACATTTTAGAAGAAGTTGGTTCTACGGCATGGCTAAAAGTGCCTTTAATTTTTAAAAGCTTACGTCTCCCTCTTTTATATTGGGGGTAATGCCAAAGACATAAAAAAGGAGCCCAAGTTTAGAAAAACTTGGGCTCCTGTATGCTCTCAAAATTTTACCACCAGCCTCTCTTTGCTTCTTTCACCAAATCTACGAACTCTTCCATCGCATCTTCTCTGCGAAAATAATCTTCTAATCTGCGGGCTTCATCGTAGACATCATCTAGGTCACTATCTTCTGCCCAAAAGCTTTCTCCGAGAATTTCAGCATATTCTGCAACTATAACTGAGCGCTGAAAATAGGGATCGGCATCATCAAAATCACGCTCGAACTCATCGGCATAAATCTCCTTTTCGATTTCTATAACCTGATGCGTATCTGGGTCTTCCCAGCGCATATGCACAGTTGCTACACGCCCGTAAGCTCCTCTATAGAGCTTGACTTCGTATAATGCTGTCACTGAATGACCTGCACCGATTTCGCCTGCATCTACGCTATTGTCGCGGAAATCTTCGTCTGCCACATCACGGTTTTCGTAGCCAACTAATCTGTAATGTGAAACAACTTCGGGATTGAAATCAACCTGCACCTTCGCGTCTAATGCAATTGTCTGCAATGTGCCCGTCAAATCATCTACAAAGAGACGTTTTGCTTCGCCTACATCGTCTACATAAGCATAGAAACCATTGCCATTATCCGCAAATTGCTCCATGAGGGTGTCATTATAGTTATCCATACCAAAACCGAATGTTGCCAGCGTGATACCTTCATCTACATAGCCGCGGACTTCGCGCAGAATTGCATCCGCTTCAACATTGCCCACATTAGCAACCCCGTCTGAACAAAGGATGACGCGGTTTATACCATCCGCATTATAGGCGCGCATTGCCATTTTGTACCCTAGCTTGATGCCGGCTTCAGCATTGGTTGAGCCTTCTGGGCGCAAACTATAAATCGCCGAGAGAATCTCTCCTGTTTTGGAACCACGTGTTGGGTCAAGAAGAACGCGGGCATCCGTCCCGTAAACGACTATGCTTACGCTATCATCCCGCCCCAATTGTTCTACGAGCATCTCTAATGAGCGCTTGACCAAGCCAAGACGATTATCAATATCCATTGAGCCAGAAACGTCAATCACGAAGGTAAGCGAAACATCTTTACGATCAGAATCGTCCATTTCGTAGCCTTGAATGCCTACGCGCATCATTTCATAGCGTTCAGTCTGCGTAAAAGGCGAGGGCGCACCATCGAGAGAAATTGCGAAAGCCTGATGTGAGGGCGGGGCGGGGTAACCCTGCTCAAAATAATTGATATATTCTTCGACGCGCACAGAATCGGCGGGCGGAAGATTGCCGTCTTTGAGATAATTTCGCATGAGAGTATATGAGCCTGTATCCACATCAAGAGCGAAGGTGGAGAGGTGGTCGTCTTCGGTATCTATGATGGGATTTGTGCCATAGTCTTCAAAAAACATATCAGTCGGCTCGTCATCAGACTTGTTTTGGGGTTGGTTGCTATTCGTCGAGCTTGGAGCGCTACCTTCGGCAGTTTGCCCTAAACTCTCTGCTTCAGCACTGTAATCGGTAGATGGTGCTTCTGCAACAGCTTCTTCAGCGGGAGCGACGTACTCCTCACGAGATGCTTCTTCAGCTGGCACTTCTTTAACAGAAGGTGCACCTCCGCAGGCACTAAAGATAAAACTGGCAATAAAGAATATACTAAAAGCAATCTTTTTGATTTTCATTTTCTCCTCCTAGAGAAAGTCGCATCCGAAAAACAGATGTTTTGATGAGTATTATCTCTATGACGATGAAAGAAGGGGATTTGTTCCCCATTTTTTAAATTTATAGGCATTACCTATTTGAAAA
>JABGQV010000034.1 GCA_018648655.1 Anaerolineae bacterium | reverse complement strand
CGCTGACTGTGCGACATCAACCGTTTAAGGTGTGCGTTTTCACCGTTTTACGCAAGATTGTTAAATTCTGTTCCGCTGGCCTAAAGATGTTGTACCACTGATATGTCATACCATTAAAATGTTTATCAAAATAAAACTTCATTTTGACAAATGGCTTGGAAAGATTTTCAACAATTTGCTCTGAATTAAATTCTTTTTTAATTTTTCTTTTTAAATAGTTATTAAGTTCCCTGTCCCACTTTATGGACATTTTCTCTGAATAATCTGGGTTATCTAGTGTTTCTTGGTATATTTTTGTGAAATACCTCATACGCTTTTCAAGCTCTATTTCAGAAAAATCATACGCCCATTCATCACGCAATGAAGCAACTCCACGAGAAAACAATGAAAATATAGCTCTCTCACTTTGCCCAGCTTTTACACTCTTATCAATTACGGGTATTAGCTTATCAAAATCTGTTGTAGATTTGTTTATCCAATTGTTCTTTTTGTTAGGCTGAATGTTCTCAAATTTTATAGTAGTGAATTTATTCTCTCGCAAATAGGCTTGTTTTTCTTGGTCACTTGTATAATCAGGAACTTCATTGTAATAAATACGACAGCCTTTTTTCTCTGCATTACGCACGAAGAAATAAATCGCAATACCAACTCGGATTTGATTATTAAAAACATTTCCAGCTTGTTTTCTGCGTTCTTCCCCACTCCCCCGAGCGTTTCCTTTCATGTTGATTATATAAATATCACTGAATTCTTTTGCAACTATTTTGCGAAAACCATCAAAGGCTAGACTATCAATAAAAGAGCTATTTGATACAAAAGCAATGATACCTTCTTTATCAAGCCTATCACTTGCCCAACGCAAAAAACGTGTGTACATATCATAGACAACAATTTGGTTTTGTGCAGTGCCCGCTTTAATATAAGTATCCTTAATCCGCTGGTCTATACCGGGATAAGGGCGATTTGCGTTCTGGAAATTATAATTTTCTTGTTTAGCGTTATAAGGTGGGTTACCCATCACGACCGTAATCGGCTTGCTATTCTGGCGTGTAATCCGCTCCGCATTCTCATCCGTTAGTCCGAAAAAATTCAACTGTTTTCCGCTATGCTCAAAACCCATATTATCGAGCGTATCCACAAAACAAATATTTTCAAACGCCTTAAATTCGCCCATCTTCTGCTTATAAGAATATTCGATATTCAAATTGGCAATGTAATAAGGCAAAATCGAAATCTCATTACAATGCAACTCATGCTCATATTTATACGCCAACTGCTGCGCGGGCAAATACTCGATCAACTCCGTAATAAAAGTCCCCGTCCCTGTGGCAGGGTCTAAAATCTCCACGCCCTTATCGCCCAGCGTCTTCCCAAAATGCTCAAAAGTGAGATGGTCGGCGCTCTCAATCATAAAACGCACAATCTCATCGGGCGTATACACAATCCCCAATCTATCCGCCGCCTTCGGGTTATACGCCTTATAAAAATTCTCGTAGAGGGATTTCAGGAACTTCTGCTTCTCGTGATGATCGGATATCTGCGCCGCCCGCGCATTGATCGTCTCATAATACGGCGCGATTCGCGCGTGGATATTATGCTTGGTTGCCCCGCTGTAAAATGTATGCGCCACCTCTTGCAGTTTCTGCGCAATCACGTTTTCACGGTGGAACTCTGCCTCATCAAAAACCCGCATAAAAATATCTTCTGTGAGAACATGCTGAATAATCATCTCCCGCACATCCGCCAGCTCTACCTTGGGGTTAATTGCCGAGCGTGATAATTCTAAAAACTCATTTAGAGCCGTTGTGAATTTCTGGTTTTTCTCTAATTGCTCTTTGATGATTTCTCGTAAAGCCTCTGCCAATGCGGGAACATCTGCCACAAATAAATCGATTGCTTTCCGAAATTCGGTCACTTCGGCAGGTTGATAATTGACAAAATAAGAGAGCAGTTTATCCAATGCAACCGCATCTTGAAATTCAGCCGTGAAAACCCGTTCCCCGCCCTGATATAAAATCGCCGTTTTTGTATCTTCAAAAAGGATATTATTATTCGGGTATCCTTTCGCAAATTTCTTTTTTATCTCTTCTTCAAGGTCGTCTTTTTCATCTTTGCTTTCCCAATATCCCCAATCTTGGCGTAAGGCATCTTTCAGCGTTCCGTCAGGATAAATCAGCTTTCCCAAAGGTGTACGAAACTCTACTTCTGCTATCAGTACAAGCTTTTTAGCGCGAGCATACTGTCCTAATAAATCTTCAAAGGGTTTTCGCAAAGTACTTTCATTGCGTGTCCCACCATAGCGAATAATTTCTTCCACTTTAGCATGATAGCGTTTTACTAACTGAATAGACATAAGACATACCCCAGAGATTGAAAAGTTTATAGAACAGAATTATAGCAAACAATCCAATATCATATCGTTTATTCGGATGGAAGAAAACTATCACAAAAAACGGGTTGCTCTCGCAACCCGTTTTTCATTAATAACGAAACCTTTCTTCTTCCCAAACATCTGCTCTATTATGATAGGCTCCTGCCTCCCAATAGCCAAGTCTGTCACCAGCCATAAACTCGAGAGAGCGCAGCCATTTGGCACCCTTCCAAAAATAGGGAGATTCTAACTCTTCAGCCTTTGCAGGGATATGACCAATGACCCCACGCAAAGGATAGCCATGATCTGGCGAAAGCGGCTCGCCATCAAAATGAGTGGCAAGCAAAAAACTCTCTTGCAGCGCAACGTCTAAAGGCAAATTCGTTGTATATCCGTATTCTGCATGCTGCATCACATGAGTCACATTTGGCTTGAGTTTGAATAACTCCGCATCGAGCATTGTTTTAAGAGAAACACCTTCCCAAAGCGTATCGGCTTTGCTCCAGGTTGTTACGCAGTGAATATCCATTAGAACCTGCGTGCGTGGTAAAGACTGGAATTCATTCCAGTTCCAGCTTTTTTCTTCTTCCACTTCGCCCCAAACTCTGAAATCCCATGTAGCTGGTGTAAATTTTGGTACAGGCCCCACATGCAAAACGGGGAATTTTAGCGTCAATGATTGCCCCGGCGGAAGGCGTTTTTCGTTACGAATACGTTCTTCTTCTTTACGGCGATCTAAATTACTCATGGATTCGCTCTCCTCTGGGTAATTGAAACTAAAAGGCTTTTCTGTATAATATAAAAGGTATAAATGCTCATCAACACGGATGGTTCTTAAAAAAGAGAAACATTTAGAGCATTATAAAGTATGGAGGAGATATATGAGGAACTTTGGAAATTTAAAGCTATGGTGTCATCTCACGCTAGACAGCGATGAAAAGTTTACCAACAAAGAGATTAGAGAAAGTGTTCCAATTAAGGTTTACTCTTTTAGAGATCTTGTTCAAATAGTAGCTCGTATCTCCTACCATAATCCTGATTATAGCCTTTTCTATCGAGGACAAGGAAGAGATTTTAAATTAGCCGCAGGTTCAAGCTCCTTTTACCCGACAATATTCAGAAAAAAAAGAGGTTCATTATTTAAAAAAGAGCTAGATGGTAGGTTTGACATCCTCAAACAATGTACGGACGAACTTTTTAAAAGCCTTCATTCTAAAGATGTCGAGGGCATTAGCAAGTTAAATAAATTCCCCGAGTTGCTTTGGTCAATTCTTCAACATTATGAGGTTTGTGGAACACCTCTTCTTGATGTAACACATTCCTTACGAGCAGCAGCATCTTTCGCATTTCTCAGCGGAACCCCCAAAGCATATCTGTTTATTTTTGGCGTTCCATACCCAAGAGGTACAATCACATACTCGGTAGAACAAGAATTGCTAACAATAAAATTGATAAGTGCTTGTCCATCAGATGCATTACGTCCGCATTTTCAAGAAGGATACCTCATAGGCACATTTCCATCTCGCGCTGAGAGGAAACTTCCACAGCTAGACTTCGGGCGAAGGCTTATTGCCAAAATTGAACTTGATAAAAAAGGTTTTTGGGATAATGATTTTCCAAAAATGCCAAAAAATTCTCTTTACCCAGAAGATGATTATATTGAGGATATATGCAAAGAGATTAGATCAAAGTATGTTTCATAAACCCAAAACAGAAAAGGGCTGCAAAAAAAATGCAGCCCTTTCTCTTTAACTACAAACACCTAAAACTCGAAACTTTCCCCTGCTGCCAAAACGACCACTTTTGCTTGCGTTTCGATCTGCACTTTATCTGCCCAACTGACGGGATTCTGAGCAATTAGATCCCAGGTGTTATAGTGGATCGGAATGACCGCTTTCGGGCGCAAGAATTTCACCGCTCGCAAAGCATCATCTGGTCCCATCGTGAAATTATCGCCGATGGGTATCACAGCCAGGTCTATTCCTTCGTCTCCGATGAGTTGCATATCGCCAAAAAGCCCCGTATCTTGTGCCATGTAGATTTTCTTCCCATCATTTGTGGTCAGCAAAAAACCGGCTGGGTTGCCGCCATAGCTTCCGTCGGGGAGAGCAGAGCCATGCAAAGCCAAAGTTAATTTGAGATAACCAAAGGGATGCTGAAATCCGCCGCCCAAATGTTGGGGATGGATTTTCTCAACGCCCTGCGCCCCAAACCAGTTCGCGATCTCAAAATTTGAGATAACACCTGCACCTGTTCGCTCGACGATAGCGACCGTGTCTCCAACGTGGTCTCCATGCCCGTGGCTGATGAGGATGAAATCGGCATCTACCGCTTCCGCTGTCGTGGATGCGGCGGGGTTATCGGTAAAAAAGGGGTCAACGAGTAATTTGTATCCGTCGGTTTCGAGTCCGAGCGTTGCGTGTCCGTACCAGGTTAATTTGTTCATCCATTCCTCCTGAAGGTGGGGGTTAGTGCGCATCTCTTTTTTCTCGGCATTCTGTCTTTTAACGGAAGCAAGCCTAAATTTGCGAACGATGCGTTTTATCCAATTTTATAATTTCAGTATAGCGAAAACGGGTTTCTTGTCAATTTTACTAGGGCTTTCGCTCCAAAGGTTGAAGAAAGACTCAACGGGGATTTGTACCCTTGCAGGGCATGTATAATCCACGTTTTGTGAGAAAACCGCTGGATTGCAAATCCAGCTAGAGCCAAAGAAGCGAAAGTCATATTTACAAGGGCTTTTGGGCAGTCTGATAGTTCCTGATAGTTTCTTTTGCGTATATTTGTGCAGGATTACTCAATTAAGGAGATTTTTTATGGAAATTCCACGTCATTGGCGTTTGAAAAAACAGCGTTATGCTTTAGTTGGCGAGGTTTGCCCACATTGCGATGTTAAGATTTTCCCCCCACGTGATATTTGCCCTGATTGTGGCAAAGAAGCAAAAGACGAATTTGCTTTCAGTGGACAGGGCGAGGTTTATTCGTATACGACAATTTATAATGCCCCGAGCGGATTCGAACACACAATCCCCTATACCGTTGCTTTGGTGCAACTTAATGAGGGTCCGCTGGTAACAGCACAACTGACCGATGTTGATGAAGAAGATGTGAGCATCGGAATGCCTGTAGAAATGGTGACGCGCAAACTCCGTGAAGATGGCGACGAGCGCGGGATGCTGGTTTACGGGTATAAGTTCCGCCCGACTGGATTGATACCGCAGGCGCGTTAGGACCGCCTTTGTT
>JABGQV010000085.1 GCA_018648655.1 Anaerolineae bacterium | reverse complement strand
ACCCGCGAATGTCAGCTTGGAAGGCTGATGCCTTACCACTTGGCGACTCCCGCATTTCTGAATTGCGACAGTGATTTTACCGTGATGCCTAGATAGGGTCAAGCAGGGATTTCACCAATCATTGGTTATAATCTCTGTCATGAATAACGATAAACTAATTATACAGACACCCGCCCCCGCCGACATCATTGATTTGGGCATGGGCAACCCTGATTTTAATCTCTTGCCAGATGAGATATTCCGTCTTGCAAGTGAAAAAGCTTTTAAAAAGGGGATAAATGCTTCTTTGCAATACGGCACAGAGCAAGGGAATGGTTATTTTCGCGCCACCTTAGCTGATTTTTTGACTCATTCATTCAGAGAGCAAGTAGATCCTGCTTCTTTATTTATCAGTACTGGTTCTTCTGCTGGACTCAATTTACTAACAGCGCTATATACGCAGGCTGGTGATACTGTTTTCGTAGAAGAGCCCACTTATTTTCTGGCTTTAAAAATATTTGCCGATCACGGCTTGAATATTATTTCTATTCCTATAGATGACAAAGGTTTAAATTTAGATATTCTAGAAGAAAAACTACAACAATATTCGCCGAAACTACTCTACACAATTCCCACTTTCCAAAACCCAAGCGGAAAAACGCTCTCATTAGCACAGCGTGAAAAACTCGTTGAATTGGCAGAAAAGCATGATTTTCTCATCATCGCGGATGAGGTCTATCATCTCCTAGACCTGACAGGTCTTAAACCTCCAAAACCTTTTGCCCTTTTTGCCAAAGATTCTGCACAAATCGCTTCTCTCAACTCTTTTTCAAAAATTCTCGCTCCCGGTTTAAGACTCGGATGGATAGAAGCGCATCCCAAAGTGCTAAAAAAACTCACAAGCACGGGCTTATTAGACAGCGGCGGAGGAATGAATCCTTTCACTTCTTCGATTGTCCACGAACTCGTAGAATCTGGAGATTTAGAGAAAAATATCGCTCTTTTGCGCAGAACTTATCAATCTCGTCTTATTATCATGGATAAAGCATTAAAAGAAATGCTCCCCATAGCAGAATATATCCTCCCACGAGGCGGGTTTTTCTTCTGGGGACGTATTCCAGGGCAAAACACAAGCAAATTACGCAAAAGGGCAAAAGATTTCAAAGTTGATTTTCGGCAGGGGGCATTATTCTCTGCAAATCAAGGGATGACAGAATATATGCGCCTTTGCTTCGCATTTTATGGTGAAGATGAAATCATAGAAGGAGTTAGACGACTAAGTCGTTGTATTTTTAAAACATAGGGGACACAAAGCTTCACAAAGAAAAAGAAAGCTCTGTGCGCCTTCCTCCACTTCATCTTTAAAATTCATGCCCTTCTCATCAAAAAGAGTATAATACCTAGACCATGAAATCTATAAAAACCCTCTTCTTCATCATCTTCACTGTATTACTACTTTCGCAGACACCTGCCCATGCCCAAGATGGTCTCTCCACCATCATGACCATGACCATAGATGGCGCAGTCGCGCCTGCATCACAGCAATATCTTGAACGTGCAGTAAACCTTGCTGAGCGGCAAAATGCCGAAATTCTCATCTTGCAACTCAACACCCCAGGCGGCAGCATCGACACGATGAACGAAATGCTCCAGACTATTCGTGGCAGCCACATCCCGATTATCGTTTACGTTTCACCCAAAGGTGCAATGGCTGGCTCGGCAGGAACAATAATCACACTTGCGGGGCACGCATCGGCAATGGCTCCCGAAACGATTATTGGCGCAGCCAGCCCCATCAACCTAGATGGATCAGAGATTGGCGACACAGCCAAAGCCAAAGCAACCGAAGCGCTCAAAGCCACCGTCCGCTCATTGGCTGAAAGACGTGGTGATGAAGCCATCGCGCTCGCCGAAGCAACCATCGAAGAAGCTCGTGCCGTCTCGGCCACCGAAGCCCTCGAAGTTGGGCTGGTCGATTTTATCGCCAACGATCTCGGTGACCTACTCACAAAACTCAATGGCTACGAAATCACCATCAATAATGAGCCTCGCATACTCAATACCAATAACGCCCACATTGAAGATATCCCCCTCACCCTCATCGAGCAATTACTCAAAATGCTCACCGATCCCAATATCGTTTTTCTGCTCATCGCCATCGGCACACAGGCTATTTTCATCGAGCTGGGCAGTCCTGGCGGTTGGGTAGCAGGCTTTATCGGCGTAGTCGCGCTCGCTCTCGCCACCTATGGCATGGGCGTTCTCCCCGTCAACTATTTTGGTCTCATCTTCATCATTATTTCTTTTGTACTTTTCATTCTTGATATCAAAGCCCCCACACATGGCGCACTTACAGCAGCAGGAATTGGCTCTTTTATTGTTGGCGCGCTCGTACTTTTTAACTCTGCTGGCTCACCCCAATTTGCCCGCGTTTCTGTGCCCTTGGTCATCACCGTTTCCTTGCTCATCGCCGCGATGTTCACCGCCATTCTCGGTTTTGCTTTACGTGCGCTCAAAGCGCCTATCCGAACAGGGCACGAATCAATGCTCGGGAAAACTGGCTATGCAAAAACAGATTTCACGCCAAATGGCACGGTGCGAGTGGGTGGCGAGCTTTGGTCTGCCGAAAAAGCTAATTTAACGGAAATAATTTCAAAAAACGAAGGAATCGAAGTTGTTGAGGTCGAAGGTTTAAGATTGAAGGTTAAAAAATTGGACGATTAACCGCACCCCGCCAGAGACACGTTATCCCACACCCAAAATAATATTGCTCAAAAATATTTATCGAATCATACGAGGTTTTATGCCTGCTACCCCTACCCGAGACAGAATCACCCCCGAATCACCTACCGCCAAACCGCTGCGCCGCCCAGAGTGGATTAAAGTGCGCGCGCCCTCGGGCGAGACACAAAAGAAAATCAAAGCATTGATGCGCCGTAAAGAATTGCACACCGTCTGCGAAGAAGCAATGTGCCCGAACTTAGGCGAATGCTTCGGTGCTGGCACTGCCACATTTTTGATGCTCGGCGATGTATGCACACGCTCCTGCGGGTTCTGCGACGTAAAACACGGTATGCCAGAAAGCCTAGATTGGGACGAAGCCGAACGCGTGGCACAAGCCGTAAAATCAATGGATTTGAAGCACGCCGTGATTACATCAGTAAATAGAGATGAACGCCGAGACGGCGGTGCACCCATCTTTGCGATGGTCATCCGTCGCATTCATGAAATTATGGATGATTGCTCAGTAGAAGTCTTGATTCCAGATTTTAAGGGCTCTGTAGAAGCCTTAAAAATCGTCATAGACTCAAAACCTGATATTTTGAATCACAATGTAGAAAGTGTGCCGCGATTATTTAGAAGTATTCAGCCACAAAGCAATTATGCCCGCACAGAAGCAACTTTGGTAAATGCTAAGAAATTGATGCCAAAAGGCCTCACGAAATCGGGTATTATGCTCGGCTTGGGCGAAGAGATGGATGAAGTCAAAGATGTCATCCGTGATCTGCATAGCTGGGGCGTGGATATTTTGACTATTGGACAATATTTGCAACCAAGCCGAAAGCACCTCCCGATCGAACGCTATTACACCCTCGAAGAATTTGCAGAGTTAGAAGAATTTGGCAAAGATTTGGGATTCAGGTGGGTGGAGTCTGGACCGCTGGTGAGGTCTTCGTATCATGCGGCAGAGCAGGTGAGAGAGCTAAGTAAAAAACATAATTAAATAGTAAAAAGAAAAGGCTAACGCTTATCACCAGCACAATATATAAGAGGCCCTATGAAAAAGCTCCCGACAGACCTTGAAATCCTTAACGTAATATATGAACAATACTATGAAGAGTTCAAAAACTATACAAAAGAGGACAAGAGCAGAGACGCAAAAATTTATGTACCAATAGATGTACAAAAAATCGCTTCTAAACTCAAAGTTGATGTAGATATTGTTTTTGGAAGACTCTATTATCATCTTGATCAAAAATTTCGCTATAAACAAGATGATGGAAGTAGCATTCCTTTTTTTGCTCTAAAAGCGGGTAATGATATTCATAGCGTGAACTTTCCATTTTTAGCTTCAGTACTTGCATCGCTCAGAGATGATGCTAAAAAACATCGAATATCTATATGGATTGCTATAGTATCTCTTATTATTGCACTTATATCTATTGCCATTTCTATCTCTGGAATTTGATGAGATATGACAAAAAAGAAAACCCAAACCTTCCGCGCCGGTGTAGGCGCGCTTATCTTAAATAAAGATGGCTTAGTGCTCGGATTCGAACGTAAAGATTTCCCTAATGAGTGGCAATTCCCTCAAGGTGGTTTAGATGAGGGAGAAGATTTACTAGAAGCGGTCAAACGTGAAATTTACGAAGAAACAGGGATAAAAGCTAGCGATATAAAATTGCTTGCAAAAGCGCCTCGCCCAACAGTTTATGAATTCCCAAACAAATCTCCTCATCGTGGGCAAGTTCATCATTGGTTTCTTTTTCGCTTAGAAAGTTCAGACGAAGCCATCACGCTTGGTGACCAAAAAGAATTCCACGCTTGGAAGTGGGTAAGCATGGACGAAATGATAGAAAATGTTGTTTCATTCAAAAAGCCTGTATATAAAGAAGTGGCAAAGGATTTCGAGGCGTATTTGGCCTAAAAGCGTTATTTCATCTGTCAGAGAAAATATATTAAAGGCTATCACGCCCAAAACAGGTGCGTTAGTCACATCGTAGCGTAAATAAAATTTAGGAGAAAAAATGAAAATCGTAACAGACAGTGGCACAGATCTACGTCTCCCCGCAGGCGAAGAAGCCGAATTAGATATCCACACCGTACCGCTTACCGTCACTTTAGATGGCGTATCCTACCGCGAGGGTGTAGATATTGAGCATAAAGATTTCTATCCCCTATTAGAAACAAGCGGTAATCTCCCGACCACATCTCAACCTTCGGCAGGAGAATTTGCCGAAGTCTACAGAAATATAGCCAAAACAGACCCCGAAATTTTATCTATTCATATGACATCGGACTTAAGCGGTACTTTTAACGCCGCTCTTGAAGGCGCAAAGCTGGTTCCCGAAGCCAATGTGACCCATATAGATACAAAAACCCTCACCGCTGCAGCAGGATGGCAAGTTTATGCAGCAGCGCGGGCTTTGAAAGCTGGTTGGGCAAAAGAGCAAATTCTAGATTTGGTAAAACGAATCGGCGAAGCAACCGATTGTATGTATTCGCTCGCTGAATTGAAATATCTCATTCACGGCGGGCGGATTAGTCACATGAAAGGCGTTATCGCATCCATGCTTAAGCTCAAGCCACTTATTGGCGTAGAGAAAGTAAACGGAACTTATATACAGCTTGGACAAGTCCGCACATTTAAGCGCGCTTTACAAGGTTTAGCAAATCTAATCACTGAAAAACATGCTGAAGGGAGTAAATTAATGGTACAAGTGCTCCATTCTAATAACCCCGAAAGTGCAGAAATGCTCCGTGATATGGTCGATAATCTTTTCGATTGCACTTGGTTACCGATGGGTCCCATGTCGCTGGTTTTGGGCGCGCATACAGGGCCGAGCATGGTAGGAGTCGGTTTCGCACCAATGGAAGCATTTGCTGAGATACCCTAATTTCAATCAAATGGAGAAAGAAATATGCAGCTATTTACAAATATCATCATCACCATCATCGCTCTCCAACATATTGCCTTTATGCTACTGGAGATGTTTTACTGGGATAAACCCCTTGGACGACGCGTCTTTGGGCATAGCCAAGAAGTAGCAAAACTATCCAAAACATTAGCTGCTAATCAGGGACTCTATAATGGCTTTCTCGCAGTAGGATTATTTTGGGGGTTAACATTAGGTGCAGAAGGAATAAGCATCAAAACTTTCTTCTTGGCCTGTGTACTCATCGCAGGTATCTTCGGCGGGATGACAGCCAGCAAGAAAATCCTTTATGTTCAGGCACTCCCCGCCGCAATTGGATTAGCCCTGCTCTTGCTTTCTTGATTTTTCTGTACTATCCTATGGCAAGAAAACACCTTATCGCTAAGGCGCGTAAAATAGCAAAACTTCGCGTCTTAGCGCTTCTTTTTAATCCGATAAAATAATTCTTATGCCCTTAGTAGCCCATAGCCTCCTTCCCAGTTTTGAGCGTCTTAACAGCCAGCACAGCCAAGAAGTATTAAGCCTCAAACAAGCCCTCAAACAAGATATTCGGGAACTTCATATTGGCTTTCTAAATATGATGCCCGATGCTGCCTTCAAAGTAACCGAATTACAATTTTTACGTCTTGTCGGGAGCAGTAATCAGATTGCTCAATTCTATATTCACCCTTGCACCATCCCCGATTCTTCACGTAGCCCAGAAATTCAAGCCTATATCAAAGAGCATTACACCACCTTTGAAGATCTCAAAGAAGATGGTTTAGATGCCCTCATTATCACTGGCGCAAACCCTATCGGGGCAAACCTCAAAAAAGAACCCTTCTGGGAAAAATTACAAGAAATTATCGAATGGTCAAAAGCCAATATCACCTCAACCCTCGCTTCTTGCCTCTCCACACATGCCATTACAAACTCCCTTTCTCGCATTCAGCGTAAGCCGCTCTCAAAAAAGCGCTGGGGCGTTTATAGCCACCGCGTCACACAGAGCGAACATCCCCTATTGCTCGATAGCAATACTCGTTTCGATGTCCCCCACTCAAGAAATAACGATGTTAGCCGCGCTCAACTAGAAGTGGCTGGCTATAAAACCCTTGTCTATAGTGAAAAAGGCGGTGTTCATCTTGCTGTTAGCCCCGACCAATTTCGTCTCGTCTTTTTGCAGGGGCATCCCGAATATGATCGCATCTCTTTGCTCAAAGAATATAAACGTGAAATTTTTCGCTTTATTGCTGGTGAGCGCAAAGAATATCCTCCCCACCCTGAAAATTATTTTGGCAAAAAAGTCACTAAAATGGTAGATTATTATCAAGAACTTGTTTACGCGGCAATGGAACAAGGCAATGAAATTCCTCCCTTCCCTGAGAAAAAAATCGAGCCGCATCTGGATAATACCTGGCGAGATACTGGTCGTGCCTTTTTCAATAATTGGCTCGGATTAGTTTATCAATTAACAGATGTGAATAGAAAAATCCCCTTCCCGCCAGAAATTGATCCCAACGACCCTCTTGGGCTTAATGCCAAATAAGATATGAGACTGAGACACGCGTAATTTTAGCTTGGCACCCTTTTGTAAGCATTTGTGAGGAGATAAGCACCCTCCTTAAAAAAGGAAAGATATGAGAGACGAGACAAAAGTAATCCATAGCGGTTATAAGAGCGAAAAATCCACAAAAGCGGTAGCCGTACCCATTTATCAGACCGTTGCCTATGAATTCGACTCAGCCCAACACGCCGCAGATTTGTTCAACTTGGACGTGAAAGGGAATATCTACACGCGCTTAATGAACCCCACCAACGATGTTTTAGAAAAACGTGTGGCAGAGTTGGAAGGTGGCGTGGGTGCATTAGCTGTCAGTGCAGGAAGCGCAGCAATCAACTATGCCATACTCACCATCGCCGAGCGCGGAAATAATATCGTCTCTACGCCACAACTTTATGGTGGCACATATACCCTTTTTGCCCATACCTTTGCCCGTTTAGGCATCGAAGCACGCTTCGCAGAAAATGGTAGCCCAAAGAGTATAGAGAAATTGATTGACGAGAAAACAAGCGCCATTTTTTGCGAAAGTATCAGTAATCCAGTCGGGAGCATTGCCGATATCGAGGGGATTGCCAAGATGGCACATAAATACGGTGTGCCACTTATCGTGGATAATACCGTCGCAACCCCCATTTTGATTAAGCCAATTTATTATGGTGCAGATATTGTGGTGCATTCGCTGACCAAATATATGGGTGGGCATGGCAACTCACTAGGTGGGATTATCGTAGACAGTGGGCATTTTCCCTGGGCTGAAAATGCTAAACGCTTCCCGATGATGAATGAGCCAGAGCCAGCTTATCATGGTATCGTTTACGCAAAAGATATTGGAGAGGGCGCATTTATTGCACGAGCAAGAACTGTGCCTATGCGCAACACAGGTTCTACACTTAGCCCCTTTAATGCCTTTTTAATCTTACAAGGTATAGAAACTTTGGCGTTGCGAATGGAGCGTCATTGCGAGAATGCCTTTAAAGTCGCGGCTTATCTGAATGCACATACTCAGGTTGAATCAGTAAATTATGGCGGGCTTTCGACATCCCCCTATTATGAATTAGCAAAGAAATACGCCACAGGGAAACCTTCTGCATTACTTTCTTTTGATATCAAAGGTGGTTTCGATGCTGGCGTACACTTCTTCGATTCATTGAAATTATTCAAACGTTTAGTAAATATCGGGGATGCAAAATCTTTGGTTGCGCATCCTGCTTCTACTACGCACCGGCAACTCTCAAATGAAGAACTGACTGTAGCAGGAATCTCAAAGGGCACACTTCGTCTTTGCGTGGGTATTGAGCATATAGACGATATTCTCGAAGATTTAGGACAGGCTTTGGAAAAGGCAAAGTAGTTTTTCTACCACGAAGTACAGAAAGGAACGCAAAGGTTTTCTTTGTCTCTCTTTGTACTCTTCTAGCAAAAGGTGTTTCATGAGCAAAAAAAAGAAGAAAAAATACTATCTAATTATCAAGGGGCATAAATCTGGATTATATACAACTTGGTTCGGTACTAATGGTGCTGCAGAGCAAGTTCAAGGCTATGCAGATGCAGTATATAAAGGCTTCTATACAAAAGAAGAATCCATAAAATGGCTAGGAAAATTCAAAACAGAAACGCTCCGAAAATATGCCCCCAATTTATTAGATTTAGTGAAAGAACTACCTAATTCTAAATCTATAGTAGATAATAAAAATCTTTTAGAAAAAGGAAAGCTTTTAGTTTATACAGACGGCGGCGCAACTCCAAACCCAGGCCCAGGCGGTTATGGTGTAGTTATTCGAAACAAAGAAAAACGAAAAGAATTATCGGGCGGATTTCGTCTCACCACCAATAATAGAATGGAAATATTGGCTTGCATCAAAGGGTTAGAATCTCTCACAGAAAAGAGCAATGTCGTTTTATTTAGCGACTCTCAATATGTGGTTAATGCTATAGAAAAAGGTTGGGCAAAAAATTGGCGTGCAAAGAATTGGAAAGCGCCAAAAGGCGAACTACGAAGAAATCACGATTTATGGAAGAAATTACTCTCTGCCTACGAAAAACATGATGTAGAATTCAGATGGGTAAAAGGTCACGCTGGGAATATGGACAACGAACGCTGCGATCAATTAGCGAGCCAGATGGCAAAAAGAAAGAAATTACCCATAGACGAAGGCTATGAAATTCCACGCCAAACAACCCAAATGCTCTTATGAAATTCTCTGTAAACAAGAGTTTGCTTTCAGATGCTCATTTTTCTCTCAGAAAAAGAAAAAAACTTTACTGGATTATCGGCGGGGCTGGCTCTGGAAAAACAACAATTTGCAAAGCGCTTTCAGAAAATTTTGGTTTCCCTATATACGATATGGATGCCCATATCTATGGCGATTATCATAGTAGATTTACGCAAGAACTTCAACCTGTGAATAAAGCTTGGGCAAATACTGAGAATGGATTAGCGTGGTTACTTGATATGAGTTGGGATGAATTTAATAATTTCAACCAAGCAGCCCTCCCTGAATACTTAAATCTTCTAGCCGAAGATCTAGACGACACTAATGAAAACGCCGCCATCATAATAGATGGTGGCATCTCTAATCCCGCTCTCCTTTCGCAAGTAATTCCCCCTCATCAAATAATTTCTTTGGCAAGACCAGAACGCTCTAGTGCTGAAATTTGGTCAGAGAATGAAGAAAGAAAATCGATGAAGGAATTTGTTTTTCAATTACCAAACCCAGAAAAATCATGGCATAATTTCCTTGAATTTGATGCTCGAATCACAAGTACAATTTTAAGAGAAGCACAAAAGAGTAATATCACTATTTTCTCAAGGAGTGAAAGAAAAACCGTTAACGAATTTGCAAAAGAAATTATGAAAATATTAGAATACCTAGAATAGCCTCTTTCAAAAAAAATACTCAAATCTAAAAGGATACCCTCAATGACTGAAAATAAACTTCTCTACCTTTCACAAAAAGATGTCGTCTCTGTTGGCTTAGGCATGGCTGATGTCATCGAATTACTCGAGAGAGCTTTCAACGAAAAAGGGCATGGACGGGTAGAAATGCCCCCCAAACCCGGTATTCATCCCGGTGATAATGATAATTTTATTCATGCCATGCCAGCTTATATCCCCGCGCTTAATTCAGCGGGCATCAAGTGGGTCGGCGGATTTCCTGGCAACGCCGAGAAAGGATTGCCCTATATCACCGGCTTGCTCATTCTCAACGACCCCGAAACTGGCATCCCACTCGCAGTAATGGATTGTGAATGGATTACCGCCATGCGCACTGCCGCGGCATCTGCTGTTTCAGCACGGCGTTTGGCACGTAAAGATTCATCTACACTGGGCGTGCTGGGCTGTGGCGTGCAGGGATTTACAAATACCGAAGCTCTCAACGTAGATTTCCCTATCAAAGAAGTTTTTGCCTATGACACTTCTGAGAAATCGCTTAAAGTTTATCAAGAAAAAGTAGCAAAACTTGGACTAAAAGTGACTGTCGTAAATACGCCTAAAGAAGCTGTGCAGGGCTGCGATTTAGTCATCACCGCTGGTCCCATTTTGAAAGAACCGCATAAAACACTGAAGGCTGGCTGGCTAGAAGAAGGATCTTTTGCAACTCTAATTGATTTTGATTCCTATCTTGACCCCGCCGCGTTGAAAGAAGCAGATAAATTCTGCACCGATGATTTGGCACAATATAAGTACTATCAGAGCGCAGGATATTTTCAGGATGTCCCCCCCGTCCACGCAGATTTGGGTGAACTGGTTGCTGGTAAAAAACTTGGACGAGAATCTAAGACAGAGCGCACGGTCGCGTGTAATCTTGGTCTCGCTTTGGACGATATGGCAGTTGCCCCAACTCTTTATAAACGCGCAGTAGAGATGGGTATTGGGACTTGGTTGCCCCTATAATTTTATCTTCTTAGAAAAGTCTAAAATATCTCTTCTGCTTTTCGTATATCATCTTTAATTTGTCTCAGTAGCTCTTCCACTGAGGCAAATTTCTTTTCATCTCGCAAACGCGAGATAAGTTCTAATTTCAACTCTTTTCCATAAATATCTTTGCTAAAACCCAAAATATGTGTTTCTATATTGGCGCGCTCTTTATCTGGGGTAAATGTTGGGCGAATACCAATATTTGTAACCGCCGGGTGCTTTACACCATCCAAAACTGCCAAAGTAGCATATACACCATTTTTAGGCACAATTTTTTCAAGAGAAATTTCTATATTGGCTGTAGGAACGTTAATCTTGCGTCCACGCCCATCGCCGTGAATGACAGAACCATATAAAGCATAGGGGTGCCCCAAAAGTTGATGGGCTTCACGCACGCCTCCAGACACGAGCGCATCCCGAACACGACTAGAAGAGATAATATCACTCCCGCTAGATAGAGGCTTAAATGTCTCGAGTGCGTACCCAAGCTCCAGTCCCAAAGATTTTAAATAATCAGCATTCCCTATTCTATTTTTCCCGAGCGCAAAATCATAGCCGATAAGTAGTTTTTCAACTTTGACACGTGCCAAAATTGCTTTCATAAATTCTTTTGGCGAACGTGCGCCAACTTCTTGGCTAAAAGGATGAGTGAGAAGAACATCTACATCCATTCTTGCTAAAATTTCAGCTTTTTCTTCGGGCAAAGTAAGGTATTTAACATTTTCTCGCTTCCCTAAAACAGCAGCAGGATGCGGATAAAAACTAATTACCAGCGAGGTTGCACCATTCTTTTTCGCATCTTTGGTAAGCGCCGAAATGATTTTTTGATGGCCGTAATGAACACCATCAAAAACACCAATGGTGAGATGAGTTTTATCTAGATGAAGTTCGTTAAGGGAATATATATGGCGCATTTTTGCCTATAAAAAGATATTGCGTCTTTCGTATTGTGCAGGAAAACCCACGAAACACGAAAGACGCAATAGAATTTCTAAAAAATATTTAATGTAGAGAGGCTACCCAATCAAGAAAACCTTTTTGGGTTGCCATTCAAATTCACCGTCTTCGCCTTCTGTTTTCTTCATCAAGGCTACTAGCTCATCAGCTTCACTGATGCCACGCACCATTTCATCTTCTGGGTGATCGGCTTCAACTTTTACACGTTGCCCATGACGAATCGTTTCCACACCATCTGCATCTAAGACAATTGAGGGCCAATCAGAGAGAGATTCGGCAGCAGGAATAAGGTGTTTATACCAATCGCCTCTTTCAAAAGATTCATCTAGCTTACGTAGTGGCGTAGAATCTCGTAGTGAAAAGCGCCCATTTTTAGTGCGGCGTAAGCCAACCAAATAGGCGCCACAACCCAAAACTTCGCCAAGATCATTTGCCAAAGAGCGGATATAAGTGCCAGAAGAACAATGCACATCTACCACAACTTCGGGGGTTGCCCATTCTAAAACTTCAAGATGATGTACTTGTATCATGCGTGGCTCTAGTTCCACTTCTTCGCCTTTGCGCGCCATTTCGTAAGCTTTTCGACCATTTACTTTTACTGCCGAATAAGCAGGTGGCGTTTGTTCTACTTCACCTTCAAATTTTTTCAATTCTGCTTCAAATTGTTCTTCGGTTACATCTACCGTTACTTCTTCACGAGTGAAAGCACCCTCGGCATCATAAGTATCGGTGGCAGTACCCATTCTAATAATTGCCTGATAGCGTTTATCAGAAGCCGAAATATATTCACTTAAGCGCACTGCTGGTCCTACTAAAACGACTAAAACGCCTGATGCGCGTGGATCTAATGTGCCTGTATGTCCTACTCTGCGGATTCCCGTTCCGCGCCTAATTGCATTTACAACATCATGCGAAGTCATTCCGGTTGGTTTATCAATGACCAAAACCCCTGAAATTGCGTCTTTATTTTGCATAATATCTTCCTCTCTTTGGATTTTTTATTAAATATATTTTACAGGATTTCACGTGTCGCATGCAAGACACTAAGCTTGATTTCTTCGAGTGAACCTTCAATTGTCGCCCCAGCAGCAGCGCGATGCCCTCCACCTCCAAACTCTGCCGCTACACTGGCTACATCCCATTTTTCGCCACGTGCCCGCCAAGAGACTTTGACCGTTCCCTTAGGTTGTTCAACAAAAATAAGCGCAACTGGGCTTTTTTCAATAGACGATAAAATATTAATTAAATCTGCATCATCATTACCACGATAGTTCACAGCTTTACGGTCTTTTAGGCTTAGTTCTGCCCAAACCATTTGACCATCTCGCTCTATATTTGCCAATCCTTTCCCCCAATATTGTACTGCCTTAAAGGAACGGCTAATTAAAACACGATAATAAAGGTCGGGGATTTTAGCACCCTTCTCCATCATCTCTGCAGCTTGACGAAGGGCTTTTGGATTCATATTTAGCGTCCGAAAACCAAGTGTATCGGTAATCAGCCCTGTTAGCAGTGCTGATGCTGAGGCTCTATTAATCTCTAGTCCCCAAACAGGCAGATGCTCTACTAAAACAGAAGCTGTTGCAACAGAATCCGGTTCTACAAGATTAATTTCTGCATATTTTGTATTCGTTATATGATGATCTATATTAAGTAAAGGCTCCCCAAAAGTTTGTAATTCCTCGTGTATGCGTGAAAATTCTGCACAATCTACAGAAATGAAGGTGTCAATTTCACCTTCTACTTCTCGTTGGATTAGTTCGCTTCCCTCAAGGTGCTCAAAAACATGCGGTAGCCCTAAAGGTAAAACCATTTGAACATGTTTGCCTATATTTTCCAACGCAAGTCCTAGCCCAAGCATCGAACCAACAGCGTCACCATCGGGGCGAATATGGCCAGTGATTAGAATTCTTCTAGCCTTCCCCAAACGTTCTTTAATTTTTACGTCTATTGCTTCTGTCATTACCCTTCATCTTTCTCTGTGTTTTCTTCGCGATCTTTTTCTTCTTCCCGAATATCGGCCAAAACCCTCTCTATATGGTCGGCTTGCTCAGGTGTTGGATCCCAATGGAATCTCAGCTGCGGAAAAGATCGAAGATTCACGCGCCCAGCCAAATGTCGGCGTATGAATCCGCTGGCGGCGTTGAAGCCAGCTAAGGCCTCTTTGGCACGCTCCGAGCCTTCAATAGCGGAGATGTAGATATTGGCATAAGCCAGTTCCCTATCTACAAGAACATCTGTAATATAAATTCCCTGCACACGCGGATCACTCAGTTTAAAAAGAAGTAACTCAGAGAGTTCTTCCTTCATTCGATCCCCTATGCGATGTAAACGGACTTCTGATGGCATAAAAAATTACTCGATTTCTTCTTTTTCAAGAATATAGCATTGAAGCATATCACCCACTTCTAAATCGTGGAAGTTTTGCAAACCAATACCGCACTCGAAGCCATTACGAACTTCGTTAACTTTGTCTTTATTATGTTTTAGGGAGGAAACTTCGCCCTCAAAGAGAATATCTGCCCCACGCGTTAAGCGCATTTGAGCGTTACGGCGGATTATGCCATCGCGCACACGGCAACCTGCAATTTTGCCCACTTTTGAAATGGGGAAAACAGCGAGAACTTCGGCTTTGCCAAGTGTTTTTTCTGCAAAGGTTGGCTCGAGCATGCCCTTGAGGGCTTTTTCTACATCTTCCACTATGCGATAAATAATATTATAGAGGCGAATAGAAACGCCTTCGTTATCAGCCAATCGGCGGGCATTCACCTCGGCTTGAACATTGAAGCCTATTACAATCGCATTTGATGCGGAGGCAAGCGTAATATCGTTTTCACCAATATTGCCTGTTTCGGCATAAAGGATATTGATACCAATATCACCTTCGCCCAACTTTTCCATTTCACCCATAATCGGGTCTAATGAACCTTGTACATCGGCCTTGATAATGAGGCTGAGTTCTTTAGTTTCACCAGCCTGATAAGCGGCGAAAAGATCTTCCAAAGAGGTACTCGGTTTATCTTTTTTCCCTTGTTTTTCGTTTTCGAGATATTCTTTTACTTTATAGCGAGCTTGTCTTTCAGCATCTACAATACCAAATGCTTGCCCTGCACTGGGAACATCTTTGATGCCCATCACAGAAACCGGCATAGATGGCGGAGCAACTTTAACTCTATTTCCCTTATAGTCAAACATAGCACGCAAACGGCCATAAGCCCCACCCGCCACAACAATATCACCCTCTTTCAAGGTTCCGTTTTGGACAAGCAAAGTTGCCATCACACCGCGTTTTTTATCTACTTCGGCTTCGATAACGGTACCAACAATATTACCTTTAGGATTTGCTTTGATAGCCATGCTATCAGCTGTAAGCAGAATTGCTTCGAGCAAATCTTCTACACCTTCTTTTTTCAATGCAGAAAGGGGAATGACCATTATATCGCCATCCCAATCATCAGGAATCAAATCATTTTCTGCTAATTGTGTCTTAACCAATTCTGGATTTGCATTGGCCTTATCTGTTTTATTTAATGCGACGATAATCGGGACGCCCGCTGCTTTAGCGTGCGCAATGGCCTCTTTAGTTTGGGGCATGACCCCATCATCTGCCGCCACTACTAGAACAACAATATCAGCACCCTGTGCACCGCGAGCACGCATTGCCGTAAATGCGGCATGACCGGGTGTATCTAAAAAGCTAATCATTTTTCCTTGTAAGGAAGTTTGATAAGCACCTATATGCTGAGTAATACCACCTGCTTCACCAGCTTGTACATCTGCATCGCGAATAGCATCAAGAAGTGTTGTTTTCCCATGATCAACATGTCCCAAAATCGTTACTACAGGTGGGCGGTCTTCAAGGGACTTCTCATCTTCATCTGCAATTGCTTGCCGCCAAACTGAAAGTTTCTCATCAGATTCACTGGCTTCATCGGCTTCATCTTTTTCTAATACCGCTTCAAAATCCATATCTGCGGCTACAATTGCGGCAGTATCAAAATCAATTTGTTGATTAATACTCGCCATAACACCATTAGTCATCAAGCTTTTGATGACATCAATAGGGCTTTTCCCCATAAGGTCTGCTAAATCACGAACGCCAATAGCGACTGGTATTTCTATCTTTTTCTCGTCTTTTTTACTCATTAAAACCTCTTCCCTGAAAACTAATGCCTAAATCCGTAATGCGATATATATATTAGACATCAAGCTTGATCCATTACGCTTTTACTATATTCTTCTAATGCAGTTCTTTCTTCTACAGTCAACTTTATTCTCAGAGCACTTGCTAACGCACCTTTGAGAGCTTTCTCCCAACACTCACGTTGATTATGTAGATATGCACCGCGCCCCGATAGTTTTCCTG
Source organism: Anaerolineae bacterium (assembly GCA_018648655.1). GTDB lineage: Bacteria > Chloroflexota > Anaerolineae > Anaerolineales > Villigracilaceae > Desulfolinea. The sequence continues at coordinate 21,597 of JABGQV010000085.1, read as the reverse complement.
TTGAATCAACTTCAACACCATCGGGGGAGCGAACAATTCTTGTTAAGGTTTGTTTTGCTAAAATTTCACGGCATCCTACACAAGTCCGTTGCGGGACGTGTCGTTTTTTTCGCCGAGACTTTTTGCTCACAAAAGATCCTTCCAATCCACATCATCCCAATCGTCTTCTTCGCGTTTATATTGCTTCTCGGCAACAACTTCACCAAGCTCAGGATCAAAGACATATTTAACCGATCTACTCTTTGCTTTTTTCTTTTCTTCGGCTTCTAATCTCTCTTCTTCAGTAAGCTCTTCTTCTTCGGGGAACTCAAGTACTGAGAGAACTTCGGTCATATTCTCAATAGACTTCATGCCAAATCCAGGTAAGTCAAAAACTCTACCCGGGTCTGTTTGCAAGGAAACCATCAATTCACCGATGTTGGTATAGCCCGCACCTTTAAGCATACTCAAAACGCGTTCTTCTAAATCGGTATCTTCAAGAGTCATATCAAAAGCAGCAGGTGCCACATTAGCACGAATTTCAGAAATACGTTTTTCTTCAGCAAGTTGTTTTGCTTTTTCTTGCTTAATCTTCTCAGCTTTTTCTTTTGCCACTCTTTCAGCTTCATCTTTTTTGGCTTTAGCTTTAGCTTTCGCTTCGGCTGCTTTTTTAGCTTCTTCGTCTACTTTTTCTATCTCTACTTTTTCTTCTGGCTCTGCTTCAGTTTCTGTTTTTACTTCCACAACTGCTTCAACTTCAGCTTCTACTTCGACAACTTCATCTTTCTCTACTACAGGGAAATCCATACCACCCAAAACTTCGGTGATATTCTCAATTGCTTTTGGTCCTATACCGGGCAAATCGAAAACTTGATCAGCGTCAAGTTCTAACGCCACCATCAAATCACCAACACTTTCGTATTCAGCTTCAAAGAGAATATTAAAGACATGTTCTTTAAGATCTGTATCTCCAAGTTCCATATCAAAGGCAACAGGTGAAATTTTCTCGCGAACTTCGTAAATACGTTCTTGCTCTACGCGTTCGGCTTCTTCCTGAACCTCGATAGTACGGCGCTCTACTCGATCCATGAAGGTACCCATTTGTTGATACTCTTCGGGCGTTAATGCGCGTCCTTCATCTTTCTTTGCGAGCATAGCTTCAATTTCTAGAGCTTCTTCTACTGCTTTGGGCATTAGTTTGGCTAATTCTTTATCTGTGTTCAATTTCTTTACAGAATCAATCGTTGCTTCAACTAAGCTCTTAATATCAATACGCCAACCAGTTAATTTTGCCGCCAAACGAGCATTTTGCCCGTTGCGCCCAATTGCTAGGCTAAGTTGGTCTTCTGTTACAACAACAGTTGCCGTACGCGCCGAATCTGTAGGCTCAGAAAGGTAAACACCTGAGACACGTGCAGGGCTAATTGCTTTGGTTATATAGGCAACTTGGTCAGGATTCCATTCGATAATATCAATTTTTTCGTTATGCAACTCACGCACGATATTTTGGATGCGTACACCGCGAATGCCCACACATGCGCCTACGGGATCGATACCCTCTTGCTCTGCCGAAACAGCTACTTTTGCACGACGGCCAGGCTCACGGGCAATGCCGCGAATCTCAACTACACCATGATAAATTTCCGGCACTTCATTTTCAAGCAAACGACGTAAGAAAGAGCCATGTCCGCGAGAAAGAATAATTTGAGGTCCACGTGGGGAATCTTTAACTTCTAAAACAACACAGCGAATGCGATCGTGTACACGAAAACGCTCACCAGGGATTTTTTGATTATGTGGAATAGAGCCTTCAGCGTTCATTTCTAAGCCAACGGTTACCCCGCGCCTTCCGCCAGAAGCTTGCACAATGCCACTGATAATTTCACCAACTTGTTTTTCGAAATGCTCAGCTTGTACGGCACGCTCTGCTTCACGAATCCGCTGTTGAATAACCTGACGTGCTGTTTGAGCGGCCACCCTGCCAAAATTCGCGGGCGTTGCGTCCACCATCGCCATCCCCCCCAGCTCAGCTTCTTTATCCACTTTTAACGCTTCTTCTAAAGTTGTTTCGGTACGCTCATCTTGTACTTCTTCAACAATTTCTTTATCAGCAAGAATCAACACATCTCCTGTTTCGAGATCAATTTTGCCAATTACTTCTTGCGCACTAGATGCGTTTACCGCGCGTCTATATGCCGAAGCCATTGCTGATTCTATTGCTTCTAAAATTACTTCTTCTGGCAAGTTTTTATCTTCCAAAAGAGCTTCAAATGCTTTCTTAAAATTAGTTTTTGTTTTTACCATCGTCTGCCCCAAAAAATCTCCCATACAAGCAGAAAAGTGGGGGTCGCCCACTTCTCGGTGCTTTCAATATTGTTTTACTAAGTCAGCCAAAATTCTAGCACATAGTCAGAAAAGCCGCAAGACGATATAATAGCGGAATGACTACTCCTCTTGACTTAACGGGCGAAGCGCGCGCAGCCCACGTAGAAAAAATGTTTAGCAAAATTGCGCCCAAATATGATCTGATGAATAAGATTATGACCGGTGGGCAAGATATTCGCTGGAGACGTGAAGTAATCCGCTACGCTAAATTAGATGCAGGCAATTCACTCTTAGATTTGGGCACGGGTACTGGCGATTTAGCCCGGGAAGGTCTCAAACAAAATCCCGCCATTCATGCCCTAGCAGCGGACTTCACCCTCAACATGATGCGTGCTGGACGCAGAGATTCGGATAGACTCGACTGGTCTGCCACTGATGCACTAAATTTACCTTTTGGAAACGAAGTTTTTAATGCCGTCATCTCTGGTTTCCTCATGCGCAACGTAATAGATGTGCCACGTGCCCTTAAAGAACAATATCGCGCCATCAAACCAGGCGGACGTATCGTGATTTTAGATACCACTAAGCCACGCAAAAATATCCTAATGCCCCTAATCAATATCCACCTTCATTATATAATCCCCTTTATTGGTGGTTTATTAACTGGTGAACGCGATGCCTACACCTACCTTCCCGAATCTACCCAACATTTCCTAAGAGCTGAAGAACTTGCTGTTCATATGGCAGCTGTTGGTTTCAAAAATATCAATTTTGAAATCAAGATGTTCGGCACAGTTGCCATTCATTGGGGAGAAAAAGAAATCAAAGCGTAAACAGCTTCCTCTTATCATTCATAAAATTATGACCAAAACAAATCACAAAATCACAAGACTGCCAGACCATCAAGACCTTGATAAAGCTGCCCTGCGCGGAGAGCCATCTTATGTTTGGCGCGCGGGACAAGAACGTCGCCTACAAATGATCGTCAACGCCGCTGAAGAACGAATCAGCGGTACTATTCTTGAAAACGGATGCGGGGTCGGGATGTATATTGAACACCTATCCCCCTTTGGCGGAAAAATCTTCGGGCTAGAATATGATTTCGAGCGCACAGAAGAGGCAGCGAAAAATGCAAAAGGTATTATCAACGGGGCAGGCGAAAATTTACCCTATCCTGACAATTCTTTTGATTTAATCCTCAGCCACGAAGTTATTGAACATGTCCAAAATGATGCAGAAGCGATCAAGGAAATGATGCGTGTATTAAAGGTGGGCGGCAGAATTACGCTATTTGTCCCCAATCGTGGTTACCCCTTTGAGACACATGGCATCTACTGGCGCGGGGATTATCGCTTTGGCAATAAACCCTTCGTAAATTATTTACCACGCAAGTGGCGTGATAAACTCGCCCCCCATGTAGAAATTTATACACGCAAAGATTTAAGCAAACTTTTTAAAGATTTACCTGTGAAGTTTATAGAACGGACAATTATCTTTGGCGCCTATGACAATATCATTGCACGATTAGGTCTTGCAGGGAAAATTCTGCGCACTATGCTACAATTTTTCGAGAAAACTCCACTGAGGTTTTTCGGATTATCCCACTTCTGGGTTATAGAAAAAACATCAAATAATAGCCGACTAAAACTTTTGCCAAAGTAGTATAGAAAACAGCCTAATGTTCAAGAAAAAGTCCCCTTTCATAATGAAAGGGGACTTTTTCTACTTTATCTTTTCTTCTTTTGCATTTTTCTTATCTGCTTCTTGCCTTTTTTAGGTTTTTCCTCGGCAGCATCATCTCTTTCTTGCACAAATAATATATCCCACTGCTCCTCCACAGATTCTACCCCTGCCCCATTCAACACCCCAGCCACGTTTTTCCATTCTTCGCCAACAACGCGGAAATCAAGAAAAACATGTCGTTGATAAGCTCCTAACTCCACATATAACCCCTTCTCTTCCAATTCTGCAATCGCGCGGATATATTCCAATCCCGTCACCAAATCTCTGAAAATGACGTAGCCTTCTTTGCCGACCAAGTCCAATCCTTCGGTGAGGGTGCGTTTGACGAGGTATTCGTCGCCAGCAGCTTTGACCGCAAAGGATGTTGACATCTGAACCCAGCCACGTGTATCGCTAAATTTGTTGTGATAAATGACTAATGCCTTTTCACCATCAGCACGATTTGAATAGACAAAAACATCTTCTACGACGTACCCATCAGCATTTATGAAGTGGTAGAGCAAGAAATTCTCCACATCTGCAAAAATATGTCGACGATGGAGTAGCGGAGCAATGGTGTCATTGTGATATTGTACAAAACCGGCATCAGGCCTCTCGTCGCGGTAGGCCCGGCGGTACTCCATCCCATATTTTTCGCTGTAGCCCTCCACTTGTCCATGGCCAAACATCGGTAATCCTGGCAAGGTCGCCAATAGCGTGCAGATGCCAAAATATTTATCACTTTTACCAAACTGCTCTACGGCAGTCTCTTCATCGGGATTATTCATAAAATTGACATAGCGCTTCAATATTTGGGGGTCAAAAGTAAGCGTATTTTTCATCACCTGTCTATAACCGCTATTATCTTCATCACGCAACATATGCATAAATGCCGAATTATAGACTCTATGCATGCCTAGCGTGCGGACAAAATATCCCTCCATTAGCCAAAAAGCTTCGGCAAGCAAAAGTGTATCAGGCACTTCCTTTGCAACCCTGTCTACTACTTCACGCCAAAATTCTTGAGGCACAGCTTGCTCAAATTCTGCACCTGGAATGCCATACTCAGAACGTGAAGGAATCGCACCCCCATGCCCTGGTTCTGGATACCACAAGCGCTGAATATGTTTTTTTGCCAAAGTCATCGCGGCATCAAAGCGAATTACAGGAAATTGCCGCGCCACATCTAAAATGGCCTGAATAACTGTTTCGCGCACATTAGGATCAAGAAAATTAAGTTGTGCCGTGTCATTCCAGGGCATTGAAGTCCCATCATTACCGTGATAAATATAGTTGTCCTGATTAGTCTGGTGGTCTCTACGTCTAAAAACAACCGAGGCATCAGAATGATTATAATAATGATCTTCGAGATAGATGCCTACGCGCTCATCATCAGAAAGATTATCTCCATTAAAGGTATAACTAGGATAAGGAGGATGGTCGAGCGATAAAAATCGTTCGGGATGTTCAATCACCCAGCGAGAGTCGATGCCCATATGATTCGGCACCATATCTGCTGCTAGTCGAATACCGCGTTGCCACGCCCTCCAACGCAAATTATCCAATGCCTCTTGTCCTCCCAATTCCCATGCAATCGCATAATCATTAAGCGAATATGCTGAAGCCACCGCATCTGGGTTCCCCATTTTTTGCTTCATTTTTCGAGAAGCACGGCTTCGCTCCCATAAACCAATCAACCACAAACCACTGAAGCCACGCGCTTTCAATAAATCTAGTTCTTCATCGGGAATTTGATCAAGCCGCGTAATCTCGCGCTCATATTCTTTAGAAAGTTGATCGAGCCATACATAAGCATTTTTTGCCACTAAAACAATCTGCGGCATCCACTCTTTATCTACGCTAAAACGCTCATATTCTTCGTATTCGCCACCAAAAAATTCAGGAATTGGTGCAGTGCCATCTGAGCCGCCCGTGCCGCTCCCATCTCTAATTTCTTCTTCAGACAGATAATCCATGCCGCGCAAAATTTCTTGACTTAGCTTCTCCCCCAACATCTCTCCCCACTTTTGGACGACATAACTCAACTGTCCTTTTAAGGATTCTGGGGATGTTTCTTGAGGCGCTCGCAAGATAGAAATCAGCGATTCCGAACGCGACCCAAAACTTGGTTCTTGCTCAAAAAACTTCTTGAGAGGAACAAGCATCGTGCTGTAAAATAGACTTTTGAGTGTAGTCTCATTAAATAATACTTGATATTTCTCAAGAGCAGGGTTTTCATTTTCAAGAGCAACAATAAGCATCTCGGCTAAGATATCAGCTTTATCTGCACTCACCTCCGCGCCAGAAAAATGCTCACTAACACGCGCTAAACCCAAATCAAGTTCGTCCTGCCCATATTCCTCAGCAAGGTAGTTGAATGCGCGCATCATCACATCTGCATTCTCCATCTCATATTGACGAATGAGAATATGCATAACTTCATCTAATAATCCCATCGCGTTAATTTCACTAGCGGGCACAGGATTTTCAAATCCTGCACTGAGTTTTTCTGCAAAAACACGTGCGGATAAAAAATCGGCAACGAGAATATTATTTAACTTATATTTTTCTTGAAGTTTTTTTAAAATAAGCATATCTTGTCCTAAACAGGTGAATTCATAGCCTAATGATAACCGATTTCGAGTATACTTTCTGCGATGTCTTCCATTAATACCCTACTCTTTATTTTTATATTCTTTGGTGTTGCAGCACTTATTTACCTCGCGATAATCGTGATGCTTTTACGCCGAAGTATTGGGCAAAAACTAGCTACATATTTAACCACGCTATATGCCCTCCTTGCTCTTCTTATGCAAGCAGGACAAACTGCATGGCTAACCGGTTTTTTGCCCAACTTAAATGCCTTCACCCTTGAACAAATCCAATGGTTCGGCACGCTCGCGTTATCTTTAGTATTATTGCTCATTCTTTACTCATTTTTAGGCAAAAAGAAATCTATAATTTGGTTGGGCGTTGGCATTTTTTGGACAATAGCTTTATTATTACTTGCCTACGATGTTTTTCAGCTCCCCGATATTCTCTGGACAAATGGCACTTGGTTAATTTCTCGTGAAAGAGTTAACTATGGTGTTATTGCCCTAGGTTGGATGAGCTTTGTATTTGGTGCATTCTTCACTTATAAAAATGCTTATAAAAACACGCCGCAACCTTTACATCGTAATCGTCTTCGCTATTGGGTGTTGATTTTCGCTCTTTTGTTCAGCGCAGATTTGCTCTTTATTGAAAATTTGCCTAATTGGGGCGCACCATTACGCATTGCCGGCACTTGGTTACTTGCTTATATAGTTGTAAGCCATCACTTGCCCGATTTACAAAAATTTGCTCGTGGGACACTTATATATATTTCTACAATCTTGCTGGCAGGATTTTTTTATCTTTTCGTTTTTAGCTTGGCACAAGTCATTTTCCCTGATGCTACGAAAGTTAGCCCACTTATTATTAGTGCTGCGGTCGCTATCCTTTTAGCAAGTATATTTCGCCCCCTACTCAATTTTGTTGAACGCGTTATAGACCATTGGCTACGCATCGATAAATTAGATGTAAGTCAAACGGTTAACGATTATAGTCAAAGCATCAGCAGTATCTTAGATATGGAAAGGCTCGCTAATGTTACCGTTAGTCTCATTATGGAAGTAATGGGTATTCAACGTGGCTTTCTCTTCCTGGTTGATAAAGAAACAAGGCAAAAAGATAAATATTACGCATTGCGCGCTGTACGAAATGCAGGAGAGCGGCCAATTAATACAATTTGGCTAAGTGAAGAAGGACCAGTTGCAAAATACTTTTCCGATGAACAGCGTCCCTTACTTCAATTTGATCTGGACTTGCTTCCTGTTTTCAAGCTTTCTCACCCCAATGAGCGGAATTGGCTAAAACGTCTAGATACAGAGGTTTACGTCCCCATTTTTTCGAAACACGAGTGGATTGGTCTTTTTGCATTGGGGGGAAAAATTTCAGGGAATCGTTATTCTAAAGAAAATCTCCTTACGATTAGTGCTTTAGCCTCACAAACAGCTGTAGCCCTCGAAAATGCACGCCTTGTAGAGAACTTGATTGACCTAAATAACCAAGTACGTGACGCCTATCGAGATCTTGAAAGCACAAAAATGGATCTTGAAAAAATAGATCGCACAAAATCTGATTTTATTAGTATTGCTTCACATGAATTACGCACACCATTAACCGTTATACGCGGCTATACAGAAATGATGCTTGAAAATCCGACATTAGACAAAATGATGCTGAAAATGCTCAAGGGCATTCATGAAGGAACAATGCGTCTACACGAAGTGATGGATAGTCTCTTCGATATTGCCCAAATTGATGCGCGTACACTGGAGCTTCAAATTGAACCTATAGATGCAGGGAAATTGGTCCATGACGTTTGTCTAGAATTAAGCCAGGCACTAAAAGAACGTGACCAAAAACTAAAAATTGACTTACCTCCCCTTCCAGGCATTCAGGCTGACCCAAATACTTTGAAAAAAGTCTTCTATCATCTCATCTCTAATGCAATCAAATTCACACCGAATAAGGGTAGAATTATTATTCGAGGAAAAACTCTCCCCTTTAATCTCCCGCCAATGCCAGAAGGCGGCGTTGAGATTGTCATCAGCGACACTGGCATCGGGATTGATCCTAATTTCAAAGAGGTTATTTTTACAAAATTTTATCAACCCAATGAAGAGCTCAATAAACACTCTACAGGAAAAACTAAATTTAAAGGAAGTGGTACGGGTCTAGGCTTAGCGCTTTCACGCGGAATCATAGAAGCACATGGTGGCAAAATTTGGGCTAATAGTCCAGGACATGATGAAGTCAGCTTCCCTGGCAGTCATTTTCACCTTACTTTACCTTTACGGAAACAGCAAAAAGGAAATACCCTCCCAATTAGTGAAGCAATTCAATTGGTTTTATAGTTTTAGTTTTCTGACACAAAAACAACTTAAAAACCATCCTTGACTTTTTAATAATTTACCTGTATTATCCCTTTCGCAAGATGCTCTTAAATAAGTTCACGTTGGAAAGAAGAAAGTGATGGCTCGAGGCTCTTTGCCTCGAGCCGTTTTAATTTTGACACTCCGATGGAACTGCAAGCGCACGACATTTTTTTTATTTGCCATAAGGAGGCAAACAGAATGACAGAACGTATCATCGGCACAGTCAAATGGTTCAACGGCACAAAAGGCTACGGTTTCTTAGCTCGCGAAGATGGACCTGACGTATTCGTCCACTATAGCGCAATTCAAGGCGATGGCTATCGCAACCTGCAAGAAGGCCAACAAGTTGAATTCACCGTTGAGCAAGGCGCCAAAGGCCCTCAAGCCACCAACGTTGTAGCTCTCTAGTCAGAATTTTTTTTGACAATTGAAACGCCCTCTCTTTTGAGAGGGCGTTTTTTATTATATGAAATACTTCACTAAACAGACCAGTAGTGCTTTTAAATTATTTCTTTTTCCAGAGCCAACCGAAAAGAGAAAAACCCAATCCCAGAAGCAAAAGAGAGAACTTGATTTTTGCTGAAATAGCCGCGACAAGGGGACAGTGCGGTTGTGCCCACCCACTAAGCAACCGCCATAAAGCCAAATTTTCTAACGCATCTAACAAAGCCGCAAATAAAACACCCCACCCCAAATAATTGCCTACTTTTACAAATTTTCTGCCGTGCTTCTCTCCTGCCATGAGTACACCTAGAGAAATTGTTATTCCATAGACAATTAGAAAGAGATAATCAAATCCCAAGCCAAAGGCGGCGAAGAGTTGGGCACGCGCATCCCAAGATTGAATGATAGCGTCCGCTCTTTCCATTGTGCCTGCCAATTCAAAAGAGACGATACCAGACGGCGAAACGGGATTCTGCAAGGGAGCATCGAGAAGTTGAAAAACGCCGACCAAGACTAACGTCAACGCGAGAAGCGAGAAAAATATTTTTTTACGGGAAGATGTGGGAATAAAATCCAAAGGGTGAGACATGAAAATCTCCTTTTGTCCAAATCTAAAAATTGCTACTTGACTTTCAATTTTATTTATTATATTATAGAAATAACTGACCAGTCGGTCAGTTATAAGGATTTTTATGTCACCAAAACCCGATGTAAGCGAAGAACGCAAAGACCAAATTGCAGAGGCTGCGACGACCGTTTTTATCCAAAAAGGTTTCGATAAGGCACGCATGGATGATATTGCCAACGAAGCCAATTTGAGCAAAGGCGCGCTATACCTTTATTTCAAAAGTAAAGACGCCATCATTGCGCATTTACTGGAGAGTCTCTTTGAACGCGAGTTTTCGGATTTGCTGTTGCTGGAGGATGCCGCCCTCCCTGCATCTGAAAAGCTGATGCTTTTTGCAGACAAGTTTATTGGCGATATTCATCGTTGGGCGCGCATAATCCCGATTATGTATGAATTTTTGGGACGACTTTTTCGGCAAAGTGTTGTGCAAAAAGCTTTCAAAAAATATATGCGCTTTTATCTTGATCTGATAACTCCCATCATTCAGCAAGGCATTGATGAAGGGGAGTTCAAGGCTAATAATGCAGAAGATGTTGCAATTACCATCGGTGCCATCTTCGAAGGCACAATCTTATTATGGGTTTACGACTCAGAGAGTATTGATCTTGAGAAGCATCTCAATTCTGGGATGGACCTTCTCATGGACGGATTAAAAGCGTAGCATTCTATAAAAGGAGCAAAAAATGGAAATTCTATATATCGTTCTCGCAATGGTCGTTGTTGGCTTGATTGCGGGCTTTCTCGCTGGCTTAATCTGGAAAGATGATCGTAAAGGCGACTATCCCGTTGCCATTATCGCCGCTGTGATTACGGGCTTGCTCGATTGGTTTGTAATCCCCATGATGGGCTTTTCAGACACGCTCAAATGGGCGGGCATAGCAACAGAACCGCTGCTTGTTGCCTTGGGCGTTTTATGGCTAATCCGTTACTCGAAGAAAAATCAGTAGCTCAAAAAACCATAACCACAAAGTACACGAGGGAACACAAAGGAAAAAAATTTGTCTTTTCTTCGTGACCCTTTGTGCTCTTCGTGGTAAAAAAACGCTTTGTCAGGAATTAGAATAAGATGACAGATACGATTATCCAAACAACGGGATTATCCCGAAACTTCAAGAAGACGCGCGCTGTAGACACATTGGATTTGGCGATTGGTAACGGCGAGCTATTTGGCTTGGTCGGACCCGACGGCGCGGGGAAAACAACCACCCTCCGTTTGTTGGCAGGATTACTGAGCCTGAGCGAAGGCGAAGCGACTGTCGCTGGCTACGATTTGCGGAAGCAGTCTGAATCGATCAAGAAGCATATCGGTTATATGGCACAGCAATTCAGCCTCTACGCCGAGCTGACTGTTCTTGAAAATCTGCGTTTCTTCGCTGACCTATACGATGTCCCAAAAGAAGAGATGGCAGAGCGTACCGAAAATCTGCTTCAATTCGCACGGCTGACCGAGTTCACAGATCGCCGTGCGGGCCATCTCTCTGGTGGGATGCAGAAGAAGCTCGCTCTTGCATGTACCTTAATCCATGAGCCAAAAATTCTGCTTCTTGATGAGCCAACGACGGGCGTAGACCCCATCTCACGCCGTGAGTTTTGGGATATTCTCACAAATCTGCATTTAAACGGGACAACAATTATCGTCAGCACGCCCTATATGGACGAAGCCGACCGTTGCTCTCGCGTTGGGCTTATATATGAAGGAAAGCTCGTTATTTGCGATAGCCCGCGCAAAATCAAAGCCGAATTACCCGGAGAAATGGTCGAATTCCTGACCGATGAATGGCAAAAGGCGAAAACGCTTGTCGAAAATTTACCAGGTGTCCTTGAAGCACAAACTTACGGCGAGGCACTGCATCTGCTCGTCGATGACGGGGATAAGCGGTTGAAGCAAATCACCAAGGCACTGACGAAAAACGGAATCGAGTTTCGGGGCGCGCGCATCGCTCCCGTCCGCATGGAAGAAGCCTTTATTTCACTCATCCAAAGGTTGGAAGATGATAATGGCTAAAACATCATCCCTTTTTATGAATTTGCGAAGCAGTTTTATCGCTAAAACAATCTCCCTGACAGTGCAGGAGACTGCCACGTCGCAAAAAGACGCTCCTCGCAGAGGCAAGGAATAACCATGTCATTCCGTCATATTTTGGCGATTACCCGCAAAGAATTCAATCATATACTCCGCGACCGCAGCACAATGATCTTGGTCGTCTTCACGCCGCTCGTGATGCTTTTGCTGATGGCGTATGCGCTCACGGTCGAGTTGCAGCATATCCCCATCGCCATTTTGGATTACGATCGCAGCGCAACTTCGCGTGATTTTGTGCAGCAAATTGTCTCGGGCAACGACCTTGATCTTTATGCGCAAGTTGGCTCGATTGCCGAAATTGAAGACCTGCTGATGCACGGCGATGTGAAAGCGGCATTGGTCATTGACCCCAATTTTTCACGAGACTTACTGGCGATGCGCGGGATGCCGATGCAAGTGATTATTGACGGCACCGAGCCAGAAAGTGGCGGATTTGCAGTGGAGCATATTGCCTCGCGTGCAGAGGAATTTGCGAACAAAGCTCTCTCTACACAAATTCAGATGATGGGATTCTCAGCCGATGCCCTCAACCCACTGGATTTGCGAATCCGAACTTGGTACAACCCCGGACTTAAGCCCCGAAACGACCTTATCCCCGGCTTGATCTCGATGGTGCTCGGGATGCCGGCTTTATCCGTTGCGCTCGCCCTCGCCCACGAACGAGAACACGGCACGATGGAGCAGTTGATGGCGACCCCAATCGGGCGCGGCGAATTGTTGATCGGCAAGATGATTCCTTATATCGTCGCTGGACTGGTAAATGTGGTCATTCTTCCATTATTAGCAATATCCTGGTTCAACGTGCCTTTTAATGGCTCTTTCCCGCTTTTCTTTGCGCTTTCGGCGCTCTTCATGTTTGCCGTCTTGAGCATGGGAATCATCATCGGCGTTTTCATGAAAAGTCAAGCCGCCGCAATGGGCGTCTCATTTTTGATGATTTTCTTCCCCGGATTCTTTCTGACAGGCATCTTCTTTCCCATTGTCTCAATGCCAGAGATTATGCGGCTCGAATCACTGGGAATGCCCGGCACACATTATGCAACTATCACACGCGGCATCTTCCTCCCCGGCGTTGGGATGGAAATTTTATGGCCCTACGCCGTCATGCTAGTTCTTTTGGGTTTTTCTTTCACTGGTATTGCGTCGCTCTTCTTTAAAAAGAAACTCGGATAAAACAAAATAAACCGCGAATTTACGCTAACCTTCGCTAAATACTTTTCCAATTAGCGTAAATTGGTGCAGATTAGCGGTTCAAAAAACTTATGCTAAAACGTATTCTCGCCCTCACAAAAAAAGAATTCATCCACCTGCGCAACGACTGGTGGTTGCCAGCCTTTATGCTTTTCGGCGGCGTGCTGGAATTGATGGCTGTCGGCTGGGCAACAGCCCGCCCCATCAGTAATCTTCCACTGATGGTTTTAGACCATGACCGCAGCGCAGCCAGCCGTTCTCTAGTCATCTCTTTGGAAAATACCGAAACCTTTACTTTAGAAGCCATGGTAGATGATTTCCAAACGATTGAAGATGCTCTTGAGCGCGGTCAGATTAGCGCGGCGATTATCATCCCGCCTGATTATGCAGAGGAAATGGCCGCCTCCGATGGAAATCCAACGCTATCTATGATTTTGAACGGAGCAGAAAGCGTCCCTGCAACTGCAGCGTTACGTGCTGCTGAAGGAGTCATCGCTTCGTTGAATGAGAAGCTCATCATTAAAAGGTTAAAACTCTCCCCCGATGAATTCTCTGGCTTTGCGCCCCGTCTACGCGTCTGGTTTAACGAGGCACTCAGCGAGGCTCTCTACACCACCCCCGCTGAGATGGGACTAATGCTTGAATTCACGACTCTGCTCTTTGCCGCACTCGCCTTCTCCCGTGAAAGAGAATTAGGCACGCTCGAACAATTGCTCGTAATGCCTTTCTCCTCTTTAGAAATTATTATCGGCAAGGCAATCCCCGTCATTGTCATTGCCTTTACCGATTTTGTTCTCATGCTCTCGATGGTGCATTTTGTCTTCAAAGTGCCGATTCGCGGCTCGCTACCATTACTCTTCATCCTCGCCTTCGGCTACTTGCTTGTTGAGCTAGGCAAGGGGATGGTGCTTTCTGTCATCTCCAAATCTCAGATGCAAGCCTTTTTGCTGGTCTTACTCTTTGGCATGACCGACTTTATGTTTACGGGCTACGCGGCTCCAGTCGAATCAATGCCGCAAGCATTGCAATTTGTTGCGAATATCGTCCCCGCACATCATTGGCTGGAGATATTACGCGGCATCCTGCTCAAAGGCGCGGGGATGGATGTTTTGTGGCCCCATGTCGCTGCGTTAGCAGTTCTTGGCACATTTATCATGACTTTCTCTTTGAGATTTGTGAGAAAGGCATTGGATTAATCATATGACACCTGCAATTATCACCAACAATCTCACCAAACGCTTTGGCGATTTTACCGCCGTCAACGGCATCAACTTTGAAGCCAAACGCGGCGAGATATTCGGTTTTCTTGGCCCCAATGGGTCGGGGAAAACGACCACAATCCGGATGATGTTGGGGCTGCTGGCTCCTTCAGCGGGGGATGTTCAGGCACTCGGAATATCGGTTAAGGGCAACCAAGCCGAACTCCAGCAGCGTGTCGGCTATATGTCCCAGAGATTCAGTTTGTATAACGACCTGACAGTCCAACAAAATCTGCAATTTTATGGTGCAGCATATGGGTTGAATAACACGGATCTTAAATCCCGTATCCAGGATGCGCTTGTTATGGCTGGTCTGGAAGGTCGAGAAAATGCCAAAACCAAAGACCTTTCGGGTGGATGGCGGCAGCGGCTTGCACTCAGCGCAGCGATTTTGCATCGCCCTGAATTGATCTTTCTCGATGAACCCACCGCAGGTGTAGACCCAATCTCACGCCGTGCCTTCTGGGATTTGCTCTATCAGCTCGTCGCCGATGGCGTGAGCGTTTTTGTGACCACCCACTATATGGACGAAGCCGAGCATTGCCACCGGCTGGCGTTTATTCAGCGCGGAAATATCATTGCGCGCGGCACGCCCGCTGAAATCAAAAAGAATATGATGCAGGGGCAGGTACTAGAAATCGCATCATCTGATGCGGTCAATACCATCAAAATTTTGCGTGCCGCCGAGAGTTTAGACCTCCAGGAAGTTGAGCTTTACGGCTCGCTGGTACACGTCGTTGCCCAAAATGTTGAGAAAAAGAAAAAAGATATTCAGAAATTGCTCAAAAAAGAAAAAATTCAGATTGAAGATATGGCAGTGATCGAAGCCTCGCTTGAAGATGTTTTTATTGCGAGTATGAAATAACACTTGTCATTGCGAGCGTCTTTTTGCGAAGCAATCTCCCCGGCTTTCTTTGGGATTGCCGCGCCGATAAAGCTGGCTCGCAATGACGCAAATTGAAAAGGAGTTTGATATGAAAAAAACACTTTTTATAATCCTGATTTTGACCTTAGCCTTAAGCGCATGTGTTGCGGATGAAGGAAGCGGGGCGCTCGAGGCATCGGGCGTGGTCGAAGCCAATGAACTTAATCTCAGCCCCGAGCTGGGAGGCCGCATCGTTGAACTTAATGCCGCTCAAGGGGAATCCGTCTCGGCTGGGACAGTGCTGATCCGCCTCGACAATAGCCTTTTGCTGGCGGAACGCGCCAATATAGAAGCAGCCTTCGATGCCGTGAATGCCAATATCAATGCCGCCGAAGTAGCCGTCGCCAGCGCAGAGCTAGCCTATGATCAAACGCTCTCAGCAGCAATTTCAGTAGAAGCAGAAACGCGCATCGAAACCTGGGATAAAACAAAGCCTAGCGAATTTGAACTCCCCACTTGGTACTTTGATAAGGAAGAACGCAATGCCGCTATTGAAGCAGAAGTAGGTGCCGCACAAGAAGCCCTTGAGAAAAAAGAAGATAAACTCAACGAAACCAGTGAAAAAGCTGGAAGCAAAGATTTTCTCGAAATAGAAGCCGCACTCGCCGAGGCCCGCCTTGCCTTTGAAGCCGCGGAGGAAGTTCACGATTCTGCACCCAGCGGAGATCTAAAAGATGCTGCTATATTGGTGCTAGACGATGCCAAAATTGATCTCGAAGAATCTATCGAAGATTATGATGATGCCCTCACCACAGAAGGCGCAGAAGATATTCTCGAATCTCGTGCAGAATATGTAGTCGCCAAAGAACGCTATGATTTAGCTATAGACCGCCTTCGCACCACCGAAACAGGCGCAAACTCTCCAGAAGTGATGATGGCAGCGCAAAATACCGCTCAAGCTGAGGCCATGCTAGAGCAAGCTAAATCTGCTTTGGTACAAATTGAAGCACAACTGGCTCTAATTGACACTCAACTAGAAAAAGTAGACTTAATCTCCCCCATTGATGGCGTAATCTTGACCAAAAGCATGGAACTCGGCGAAACGCTCTCCCCCGGTCTTGTTGCAATGACTATCGCTCCACTCGATGAGCTAACCGTGACCATTTACATCCCCGAAGATCGTTATGGAGAAATTAGCTTAGGTGATGTCGCGACGCTGAGAGTCGATTCCTTCTCCGAAGAGTCTTTCGCTGCAACTGTTGTCCACATCGCCGACCAAGCCGAATACACGCCGCGTAACGTCCAAACAAAAGAAGAAAGGCAAACAACTGTTTTTGCTATCCGCTTATCCGTTATGAACGTAGATGGGATGTTGAAACCAGGCATGCCTGCCGATTTGGTATTTGAAGAATAGGAGCAATAAATCAGTATAGTAGGACGTAGCAAATCAGAAAGAGCCAAGCGATTTTATTCGCTTGGCTCTTTTTCTTTAACCCAATTCATAAAATTGCCTCTTGACATTATTATTCAAAAATGCTAATATATGCACATAACCCGATTTCGCACATAATAGAAATAAACGCAAGAGACTACAAATACCCAAAAGGAGAAAATCATGAACAATTTTTTATTCGTAGAACAAGTGACCAAAGAGTACCGCCGCGACATGATGGCTAATGCCGAAAAACACAACCAACATGCCCATCTCTTTGAGAAGAAAACCCCTTTCTTTGCCTTCTTAGTTAAGATTGGCACATTGCTTCACTAAATATATACTTTGACGTTTTTTGCAAAGCCAGCTCCCCACTCAGGCTTGAGTGGAAACCAGAACTTTAGAGAAGCGTCAGATTTTACAAACGGAGAATACCATGAACGACTTTTTATACCAAGAACTCTTAGCAGAAGAATATCGCCGCGACCAAATGGCGAGAGCTGCAGAACACAATCGCTTTGCTCATCTTTTTGAAGGCAAAGCAACAATCTTCACCTACAAAACTTTATCAAAACTAGGTACAATACTTGAGAATTTAGGCTGCAAAATGCGCGCACGCTATGAAAATCTTGCCCTGCAAGAAAAACACAACGCGCTCCCTACTCCTATTAAATAGAAACACCTATTGCATGAAAAACCCTGCTAAAAAAGGAGGCTCCAAATGAAGTACAAAGTCCATCACTTCCCACTAAAAATGACTAAAGATCGAGAACGATTAGAAGATTTTTTAAATAATTTGCGTGGTGAAGTAGTATCAATCACACCCAATATAGCCCCCGTGCTCTTCAGTTTACACGCACACGTAGATTTTCTGCTGATTGTTGAAAAGATAGCTTAAGGAGATATATATGGCCCCACCCATTGACAATTTCATCGAAGAGCCCGCTCGGATTCGCGTCCGAGTTGGGCTTGCTCCTGTTCAAAATGCAGTACACAGCCTTTTACTGCTTACCAAAACAGAAAAGCTTTCAGGGCTTAGCGACTGGGTAATTAACACGGCTCATCAACTTTCCCCAGAAGAACGAGAGCATCATCACCGCGTGATGATTGCCTTTTACCATGCTATCGTTCCAGAGCGTAGATGGAGCAGCTTCCCCGTATATCTTCAACATTTATCCAATATGGATGCAGAAGCCTTACGCAACAAGATGATCAAGAGCTATCTTGAAATGGGCTCTCACAACGCAACTGATAATTTCACCAAAGAAACGGTTATAGCCAGTGAAGAGAATTATATCGCCTTTCTAAAAGAACGCTTCAGTGAAAAATATGTAGACGAAGAATTAGAAGGCTGGGCATATAGCTACGTTATCAATCCCTCAGCCATGCAAGAATTGATTATCTCTCATCTACAACGATATTGGGATGATTATCTCTCTACAGAATGGGAACGAACTCTCCCAACATTAAAGAAAGCAGTCAAGGCTTTTCAACTTGTCGATTTCAAAGAGATGGACAATATTGAAGCCATTGAATATATTACAGGCCAACCTCTTGCCTCGGAGTGGACGGAGGATAAATGCAAAAGTGCAGAAGGTCTCTACTTTGCGCCATCTTTGCATGTTGGCCCCTATGTCGGGAGGTTTTACGAAGAAAATCTGCTTGGCTTTATCTTTGGTGCGCGCCTGCCCGACAACGCATCTATCCACGCCCCTGAGCTGAGCCAAGCTGAAATTTATATGCGCCTAAACGCGTTAGCAGATGAGAACCGACTACAAATTCTCCGCCATATAGGTGAAAAAGATGGAAGTTGTTCAACCGAGATTATCAAAACTCTTGGTTTAAGCCAGTCAGCGACATCCCGTCATCTAACACAACTCACAGCAGCAGGCTATCTCACCGCCCGTCGCATTGATGGCGCAAAATGTTATCAACTAAATAAAGAGCGCATTGCCAATACAATGGATACTGTCAAGGCATTTTTGATGAGCTAAAAAACTCTCCACCTTCTCAAAAACTCCTGCGCTATGACGTGGGAGTTTTCGTTTAATACAGCCTGCTATACAAATATTAGCTCGCGACACACTTGGCTCTCCCAAATCTGCCAGATATGATTATCAGTACGAGGTTTGGTAATCCAATTCTCGCCTAAACAGCTTGGATATAACGGTTAGTATCGAAGCAAATGGGAGTTTCTTGTTTGGCTTGGTAATTTGTGCATTCCAAATTATGCTATATATGGCGGAGATACTTATGAACAGTCCAATCGTTGTTTCATGTTTTTGGTGCGAGGCGGCGTTTCTGCGGAGCCGAATAGGGTAAGCCCCAATCCAGATGAGAGAATTACATTTGTAGAAGTGTTTTCCTAATTCAAGAGCAAACGCCGATGGGTGCAAATCCCCTCCTCCGCACTACAACAAAGAACAGCTCCCACATTTACAGGAGCTGTTCTTTGTTGTAGTCGCACCATTCCTATTTAAGAAATCTGCTCAATTTATGGGCAATAAATACTCACTATATCCACCTAAATACCGAGCTGAATCCCTATACTCAATTGCCAGCAATAGTCTCATCGCTCTTTCTTTAATTTTAACTTTTTTCTCAATGATATAACCCCTCCGCGGGTTTGTTTTGACGCAGAGAGTCACTTTTTCTCTTACGTTTCTTCTTCTCTGTGAGAAAGATTTTTGTAAAGCTCTTCCACATCTTCACTACGAATAAATGCAGTCAATTGATCGCCTATATGCAGCTCTGTTTCACCATGTGGGATGAGAACATTCCCCTCACGGCGAATAGAGATTAATATACACTCGTGGGGCAGAGTACAGGCGATCTCTCCAATATTTTGTCCGAGCACAGGTGAATTCTCTTTCAAAATTAGTTCAACAAATTCTGTTCCATCAATATTGCGCATTTTCATACGTTGAGTACGGTGTTGAATTTCAGCACGCTTAGTGAGCGCAATTCGATACGATTCAACAATATCTCTTCGCTGAATAAGTCCCAAAAGATGCCTTGAAACATTTCGGGAAATAACTGGCAAGCGACCAAAACCGCGTTGGCTCATCTTGTTGAGCGCATCACCAATGCTTTCATCGGGATAGACTACGGCAAGTTTGTCATAAGGAGTACCGATTTCTGAGACAGTGGTTTTCGATAGATACATGCCTTTGCTAATTGCATACTCCATATCACTGATTGTGACCATGCCCCACAACTTCCCTTGTTGATCTAAAATCGCAACTCCATGATGGCGTATCTTATTAAAAACGCGCGAAAGTCCTTTGATGTTCACGTCTTTAGTAATAGTGTGAATATCCCGTGTCATCACCTCGTTGACCAAAACACCCTGCAAAACATCTACATCTCTACCGCGCTGCAAACGCACACCACGGCGAGTGAGCTTCAGTGAATATATTGATTCACCTTTAAGCAATTTTTGGGCAAATAAAGTTGCGATGACTACGGTAAACATGAGCGGTAGCATAATCTTGTAATCACCAGTCAACTCAAAGAGAATTAGAACAGCAGTTAGCGGGGCATGTGCAGTAGCTGCAAAGAGTGCAGCCATGCCAACCAACGCGTAGGCACCAGGTGGAGCAGCAACGCCAGGGAAAAGCATATTGACGATCAACTCAAAAGCTGTGCCAAACATCGCGCCCATAAACAAAGCTGGCGCAAAAACACCGCCTGAACCACCTGAGCCTAAAGTCAGACTCGTAACAATCATCTTCAGGACGAGAAGAATAAGAACAGTTCCCAATGCAAGTTGATTGGCTAACGCACTTTCTATAATTTCATAACCAACATTATAGATTTGGGGCATTCGATCCCAAGTGATTCCTGTCAACGCTGGGTAGGAGAGGGCAACAACACCGAGCAATACACCACCAATCGCTGGTTGCACCCATTCAGGCACACTTTTCCACTTGTCAAATACATCTTCTGACCAATATAAAAGGTAAACAAAGCCTGCGCCAACAATAGCAGCAGAAAGCCCTAAAAGGGGGTAGAAGGCAAACTCCCATAGACTGTTGACGCCATAATCGACTGGAATATGGAAAGCGGGAATATCCCCAAAGACAGCGCGTCCGATGACACTGGCAGTTACAGCAGAAACGACCACACTGCTAAAATATTTAACGCTAAACTCGCCCAAGATAATTTCTAAAGCAAATACTACCCCAGCAATCGGCGCATTAAATGTTGCAGCAATACCCCCTGCCGCACCACAAGCCACCAAATTTCGAATTCGGTCATCTGAAAGCCCAAGTTTTTGCCCTAGAGATGAACCTAAAGCTGAACCAATCTGCACAATTGGCCCCTCACGTCCTACCGATCCACCACTTCCGATTGAGATCGCTGAAGCAAGTGATTTCACCACAGCTACGATCGGACGAATTCGCCCACCGCGCAGGGCAACTGCTTCCATGACCTCTGGCACACCATGCCCTTTTGCCTCGCGTGCAAAAAAGTAAACCAGCGGGCCAACGATTAAACCACCAATTGCAGGAATGATGAGAACATATGCTTTTCCCCATCCTGCGGTGATTGCGGGGAACCAATCGTAGCCGATCCACTCAACACCTTGAATCAAATAACGAAACGCCAC
The DNA here is from genome assembly GCA_018648655.1 of Anaerolineae bacterium. Classification (GTDB taxonomy): domain Bacteria; phylum Chloroflexota; class Anaerolineae; order Anaerolineales; family Villigracilaceae; genus Desulfolinea. The sequence continues at coordinate 96 of JABGQV010000085.1, read as the reverse complement.
TGCGCCAAGCCCTGTCCCAATACCAACTATAAGTGCAGTCCCAATAAACAGAGCATCCGATGATGAATTCCAATTGCCCAATGCTTTAAATGTAAA
>JABGQV010000035.1 GCA_018648655.1 Anaerolineae bacterium | reverse complement strand
AGGAACCAACTCCATCTCTAATTCCTATACGCCCGACCCCCTGAACGCTTACAAGTTTTTATCTACACAGACTCTAGAGGGTACGAAATAACCAATCTTTTTAATAGGAGAAACCCATTCTCATCTTATGTGGGATATTTTATAAAAAACTATAATGTCGATTATTTTATCTGTCCACTTGAACACACTACAACATTAGACTTTCTCGATCTATACAACAAACACGATCGCTATGATCACATAATTCTACACACAGGTGTTGTTGATTTTTCCCCACGCCCAATATCAAAACTAAATTTGCTTATTCATAACAAAAAACGTATTTATTACAAATTTTTTCAAAAACATTCTGCTGAGAAACATCTTATCAATCACTATGACGAGAAATACAAGAACGACGAATACACAAACAGCCTATACTCATTAAGGATGGCAAAAGATAGAATATTACCTCAGTTACACCATATGGAAAACCTCATTTGGATTGGTTGTAATAGAGTAATTAGAGGCTGGGATGGTAATTACCCTGGAGAGAGACCAATAAATATGGATGTTATACAACACTATAATGCTCAATTTTTAAAAAATATTGATAACACTGTAGATATTTCAAAATGGACTAATGACGAGATAATGAAATATACATGTGATAATATACACTTAACCAAGGCGGGGATGGATTACATAAAAAAAGAGATTGTTAAAATAATAAAATAAAGCTAGCACTAACACATCACTTTCTCTTTCTAAACATGAGTTCTCCTAATAGTAAAAGGTAAAAGATGCTCAAAACGATAAAATCAAAAATCAAAAACAAACTAGGTTATAAATTTCTGGAGGAACCAGGAAAGCGACACGGGTTTAACAAGAAAAAACTCTCGGCGCTTAAAAACTTACATGAAGGAGAGCGATGTTTTATTGTAGGCAACGGACCGTCTCTAAATAAAATTGATTTAAGAAAGCTAGCCAACGAATATACTTTTGGCGCAAATTCAATTTATTACAAAACCAAAGAAATGGGCTTTTACCCAACATATTTTGTTATTGAAGATACACATGTTATGAGAGATAACATAATAGAACTTAATGCTTACGAAGGCCCGAAAATAAAATTTTTTCCATCTTTGTACAAGCGATACGTAAACAATCGAGATAGAGTGCTCTTTTTTAATATGAACAGAGGTTTTTACGAACAAAGAAGCCCCAATTATCATATCCCAAGGTTTACTGGGGATATCGGAAAAAGAATTTATTGTGGGCAATCTGTTACTATTATTTGTCTTCAAATAGCATTTTACATGGGTTTTAAAAAAGTTTATTTGGTAGGCATGGATTTTGATTACAAAATTCCAAGCACCTTCATTGTCTCTGGAGAAAACATTGAATCAACAGGCGACGATCCGAATCACTTCCACCCAGATTATTTTGGGAAGGGGAAAAAATGGCATGATCCAAAATTAGATAACGTTTTGTTAAACTATCGTTTTTCTAAGCTAGTATATGAAGCAAATAATAGACAAATTGTAAACGCAACAAAAGGTGGAAAACTAGAAGCGTTTGAGCGTGTCGATTTTGACAGTTTGTTTTAGCCAAATAATGCCCATACAGACCCCTCTTTTTTCTTTTCTGATTCCTATGTATAACGCAGGGGTAGGCGTTCAAGCAACGCTTCAATCTATAGCATCTCAAACCATTCAAGATTTTGAAATTATTATTGTCGATGATGGGTCAACTGACAATAGTGTTGCAATAGCTCACAAAAAAAGTCCTCAAGCAAAAATTATTCATCAAAAAAATACTGGCATTTCCGGCGCACTCAATCATGGGCTATCTCATTGCAAAGGGAAATATATAGCGCGTATAGATTGTCTGGATTTAGCTTTGCCAAAGCGACTAGAAAACCAATTAGATGAACTTGAATCCAATCCTAACTTAGGCGTTGTCGGTGGACACATAATTTTATACGAAAATAATATTGATATTGGCCTATGCAAATATCCTCTTAGAGCAGACGAAATTGAACTTGAAATCCTTTCAGGGAATTGCCCAGTGCCTCACTCGGGAGCAACGCTAAGGAGTTCTGTATTTAAGAAAACGGGTGTGTATGACTTATTCTACAATGGGCGAGAAGATTTTGAATTATGGACACGCATTTCTTTGGAAGCTGAGATCACCAATGTCAACACTCCTATTATGCGCATACTCAGTACTAGATCTGGCATTTCTTATGATGGAGGACGCCTCTCACCTCTGGTAGCTCTTGCTCTCATCGAGCGACAAAGCAGAAGAAAAAAAGGTTGTCTCTGGAAAGACGAAAAACTTAGAAGTGATTTTAAAATAACATCAAGAAGAAACGAAACGTCAATGTCAAACAACAAGCAGCTAAATGCGCTTTTTTATACAAAACGGGCAGGTTTTCTCCTAAAATCAGGTAACAAAAAAGCGGCTTTACAAGAATTCTTTAACGCTATCAAACATAATCGAACACACAAAAAAGCATGGATTGGTATTATGCGAGCTTTACTTATCCCACACAAAATCGATCGTCTTTTAATTCTTTACTACAAAAAAATTACCTATAAAATATCATTTAAAAAATACTCAAAGAAATAGAAGAATTCTTGTTTTATACATTTTTTTCTACTGTTCTATCAAATATTTTTGTCCAATCATTTGAGATCAGCAGTAAAAGAAAAAACAATTAATGGCGAAGTGATTAGAAAAGCCTATGCGGGTATTTCAAAAGAAATTTGCTTGTATTATTTTTTTTCCATACCCTTTTTTGATACTATGCTAATAAAATTTTTCTCATGTGTGGTTCAAGAATGCGTATCATATATGTTGAAAAATACTCTTGTTGAAGATATAACAATAAAAGAGCCGAGCGATTTTACTCACTCGGCTCTTTTATTGTTTCTGATTTACTTCCCAAACTTCTCTTTTAGAATATCTTCTAGAGATGGTGTGCCAATCTCTTGCAATTCATAACGCACACGTTGATGGGGTTTATCAATCTTCAAAACGCGGGTCAAATCAATGGGAGTGCCAAGAATGACCATATCTACATCTGCAGCGGCGATAGTGGCTTCGAGATCGCGAACTTGAGCTTCACCATATCCCATGGCCGGCAGTATTTCGCCAGTGTCGGGATATTTCTCGAAGGTTTCAGCGATGGAGCCGACTGCGAAGGGGCGCGGATCTACAATTTCGGCTGCACCAAAGCGGCGGGCGGCAACATAGCCAGCGCCGTATTTCATCCCACCATGGGTGAGGGTAGGACCATCTTCGACAACCAAAACTCGTTTGCCACGAATCATGGCGGGGTCATCTACAAATAATGGAGATGCGCCTTCAATGACGATGGCGTTCGGGCTAAGCTGATGTAGATTTTCACGCACCACGATTACGTCATCGGGCGAAGCGGTGTCGACTTTATTGAGCACAAAAACGTCGGCGGTGCGGGCATTTTGCTCACCAGGGAAATAGGTTAATTCATGTCCTGGGCGATGGGGGTCGGCAACGACGATTTCTAAATCAGAGACATAGAAAGGAATATCGTTATTTCCACCATCCCAAAGAACGATATCTACTTCTTGTTCGGCTTGGCGCAAAATGGCTTCATAATCTACGCCGGCATAAACAATCACGCCATTGTCGATATGGGGTTCATATTCTTCACGCTCTTCGATGGTGCATTCGTGTTTATCGAGGTCGCTATAATCTGCGAAACGCTGCACGGCCTGTTTGGCAAGATCGCCATAAGGCATAGGGTGACGAATCGCGGCTACTTTATAGCCCATATCGCGGAGGATGAGGGAGACGCGTCGCGTTGTTTGTGATTTGCCACAGCCTGTGCGGACGGCGCAAACTGAAATAAGAGGCTTAACAGATTTGACTTGAGTTGGCTTTGCGCCAATGAGCTTAAAATCTGCACCCAAAGCATTGACTTCTGAAGCCTTGTGCATCACATATTCGTGAGGCACATCTGAATAGGCAAAGACAACTTCGGTGACATCTAGCTCTTTGATGAGCTTCTCTAGGTCTTCCTCGGCGTGGATGGGGATGCCTTCAGGATAAAGGTCGCCAGCCAATACTGCAGGATAGACACGGCCTTCAATATCGGGAATTTGCGTAGCGGTAAAGGCGACAACTTCATAATCTTTATTACCACGATAGACGGTATTGAAGTTGTGGAAGTCGCGGCCTGCGGCTCCCATGATGAGGGTCTTGATTGGGGACATTTGTATTTCTCCTTACAGAAAGATGAATTTTCAACCGAGTTACCATTTTTCTTGCGTTAGTTGGGTAGAAGACTAAGTCTGCTTAAACCACAACAACAAGACCCTCCCGTGCTATGGGGAAGCTCTTTGCACACATAATACACGCACCCCGCAAGAAATACGGGAACGGTTGAGTTTTCGGAGCAGGGGAAGTCTGCCACGTCACATCACTTCTGGGGCTGTGATGCCCAATAGCACCGTGGTTGGAGAGAACAGGTCTTAGGTCTGATGTCTTAAGTCTTTCAAAACTACATTGCTTCTGGAGCCTTTATTGCCAATAATTTTAAAGCATTTGCAAGCGTTTGTTTCGCCGCAGCTACCAGCTGCAGGCGAGCATCTCGAATTGCATTTGTCTCTGATTTTAGAACAGGGACAGCATGGTAAAAGCTGTGAAATGCACTTGCCAGATCGTAGGCATAAGTTGCCATAATCATCGGGCGATATTGATTTGCGGCATCTTCAACAATTGCGGGGAAGCGCGATAATAATTCAATTAATTCAACTTCATGCGATGTGAGTTCAAAGTTGAAGGTTGCAGGTTTAAGGTTTTCACCTTCAATTTTCAACCTTAAACTTTCAACCTTCTTTAAAATACTCGCCGCCCTCACATGCGCGTTCTGAATATAAGGTCCTGTGCGGCCTTCAAAGCTGAGGGCTTTTTCTACATCGAAAACGGTGTCGCGGCTGTTGTCTACAGCGAGCATGGCGTAGGCTAATGCGCCCAAACCGACAGTTTCTGCGACTTCGGCGCGTTGCTCATCGGAGAGATTCGGGTTTTTCTCTTTGCTCGTTTCCGTAAAGCGGCGAATTGCCTCATCAGCTACATCTTTGAAGATGACCACGCGCCCTTTTCTGGCAGACATGGCACCACCGGGCAAACTGACGAAGCCGTAGCCGAGATGGTAGCATTTTTCCGCTTGCTCAAATCCCCATAAGCCCAAAATGGCAAAAGCCTGCATAAAGTGCAAAGATTGGCGCACATCCACAACGTAAATGGAGCGATCTACGCCGAATTCGTTAAATTTTTTCTTTGCCAACGATAAATCTTTGGTGAGATAAAGGGTGGTGCCATCGTTACGCAAAAGGACATTGGTGCGATATTTCTCTTTTTTAAGACCCAGCTTCTCGTCAATTTTCACGATCACCGCGCCGCCCTCGTCCCGCTCGTCGGTGGCAATGTCAAGATCGAGCAGTTCTTGCACGACGGCTTTCGATGGCTCATCCTCTACACTTTCGAAGAACCAAGTGTCAATGTTGATGCCGATTTGCAGCAAAATCTCTTTCAACTCATCCAAAGACCACTCGCGCGTCTCAAGCCAAAGGTTACGGATGTACTCGTCGCCCGCATCCCATTTGCGGTACATTTCACGTCTCTCTGCATCGTATTTTTCGCGCAGAATCCGCTCATCATCCGTCTCATTTTCTTTTTCGGTG
>JABGQV010000081.1 GCA_018648655.1 Anaerolineae bacterium | reverse complement strand
GAATTACACAATCCGACCCAGATTCGGGATGTAGTTTTTAGATGATTACTTAGTAGACCATACCGCTACCACCATGCTCGTTGACCCCGATGGCTATATGCGTCTGGTCTTCCCCTACGGTGCTGAAGGTGCCGATATGGCAGAAGATATTATTTATATTTTAGATCACTAAAAAACACTCGAACTCAGTCTGAAGAACAACTATAAAAAATTTATCGAGAAAACTGGAAAAGAAGAATAAAACGAGAGACTTCAACAGTATCTCTACAAATAACATCATCTGAGGAGATGCAAAAAAGCAGGAGGTGCTTTATTGAAAATACCAGCTATTTCCGAGCCACGTGGCTCAAGATATTTATTCTATTTTTTGGAGGCAAACAATGAGCGAAGATAAAAAACCAACGGAAGAATTTGAGCCAAAGGGTGCAATGGCTATTGCGCTTATACTCATCGTTACCGTTATTGTTTTATGGAGCTGGGTTTATATGACCATGCTTGAGAGAGGTATGACATCGTGATGAAAGGTATGCATGTAGACCCCTATGAAAAGAAATTTATCTATATCGGTATTGTAGTTTTAGTTATCTTTTTTTCTGCAATTACCGTAGCTGGTGTTATGCTTGGCATCCAAGTACCTTCGCCTTCGCAGTTAATCGATCCTAATACTGCTGCTATATCAGGTCCTTATTCAGAGCCTGGCTTGCAAGAACTTTCACCCGGCAATTACGAGCTATATATTCGTGCTGAAGCCAGCCCCTGGAAGTTCTATCCTGATGAAGTCACTGGTCTTACTGTTGGCGATAAAGTTACCTTCCATGTCACCAGCGTAGATGTACAACATGGCTTCAAGATGATTGGTGCTGACCGAGCTGATGGTAGCAGAACGCCTGATACCAATATCAACTTCATGGTCTTACCTGGTCAAGAATCTACCCTAACCTATACCTTTAAAGAAGCTGGCACATACTTCTATGTTTGTACTGAATATTGCGGTGTAGGACACCAAAATATGTTTGGTACTATAATCGTAGAGTAGGGAGTTAAAAAGCGTATGAATAGCCAAGAAACCACTTCTGAAGTAAAAATCGGCCCTCAATTAAGCACCGATACTCTTAAAGATACTTTGCGCTCTATCGCTGTTCTCTTTAAGTTGCGTGTTGTTATCTTGCTGGTACTTTCATCTCTTGGAGGCGCATTTCTTGCTGCGGGAGGAAGGATTTCGCTCGCAAATTTAGGCTTGCTACTAGTAACGGGCATTCTCTCGGCATCTGGCGCATCTGCAATAAATCAATATCTCGAACGCTCTTCTGATGCTCTTATGCGACGAACGCTTAATCGCCCTCTAGCAGCTGGACTTGTCTCAAACCCTCATGCAATTCTAGGTATCGCAAGCGGATTAATTGCTCTCGCAGTTGGCATAGCTCTCTATGTTGATAATCTCGCATTGGCATTTTTCTTAGCTTTAGGCGCCGCTATTTATATCGGTATTTACACAGTTTGGTTAAAGCCTCGCACTTTGCTAAATATCGTTATTGGCGGTGCAGCAGGAAGTTGTGCCGTTTTAAGCGGTAGCGCACTTGTAGGTAATTGGGCAGAACCTGGTGCTCTTACTTTGGCTTTGCTCATCTTTGTTTGGACTCCGACTCACTTTTGGAGTTTAGCAATGGCCTACCGTGACGATTACTCTCGCGCGGGCATTCCCATGCTACCCACAGTAGTCAGCGACCGAGCAACAGCGTGGTGGATCACCCTTCACACGGGAGCAACTTCTATCCTTGCACTTTTACTGGCTTTTCATCCACAACTTGGGCTGATTTATCTCATCCCAATAACTGTGGCCACGCTATGGATGGGATCACATTCCATCCGCTTAATTACCCATCCCGATCAAAAACAGGCTTTCAAGGTCTTTAAAGTTTCAAATATCTATCTTGGAATAGCTCTAATATTCATATATGTCGAAACTTTGATCTAAAATTTACTGAGAGGAAAAAATTATGTTCAAAACCGAAAAGAAATTAGCTGGCTGGCATATCATCCTTGCCTTAAGCAGCTTATCTATTGGTGCGTTCTTTGGGCCATTACAGGCTTGGGAACATGCTGGCTGGAACACTTACCCTGCTATGCAACCATATATTGCATCTTATTATCATGGTTTAACTTTGCATGGTATTTTGAATGCCTTAGCTTTCACTACCTTCTTTATCACCGGCTTCCTGACCTATATCACAGCCACCAGCTTGGGACGTCCAATGCGTTACCCTAAACTTAGCTGGGCTGGATTCTTCACTATGGTCTTTGGCTTAATCTTAGCAGCCGTACCGCTCTTGCTCAATCTTGCTTCCATTTTATATACCATGTACCCGCCAATGATGGCTCCTTGGTATTTCTACGTAGGCATGACCTTATTCGTTGTCGGCAGCTGGATGAGCGGCTGGAACATGATGATTACCTTCGCCAATTGGCGCAAAGATAATCCTGGCGAAACTGCCCCTTTCCAAGCCTTTGCTTCCGTCATCACCATGGCGCTTTGGCAAATCTGTACTTTAGGTATTGCTGCTGAAATGCTCCTCCTCATAATTCCATGGTCTTTAGGTCTCGTTCCTGGCATTGATGTTCAATTAGCACGCACCCTCTTCTGGTTTACTGGTCACCCACTGGTTTATTTCTGGTTACTCCCTGCCTATATTTCCTGGTACGGAATGATGCCAAAGCAAGCTGGCGGCAAACTTTTCAGTGGCACAATGGCTCGCTTTGCTTTCTGGCTCTTCCTCTTGCTTTCAACCCCGATTGGTTTCCATCACCAATATGTTGACCCTGGTGTTCCTGCTGGCTGGAAATATCTCCACGCTGTCTTAACATACGCAGTATTCTTCCCCAGCCTTCTGACAGCTTTCAATGTAGCTGCTTCATTAGAAATCGGTGGACGAGCACGTGGCGGTAAAGGGCTCTTGGGCTGGATCAAAAACCTCCCCTGGAACGATCCTTCTTACACAGCCCAAAACCTCGCGATGATTATCTTCATCTTTGGTGGTGCTGGTGGTGTAATTAATGCTTCTTATAACGTCAACCTTGTTATCCATAATACTGCTTGGGTTCCTGGTCATTTCCATCTTACTGTGGGAACTGCCGCAACCCTCTCCTTCATGGGCATCATGTACTGGCTCATTCCTCACCTGACAGGCAAAGCTATCCTTCGTAAAGCTGCCCTCTGGCAAGCATGGCTTTGGGCCATCGGTATGCTCACCTTCTCTCGTGGCATGCACTGGATCGGCCTTCTCGGCGCACCACGTCGCACAATGCTTGGTGTAGCAATTGAAAATTACGGCACTGGCGAATGGCGAGTTGCTAGCATGATGACCGGCATTGGTGGCACAATCCTCCTCACCTCTGGATTACTATTCTTCTACGTCGTTATTCACGCCGCTTGGTTCTCCAAAAAAGATGTCGTGGTTGAAATTCCTGTAGCAGAAACCCTATACGAAGAAGATGTTCCCGCATGGTTGAACAACTGGAAGCCTTGGCTAATTGCAGTCTTTGCTTTAATTATTATTGCTTATGCACCAATGATTATCAACCTCGTTACAGATGGAGCCGCTTTCTCACCTGGCTTCCAAGTTTGGGGCTAAGAATTAATTTCATTTTTTCACAGGGGCAGAAGAGAAATCTGCCCCTATGAAAACTCTAATAACAACAAGCAACTATCTGGACACTTATTGTCCCATTTGTTATACTTATCACAAGTAGATAATCAATATAAAATATCTATATAATATTCACTATTTTTTCTAAGGAGAAAAGAAAATGCGCAAAACAGTTTTATTCACACTTGTAATACTTGCTTTAGTTCTCACCGCTTGTGGTGGTGGAGGCTCCTCTGAGGGCCCCGATGCCGCTAACGGCGAAAAACTTTATAATCAAGCAACATTAGGCTCAAAATCAGCTGAAGGTTGTGCATCTTGCCATAATATGGATGCTTCCGAAGGCGATGAGACCGATGCTCCCTTCACCGCTGGCACAGCCACTCGCGCTGAAAGTCGCGTTCCTGGCCTTTCAGCAGAAGAATATATTATGGAATCTATCGTCAACCCTGATGCTTATTTGGTAGAAGGTTTTGAAGCTGGCTCCATGTATCAATCTTGGGGCGATGATCTCAGCGAAGAACAAATTGCTGATATTCTTGCTTATCTCGTAACTGTAAAATAACTAGCACATCAAAGCTGACAGGTCTTAAAGACCTGTCAGCTTTTTTATTATCTATCACCTACTATTTTTTAGGAAAATTCTATGAGCAAAGACCAATATAAGGTAAAAGTACCAACAACGGATACCTACCGCGAAATGGTCAAATGCCAAGCAGCCTGCCCTGTACAAACAGATGCACGCGGATATATTATGGCTGTGGCCGCAGGTGACCTGGAACGAGGTTATCAAATTTCTCGTGAGCCAAACCCGCTTTCTTCTATGTGTGGGCAAATTTGTGGCGCACCTTGTGAAATCGCCTGTAGACGCGGGGATATCAACGAAGACGCACCTGTAGCTATCCGGCCACTAAAAAAAGTGCTCACAATGGCACATGGTCCCGAAGCAGCACCCAAGTCAAAAGTCATATTCGATCCGAATGCAGCGCTTGATTTAGATGCATCCAATGTTGGATGGAGTCGCACCAATTTAACCAAACTCGCATCCAATCCTGACAGAAAAGGTGGCAAAATAGCAGTTATTGGTGCAGGTCCTGCTGGTTTAAGTGCTGCTCACGATTTGAACATTCTTGGCTACGAAGTCACTATATATGAAGCTGGTCCATACGCTGGCGGCATGATTCGTTACGGCGTTCCATCTTTCCGTGTAGATTGGAAAAAAATGGATGCCGAAATACAAGAAATTGCCGATATGGGCGTAGATTTTAAATATAATACGCGCATTGGCAAAGATATTATGCTCAACGACATTCGCAAAGAAAATGATGCTGTTTTCTTGGGCGTAGGCTTAATGGATGGGCGTGATTTAAGCCACTTAGAGGGACGTGAAAACGAAGGAATCATCCTTGCAGTGGACTTGCTCATGGACTTCAACATGGAGCGGGAAATTGACTATATCGGCGATAACATTATCGTTGTCGGTGGTGGGGATGTAGCCATGGATGCCGCTCGAACAGCCTTACGCGCAGGACACCGCAAAGAAACATTAGAAGAAGCCACAGCAAATGGAGCAAAATTAGGTGCAAGAAAAGTAACCCTAATGGCACTCGAAAGCTGGGATGAGTTACCCGCCTCTCCCCTTGAACTCGAAGAGGCAATGGAAGAAGAAATTGAGATGTTCCCCAGCACAGGACCTAAACGTATTCTTGGCAAAGATGGCAAAGTGGTTGGTTTTGAAACCAAAGACGTTGCTTCTGTATTTGATGAAGACGGGAAATTTAACCCTAAATTTGTTGAAAATAGCGAAAAAGAATGGGAATGTGACACCATTATCTTTGCCATCGGACAACAATCTAATTTACACCTTGTTGAAGGTGCTGATGATATTACTGTTGAGCCTTGGGGCATTTTCAAAACAGATAATGAAACTGGACAAACCACCGCTCCCGATGTTTTTGCAGGTGGTGATGTTGCTTATGGTGCAAGTTTGATTATTTCTGCTGTACGTGATGCACATGTCGCGGCATTGTCTATTGATGAATATATTCAAAGCAAAGAAATCGAAAGCACCGTCAAGTCTGATTGGACAAACCTTGAAGATCACGTGATGCCCGACAATTGGCTTAAATATCAACGTGAAAAAGCCCCATCCTTAGACCCTAATCTACGCACTGGGTATACTCAAGTTGAGTTATGCTATGACCCTGATCAAGCTGTCGAACAAAGTATTCGCTGTCTCGAATGTAGCGTCAATACTATTTTTGATGGTGAGTTATGCATTTTATGCAATGGTTGTGTAGATGTTTGCCCTTGGGATTGCTTGAAAATTGTCAGTCTCGATGAGATTTCTGGCGATGAAACACTTCATGCTGTTATTGAGGAGCATACAGGTGTTCCCTTGAATGAGATAACAAAAGAGCATGAAATCAATACAAAAATGTCGGTGATGCTTAAAGATGATGAAGCCTGCACTCGCTGTGCTTTATGTGCTGAACGTTGCCCAACAGATGCCATCACCATGGAATCCTTCCGCTTTGAAGAAACACTGGGATATAAAAACTAGCCCGCTGGAGACCCTATGAAAAACTTATTAGCAAATTTATGGGAGAAAATCGTTACAAGCCGCCCATGGAAAGCAACTTTCCGTTATGGCTTACCGAATAATCCCCTAGACCGTTCGTTGATTATGACGGAGAGTCTATTTTTCCATCTACACCCTGTAAAGGTAAATAAGAAAAGTATTAAACCCTTATATTCGATGGGATTAGGCATCATCACAACCGTGATGTTCATCATTCTTTCTATCACTGGCATCTTCTTGATGTTCTATTATGTGCCTTCTACAGAATTAGCCTATTTCGACATCGTGAAACTGCAAACCAAAGTTCCTTTCGGGCAATTGCTCCGCAATATGCACCGTTGGGGCGCACATGCAATGGTACTCACCGCTATTTTGCATATGGTACGCGTTTTTTATACCGGTGCTTATAAACCCCCACGTGAAATTAACTGGATTATTGGTGTTTTCCTATTATTAGCTACTTTCATTGGTAGCTTCACTGGCTATTTGCTTCCTTGGGATCAACTGGCTTTCTGGGCAATCACGGTCGGGACAAGTGTGGCGACTTACGAGCCATTAATGGGCAAGACCATTCAAAAAATCTTGCTTGGTGGCCCCGAAGTGGGGCAGGCATCCCTAACTCGCTTCTACGGATTGCACGTTATGGTCGTTCCTGCTGTCTTATTCATACTCATCGCCTTCCACCTTTGGCGTGTTCGCAAAGATGGTGGTCTAGCCGCAAACGAAATCCCAGATGAAATGGAGGCAGAAAATGACAACTAAAGACAGAAGTTTCTCCAGAGGCTCCAGAAAAACTTATAACCTAGTTGAAATTGTCAAATCACCCACGACAATGAAAGATAGGGGACCAGAAAACACAATTTTCGCATTCCCTATTGTTGCGATATTAGAATTAGCTCTAGCCTTAGGCTCTACGCTATTCTTGATTCTCTTTTCCCTACTAAAAGATGCCCCACTCGAAGAGCTAGCTAATCCTTTGATTACAACAGATCCTGCCAAAGCTCCTTGGTACTTCATGGGCTTACAAGAAATGTTAGAGCATATGCACCCTACCTTGGCTGGGATTATTCTCCCTGGTGTTGCGGTAGCCTTCCTAATCTCGATTCCTTTTATTGACTATAGTAAAGAGAATGCAGGGGTTTGGTTTAGCACCGCATATGGAAAAAAAATTGTAGGCTGGACAGCTCTCTATACCGTCATCTCGATGACTGGATTCGTTCTACTTGATAACGCGTTTCCTCCCCGTGAGTTGTTGCGCGATGTATTACCAAATCTCATCACCCAATCTGTCATTCCTGGTAGTGTAATGACCTTCTTAGTGGTTTTGCCAGTATTGGTGCTTATGCGTACAAAGAAAGAAAAACCAACTGCTAGAGAGGTAATGTTGGTTTTATTCACCGTCCTGTTTTTCACCGGCGTAGTACTCACATTAACAGGTTTCTTATTCCGTGGACCTGGCTTTGAGTTATATCTGCCTTGGGCTATGCCTAATGGATATAACCCTCTAGACGGCCTATAAACCGGTGAACAAGGCAGTTCCAATACTTAGATTAAAAAAATAACCAAAAGTCCTTATAAGAAAATGACAAAAAAGTTATTTACTTGGAACTATCTAAAGGAGAATGCAAATGACTAAAGAAAAGAAAAAGAAAGAAAAAATTGACCGCAGCCAATTCCTCAGCCTAGCTTGGCTAGGTGCTGGCCTAGCCCTCATAGGCGAAACCTTGGGCGCACTGGGTTGGTTTATCCAACCTATCAATGATGGTGGCTTTGGTGGCATCATAAAAGCTGGCACCTTAGAAGAATTTCCTCCTGGAAGCATTACCCTTGTCAAAGAAGGTCGTTTCTTCCTTTCTCGCCTAGATGATGGTAGCTTTCTCGCTCTCTGGCAACGCTGTACCCACTTAGGATGCAGTGTTCCTTGGGAGGAAGACGAAGACCAATTCCATTGCCCCTGTCATGGCTCTTTATTTGACAAATTAGGTGAAGTAGCTGGTGGTCCGGCCCCCCGCCCAATGGATTATTTCCGCGTCTTCATTCAAGAAGGCGAAGTTTTCGTTGATACTGAAGAATCATTTGAGCGCAAAGCCTTTGATCCTTCTCAAACTACACAGGCTTAAGGAGAACCCATGCTGAAAAACGAAAATTACACGAAACAGCTTCTCATTGGCTTGATTATTACTCTCGTTCTCTTGGCTTCTTTCTCTTATATGTTTGCCACAGAAGCAATACGTATGGAAGAAAGCACAGCCGAACATCACAAAGAGAGTCTAGGGTACGGACGTGCCTTATTCGTTGAAAACTGCACTTCTTGTCATGGTACACGCGGTGAAGGGATTGTAGGCCCCGCCCTCAACGATAAAATCTTGCTCGAAGAAGCCAGCGATGGTGTCTTATTTGCCTCCATCCAAACAGGTCGCCCTAATACCACCATGCCTGCATGGGGCCAAGCCTATGGCGGCGCACTCACCGATGAAGATATTCATGCCATCGTTGATTTCATCCGTGCCTTTGAAGAAAATGCCCCCGAAGTCATTGTGGGCGAATTCACCCCAAGCGCATCACGTGGCGCATCACTCTTTTCAACCACTTGCTTCACCTGTCATGGTGAAAATGGTCTTGGTGTAGAAGATGAAGATGGCAATACAATTCTCGCTATCAATGATATTGATAGCTTGAAGAAAAATGATAATGACTGGTACGAACAAATTATTGTCAACGGTCTTCCTGCATCAGGAATGCCCATCTGGGGAGAAACACTCTCAGATAATCAAGTTCAAGACTTATTGGCTCTTATGGACGCATGGCGGGCAGGCGAAAATGTTGCTCCTGAAGCAACTGTTGCCCAAATGCTAGATTCTGCTCTCTTCTCCCTTGAGCAAGGTGATGGCGAAAATGCCCTTTTCTACATGAACCGTGCTAAACCAATTGCCTTTGGCCCCCTCCTTACAGATTTTGAGAGCATAAGTGCCGATATAGCAGCTGGCAACGGTGATGCAGCTACAATGGCAGACCTTCGTGACGCATGGCCTACTGGTGATGCAGAAGCTGGCGAAGCCCTCTATAAAGAGACTTGTGCTGGTTGTCATGGCTCCGAAGGTCAAGGTGGCGTAGGCAAACGAATGCAACCAAATGATTTCATTACAGAAAGCACTAATGCCGATGTATTTGCCTTCACCCAAGCCGGACGAGAAGGAACAGCAATGCAAGGCTATAAAGGCATACTCACTGAAGAGCAATTAGCCAATATCATCGCTTTCTTACGAACTTGGCAAGAGTAAATCACTAATCTCCACAAATCTTTAATAAAAAAAAACCCTAAGGCAACAAACCTTAGGGTTTTTTCTAAAGAAATATAATTATTCAAAACAGACCTTTATCATCTGCAACACGACATTTATGTCGCATCACCAACACAAAAAATATGTTGAAATTATCCCAACAATTCCCTTGGTCAAGAAAAACTCCAAAACTGCTACAAAAACTAGAAAAGCTCGCTCTTCTTATAGAGCAGTTTTTCAACAAACTTGGTAAAACTCTGCAATTAAATATCTTCTACCATACCGACACCCTCGCCGTCTACCTTTGGCTCATTGTAGCCATCACTGGCGTATACGTCACCCTCTTTTACCAATTTGGCTTTACTGGCTCATACCGCGCCGTTACAAAAATGGATAGCCAGTTTATTGCCAACACTGTCCGTTCTGTGCATCGCTACGCATCTGGCTCGGCGGTTATTATCTCATTGCTTCATGCCTACCGCACATTTTTCACCAATCGCTTTCATGGTGCACGCTGGCTCGCATGGGTTACGGGCATTGGCATGGCAGTCTTCCTTTGGCTCGATGGCATCACTGGCTACTGGATGATCTGGGACCAACGCGCCCAAGTTATCAACGACACATTCGTAAACTTCCTTAATCGCTATTTTGGGAATAGTGGTAATGATTTTGCCCTCAACCTTATAAAGGTTAACCAAAACGATGGCTCCTGGACAGTCATGTTTTGGCTACTTGCGGTACATATTCTCATTTCTGGTGTAATTGGTCTCTTCTTTTGGTGGCATATTCTTCGCCTTAATAAAGCCAAACTTTTACCCCCAAGAATGTGGATGATTAGCACCGCCACCGTCATTATTCTTGCCTCTGCATTTTTTCCCGCAGATATGCTCCCCCAAGCCTCTTTCAAATTTCTCCCCGATACTATCGAACTAGACCCCTTCTTCCTCTTTTATTTTCCTATGGAATTGGAACCAAGCGGGCGTGCTGCTAATTTACTTTGGGGCGGCATCCTAATCTTGGTAGCCTTCCTCTTGGCAATTCCTTGGATCACACGCGACCAAAAACTTGAACCCGTTAAAATAACAGACGATGCCTGTATAGGCTGTAAGCTCTGTGCCATAGATTGCCCCTATAATGCCCTAGAAATGGTCGAAAGAGAAGGTAAAGGCTCTAAACTTCTTGCTATTTCGCACTCCGAACTCTGCGTTTCTTGTGGTATTTGCGTAGGCTCTTGCGAATATGATGCCATCACAGTCGGCGAATTAAACGCAGAGGCCGTAAAAGAAGCAACTAAGCTTCTCTTAGAAGAAACAAAAGAAAACGCTCCCCAAGATGAGGTCAAGGTTGTTTTTGCTTGTGAGCGGCATATCTCTCAAAATATAAAAACAAATCTCGAGGTCTCAGCAAGTTCACCATCCCAGAAAATTATCACCATTCCACTACCCTGCGTGGGTGCAGCAAATCCCAGTTTAATGAGCAAAACTTACGAAGCGGGCGCATCTGAAGTGCAAATGATCGGATGCCCGCCCGAAGATTGTGCCCAGCGAAAAGGAAATATCTGGACAGAAGAAAGATTAACGCGCGAGCGCAAGCCTCTGCTTAGATCAGCCTTCAAAGATGCCCCAATTTATTTCGATTGGCAACCGCCCAACCTCTTCAAAGATGCTGTTGAAAAGAAGACAAAGAAAGACGTGGCTGAGCTAAATTGGAAAAACTATCTTCCAGTTTTCGGATTATTGATATTACTCTTGGTTGTGCAAATTTTATTCACTAATCAAACTTATACGCCTTACCCCGAAACACAAGCTAAAATTCAGTTGGTTTCACACGATCTAGAACATGCGCTAGCCCCTCAAATTGCATCCCTTGATGCCAACGAAGAAATAACCATAAAGCTACTCGTAGATGGCGAAGCTCTAATAGAAAAAAGCTATAAGAAAAGCGATTTCTCTTATACAAGTATAGAGACACTATTTGGTGAAGTAATGCTCTCACCCGATGACTATGCACTTGAAATAGAAGTTCTTTCAGAAAAAGAAAGTTGGACTTTAGCAAAAAAAGAACTCACTTTAATCGATAGAGATATTCATCTAATCACGCTAGTTGCTCCAGGATTGATAGAGTAAAAGCATATTGAGTACAAAAAAGGAGAAGGATTATGGCAAAAGTTGTAGTAATAGGGGCAGGTTTCGCTGGTCATACAGCAGCTCTCTATTTAGGAGATAAACTGGGCAAAAAACATACGGTAACTGTCATCAACCGCCATGATTCTTTTGCTTATATCCCCTCTTGGATTTGGGTTAGTGTGGGGCAAATGAAGCCCGAAAGAACAACCTTCAAGCTAGGTCCTGTTTATAAACGAAAAAATGTCTATTTTATTCATGGAAAAGCCACAAAAGTATATCCCGATGAAGGTCAACAATTTGTAGAAGTTGAAAAAGCCAATGGCGATTCTACGCGTGTAGAATACGATTATTTGCTCGTCGCAACAGGCCCAAAATTAGCCTTTGATGCAACGCCTGGCTTGGGCCCTGATCAAGGCGGTAATACTTATTCCATCTGCTCGCTCCCCCACGTTACCGAAACCCGCGATAAATATCTTGACTATGTTGAACGCATGAAAAAAGGTGAAAAAGTCAAAATGGTTATCGGGACAGGACATGGAACATCCACCTGTCAAGGTGCGGCGTTTGAATTTATTACTAATGTCCATAAAGATTTAATTAAAAAAGGCGTCCGTGATAAAGCTGAACTTCTATGGCTTTCAAATGAAACTGCTTTAGGTGATTTTGGCGTACGTGGCGTTCTCGCAAAATATAAAGGTAAACTCACCACCAGCGAAGAATTTATTTCTGCTGTTTTCAAAGATGCAGGTATCAAATCTCAGGTGCAAACTGCTGTAAAAAGCGTAGATGCAGAAAAAATCTATTGGGAAAATTACGAAGGTGAAGAAGGCGAAACCGATTACGATTTCGCTATGCTAATCCCGAAATTTAGCGGACAACCTATAGACTATATTGGCAAAGATGGCTCTGATATTTCTAGTAAAGTGGTCAACGCAGGTGGCTTCGTTATTGTTGATGGCATTTACGACCTAGATTACGACACTCTAGAACGCAATCCCGATGCTTGGCCTTCCCAATATCAAAATCCCACCTACCCGAATATCTTTGCGGCTGGCATCGCCTTTGCACCTCCCGGACCTATCTCGCGCCCCCACAAAACCCCCAACGGAACACCTATCACAGCCGCCCCTCCACGCACGGGCATGGTCTCTGGCATCATCGGACGTGTCGTTGCACTCAATATCATCGACTTGATCAAAGATGGACGTATGACTCACTCCGAGCGCATGTCCGAGATGGTCGCCGCTTGTATCGCTTCTATGGGTAACTCTTTGTGGGATGGAAGTGCCGCCACGATCGTTGTTCATCCTGTGGTACCCGATATGAGACGCTACCCCAACGAAGGCGGACGCGACCTCTTCACCACCCATATGGAAATGGGTCTCAGTGGCGCATGGCTCAAACGCATGCTCCACGATACCTTTATCTGGAAACTACGCGCCCTCCCCGGCTGGAAAATTATCCCTGAATAGGAGAGAAAGATGGAAATCACAAAACAAGATAAATTTTGGATGAATAACAAGCTTTTTCAACTATGGCGTTTTATTGTGCTCAATATAAAAATCCTTAAAGCTGTAGACCATAGTAAACGTTCGTAAACTCACCGCACAAAAAAGGCTGGCAAAAAATTTTGCCAGCCTTTTTTGCTTTAAATTCCACATCATTTATGAGAAAAATATTAGTTGACTTTGTAGCCAATGTGCGATATAAATTACGCCGCAAACTTTACCTAAGAAGAAAACATTTACCTTTAATGTATTTGTTTATTTATATTCACACATAAAAAATAAGAAAACCATATAAGAAAACTATGATACGTATTAATCGCCAAACTGACTACGCTTTTCGCGTCATTCTCTCTTTAGCAAAACACCCTCCGAAAACCCGTATTTCAAGTGTGAAAATCAGAGAAGAGATGCTCATTCCACCTTCCCTTTCACCCCGCATTGTTGCGGGATTAGCTCGTGGAGGCTTCATCCATACCTTTCCCGGTCGCGATGGCGGGATTGAACTTGCTTGTCAGTCAAAAGATATTTCTCTGTGAGCATTGTCGACCTTTTCGAAGGCCCCGTCCACCTTTCTGAATGCCAAACAGACAAAGGAGATTGTCCCTTTGAACCAGAATGTCCAATTCATCGTCGCTGGGAACCTTTGCAAGAAATTCTACGCAAAGAGCTTGAAAAAATTACTT
The DNA here is from genome assembly GCA_018648655.1 of Anaerolineae bacterium. GTDB lineage: Bacteria > Chloroflexota > Anaerolineae > Anaerolineales > Villigracilaceae > Desulfolinea. Next base: position 25,125 of record JABGQV010000081.1, on the reverse strand, counting down.
TTGAAGAATTAGCCCATGATGCAAAAGCATTTGAACTTTTAGCTACTATCTAGTATTTGCTTTTATAGAAGGTAAATGTAAAAAACACTTCTTTCTACTCAAAGCATTACGGTCTAAATAATTTCACTTTTTGGAGGCACCTATGGATGCTACAATCCTTGCGCGATGGCAATTTGCCGTCGTCACGATCTATCACTTCTTTTATGTCCCGCTTACTTTGGGGCTAGCCATCTTTATCGCTATTATTGAGACGAAATACGTCCGCACTGGCGATGAGGTGTATAAAAAAATGGCAAAGTTCTGGGGCAAAATTTTCCTAATCAACTTTGCTATCGGTGTTGTTACTGGTATCGTTCAGGAATTCCAATTCGGGATGAACTGGTCAGAATACTCCCGTTTTATGGGTGATATTTTTGGCGCACCATTGGCAATCGAAGCTCTTCTCGCTTTTTACATGGAATCGACTTTCATCGGTCTGTGGGTCTTCGGCTGGGATAAGCTCACCAAGAAGCAGCATCTCGCCGCAGCTTGGATGGTTGCAATTGGCTCCAATCTCTCAGCTTTGTGGATTTTGATCGCTAATTCCTTTATGCAGAATCCTGTCGGCTACACCATTGATCCCGAAACAGGTCGTGTACTGATGTCTGATTTTGCCGCGTTGGTGTTCAATCCCAATGTGATGGTCCAGTTCCCACATGTGTTGACTTCAGGGGTTTCTTTAGCGGGTTTCGTCGTTATGGCCTTCAGTGCTTGGCATCTGTTACGCAAGCATGAGGCCGCGTTCTTTCTCCGTTCCTTCCGCATGGCAGCATTTTATGCACTCGTCGGCTCGGTGCTGGTTGGGACAATCGGTCACATTCAAGGGCAATATCTGGTTGAAACGCAGCCCATGAAAATGGCTGTATCCGAAGCTCATTGGAACACTGAAGACCCCGCATCCTTATCTCTTTTCACTATCGGCAACTGGGAGCAAACAGAAGATGTATTCTCGATCCGCATCCCTGCCTTGCTCAGCTTTATGACCTATAACCGCCCCTATGGTGAGATTAAGGGCATCAACCAATTGCAAGAAGAATTTGTGCAAACCTATGGGCCCGGGGACTACGTTCCGCCCGTTGCGCTCAATTATTGGTCTTTCCGCGCTATGATTGGCGCGGGCGGTGCAATGATACTCCTTGCCTTCTTGGGCGTTCTCTGGAGCAAAGAAAACAAGTTTGATGGAAAAAAGGAACTCTACCTAAAAGTAATGGTTTATGCCGCAGTATTGCCTTACCTTGCCGTTAGCACAGGCTGGATTTTGACAGAAACCGGACGCTGGCCTTGGATTGTCTATGGTCTGCAAAAAATTGAAGACGCTGTTTCGCCAAATGTGCCTGCCTGGAATGTTGCTTTTTCGCTCGGGCTGATGGCCATCATTTACACCATATTTACCATCGTCGCCTATAAACTGGCAATCAAATACGGCACTGGCGAAATCGAAGATGCCATCCATTAAGAATTGGAGAAATAATCATGGATCTTAATATCATCTGGTTTATCCTTGTAACCATTTTATTCATCGGCTTCTTCTTTCTTGAAGGTTTCGATTATGGCGTCGGTATTCTGATGCCTTTCCTGAGCAAAGAAGATAACGAGAGACGCGCAATCATCAATACGATTGGACCCCACTGGGACGGCAACGAAGTCTGGATGATCACAGCCGGTGGCGCGTTATTTGCTGCTTTTCCTCATGTTTACGCGACTCTCTTTAGCGGATTTTATCTCGCTCTTGTCCTGATGCTTGCTGCGCTGATCTTACGCGGCCTCGCCTTTGAATATCGTAGCCTTCGAGACGACCTCATCTGGCGTAACCGCTGGGATTGGGCGATCTTTACCGGCTCACTCGTTCCTGCCCTCCTTTGGGGTGTCACCGTCGGTAATCTCATGCGCGGCTTTGCCATTGATGCAGATATGAACTACTGGGGCGGCTTGTTTCCGCTTCTCAATATCTACTCCCTCCTCGCAGGTTTCGTCTTCGTAGCCCTCTTCACCGCTCACGGCGCAAACTTCCTCGCCCTCAAGCTCGAAGGTGAACTCGTAGAGCGCGCCAAGAAATTCGGCTTCCAAGCATGGATGGCAGCAACTGTTCTCGCCGTCCTTTTCCTCATCTGGACTTTCTTTGAAACCGACATTATGGCGCAGGGTCTAATTTTTGCTCTCTTGGCGGCTGTTGCGCTCTTGCTCGCAGGCTGGTACACCAAAAGTGGAAAAGACGGCATGGCATTCATCATGACCTCGTTGACAATCGTCTTCACTACGATCATGGTCTTCGCGGGTCTATTCCCCCGCATTCTCATCTCTAGCCTAGACCCGGCGTTTACCCTCAACATCTACAACGCCTCCGCATCACCTTACGCGTTGAACGTGATGACCATCGTCGCCGCCACCTTCGTTCCCGTTGTCTTAATCTACCAAATCTGGACATACAAAGTCTTCAGCGGTCGCATCAAAGCTGATCCTGAAACACTGATTTACTAACTTCCCGCGTGTTGCCTCTGCGAGGAGCAGTCTCCTTGCTAGAAGGGAGATTGCTTCGGGCAAAAACAAGTACCCCTCGCAAAGACATATACGATAATTTAACGGTAAAATCGGCTGGCAGATATCCCTGTTAGCCGATTTTCTTTTATTCATCCTATTCGCATAATTCACACTATTCGTGATACCAAATGAACCTAGACCGCCGACTTCTCTCCCTCGCCCGTGATAGCCGCACCGCCCTCATCATCACCATCCTTGCTGGTTTCTTGGGCGGGATATTAACCATTGCTCAAGCCCGCGCCCTCAGCCTAACCATCAACAATGTCTTCATTAACGGAGAGACTCTCCAAGATGTCGCAAATCTTCTGCATGCCCTACTCTTCATCATCGCTGGACGTTCCATCCTCGTCTGGATTAGCGAGGTCAGCGCAAAAGCAGTTGTTGTCCGTGTCAAAAATGATTTACGAGAACGTCTCTTCGCCCACATCGTTAAACTCGGTCCCAGCTTCACCCGCAAAGAGCGCACTGGCGAACTGACCACCGCCGCAGTCGAAGGCATCGAAGCTCTCGATGCTTATTTCAGCCAATATCTACCTCAACTGGTTTTATCTGCCCTAGTCCCCCTCTCCATTCTTGTCTTCGTCTTTCCCCTCGACCCTCTCTCTGGGTTTATTCTTTTCGTCACCGCCCCGCTCATCCCCGTTTTCATGATTATGATCGGTAAAGGCGCGGAAATTATCACCAATCGCCAATATGAGACTCTCAGTCGGCTCAGCGCACATTTTCTCGATAGTCTACAAGGCATTACCACCCTCAAGCAATTTGGGCAGAGCAAAGCCCACGTCCGCACGATCAAAAAAGTCAGCGAAAAGTTCAGCGACACCACCATGACCGTCCTGCGCGTCACTTTTCTCTCTGCCCTCGTCCTTGAACTCGTCGCCACCCTCAGCACCGCCGTCATCGCCGTCGAAATCGGTCTGCGCCTCATCTACTATAAAATCGAATTCGAGCAAGCCTTTTTCCTTCTCATCCTCGCCCCCGAATTTTATATTCCCCTGCGCATGTTGGGGCTTCGTTTTCACGCTGGCATGAACGGCACCACCGCTGCTCGCAAGATTTTTGCCATTCTTGAAACCCCAGTCAATCAGGGATCGGAGATTAGGGATCAGGGATTAGGGATCAGGGATCAGGAATCAGAGATTGCATTTGAAAATCTCTCCTTCACCTATCCCGATGAATCCACGCCTGCGCTCGACAATATCTCTTTCACCATTGAAAAGGGTCAAAAGATTGCGCTTGTCGGGGCAAGTGGGGCAGGAAAAAGCACATTGGCAAACATCCTGCTTCGGTTCCTCCACCCCAGTTCGGGTCAAGTTCGTATCGGTAAGATTCCCCTCGAGCAAATCCCTCCACAGCTTTGGCGCGAGCAAATCGCTTGGGTTCCGCAGAATCCATTCATCTTCAATGAAAGCATCGCCGAAAATATCCGTCTCGGCAACCCTCATGCAGATTTAGAATCCGTGCAGGATGCCGCCAAAGCAGCCCATCTACACGACTTCATCATCGGATTGCCGATGGGCTACGAAACGCGCGTGGGGGAGGCTGGCTCCCGTTTAAGTGGCGGGGAATCTCAGCGATTGGCATTAGCGCGGGCGTATCTCAAAAACGCGCCCATTCTCATTTTAGACGAACCCACCTCCAGCCTAGACCCGATAACGGAAGTTGCGCTCGAAGAATCGACAAAAAAATTGATGGAAAGTCGAACCGTCATCACCATCGCCCACCGCCTAAACACTATCTTCCAAGCCGACAAAATTTTGGTGCTAGAAAAGGGGAATTTGGTAGAGCAAGGCTCGCATGAGGCGTTGTTGGCGAAAAATGGTATCTACGCAAAAATGGTTCAAGGTTCAAAGTTTAAGATTGAAAGGTCAAAGTTAAAAGTTGAAAGTTTCCACCCATCAGCCTTCAAACCTTCTAACATTCAAACTTTTAAACCCACTAACCTCAAACCTACCCCCATCTTTTCGCGCTTGCTCGGTTTTCTAAAGGGTTCTTGGAAACAAGTCGCCCTCGCTACTTTAATCGGATCAGGGACCATCGCCAGCAGCATCGCATTAATCGGAACATCCTCATGGCTGATTTCGGCTGCCGCGCTACACCCCTCGATTGCAGAATTACAAGTTGCGATAGTCGGCGTGCGCTTCTTTGGCATCAGCCGCGGCGTTTTTCGTTATTTTGAACGGCTGACCTCGCATCAAGTCACCTTTTCTTTGCTTGCCCGCCTGCGGACATGGTTCTACGAAGCCATTGAGCCGCTCGCTCCCGCACGCCTGATGAAATACCGCAGCGGCGACCTCCTCTCCCGCGTCGTTTCGGATGTAGAAACGCTCGAAAATTTTTATATACGCGTTGTCTTACCGCCTTTGGTTGCGCTGATTATTTCACTCGGCGCATCCGCATATCTTGGCATTTTCTACGCGCCACTTGGCTGGATATTATTCGCCTTTCTGCTCGCCAGCGGCGTGGCATTGCCTCTGCTCACACGTTTCCTTAGCAGAAACTCAGGCAAAAAGTTGGTAGCAGCGCGAGCCACGCTCCACACTCAACTCGTGGATGGGATTCAAGGTCTCAGCGATATTCTTGCTTTTCGGCAATCAGCATCCCGTCACGCTGAAATTGCAGAAACCGGCTCATACTATGGCGCAGAGCAACAACGAGAATCCTGGCTAACCGGCTTCCACAGCGGATTAAGCCTTCTCCTAACCAATCTGGGGATGTGGACAGTGCTCATTATCGCAATTCCTGCTGTTGAAGCAGAAATTATCTCAGGCGTAATGCTCGCTGCGTTGACAATGATTGCGCTGGTTAGCTTCGAGGCTGTTGCTCCCCTCCCCCTAGCTTCGCAGATGCTCGGTGAAACAAATGAAACGGCGAAGCGGTTATTTGAGATTGTGGACGCAAAACCAGAGATAGTAGAGAGTGGAGAGAAGAGAATAGAGAGTAGTAAAAAACCGAGTATCGAATTCTCTAATCTCATTTTTTCTTATGCAGAAAATGATGAAAATGCTTTGAATGATATTTCTTTCAAAGTAAATGGTGGAAAAAGTCTTGCAGTTGTGGGTCCCAGCGGCGCGGGAAAATCAACCCTAATGAATCTTTTGCTCCGCTTCTGGGATTATCGTGAGGGTGAAATCTTGCTAAACGAACATCCTTTGCGCAATTATGGTGCGGACAATGTGCGAGCGCAGATCGCGATTATCCCGCAACAGGCATATTTTTTCAATGCCAGTGTACACGATAATTTGAGTTTAGCGCGCCCTAGTGCCAACGAAGATGAAATTATGAACGCGGCAAAGCAGGCGCAAATCCATAATTTCATCGAAAATCTGCCAAAAGGTTACGAGACTTTTATCGGCGAGCAGGGAGCGCGTTTGAGCGGAGGGGAACGTCAGCGCTTGGCGATTGCTCGGGCAATCCTCAAAGATGCACCGATTTTGATTCTCGATGAACCAACTGCCAATCTTGACCCGATTACGGAGCAAGAAGTGCTCACGTCTCTTTTCTCGTTGATGCGCGGGAAAACATCGTTGTTGATCACGCATCGGCTGATTGGGTTGGAGAATGTGGATAAAATTCTTGTTTTGGAGCGAGGAAAAATTGTCCAGCGCGGCGACCAAGCCCAACTCACGCGCGAGGCGGGGTTATATCGTCAGATGCTTGCACACCAAAATCGAATTTTGGCAGAGTAATTATCCGTTATAATCCATAACATGGATATAAAAACTCAACTTAATAACGATATGAAAGAGGCCATGCGCGCTAAAGATCAAGTTGCTAAACGCACGCTGATGATGGTACGCGCTGCCATTCAATTAACAGAAAAGGAACGCCGTGAAGAACTTGATGATGCGGCTCTCCTTGGAATTTTTCAGAAAGAAGTCAAGTCTCGTCAAGAAACAATTAGTGAAGCAAAAACAGCTGGGCGCGAAGACCTTATTGCTGATACAGCTGCTGAAATTCTAATTTTGAAAAAATATCTTCCTCAAGAAATGTCTTCAGAAGATTTACACACCCTTGCTGCAGAAGTTATCGCTGAAACAGAAGCGAGCACAATTAGGGATATGGGTAAGGTTATGAAGCTACTCATCCCGCGTGTAGAAGGGCGTGCGTCTGGCGGCGATATCAGCAAAACAGTTCGTGATTTACTACAAAATTAACATCTCATTTAAATGGCCCACTCACTAAAAAAATTCCTTTCCTCTGCTAAATTTTTAGCCTTTTTACGCATACTGATTTTAGTACTCGCAGTTGTAGGTTCTTTTGTTGCGCTAGTTCTGCCTATATTATTAGATGCTGTTGCACTCCCTCTCGCCGTTGGTGATGTTGCACCACGTAATTTAGAAGCTCCTTATGCAATCGAATATATCAGTGATGTTCGCACAGAAGATGCACGCCAATACGCGTCGTTAACAGTTGATGCGGTCTATACACAAGCAGACCCATCTATTGCAAGAGAACAAATAGATAATTTGCGCAGGGTTTTTCAATATATTTCTACTATTCAAGCAGATGAATATGCATCACCGAACGAACAAAAAGCGGATTTACTTGCCTTAGAAAATCTTAACCTTAAAGAAGAAACTATTTCTATTATTTTAAGTATAAGCAATCCCCAGTGGGAAGCTGTTCAGCAAGAATCTTTAAGCGTTCTTGAACAAGTAATGCGTAATAATATCCGGCAAAATGATATAACCAGCACCCAACGTAATATTCCTTCACGTGTTTCTTTAGCACTAACAGAAATTCAAGCTCAATTAGTCACTGAAATTGTGAAGGCTTTTATCGTGCCCAACAGTTTATACAGTGATATTTTAACGAAAGCAAGCCGAGACTCCGCGCGCGAAGCAGTTGAACCAATCATCCAGCAATATAAATCTGGAGAACGAGTAGTCTCAAGCGGTCAAATCATCACACCCGCAAATTTAGAAGCGCTAATAAATTTAGGGTTAATCCAATCTCAGGACGAGTTTTTAGAATATCTTGGTGCCGGAGCACTAACCTTAGCTCTGGCAATTTTTCTGTGGCTTTATTTTAGATATCGCCCATCAACAAAATTAAAAGATATTCGTAGCTTAATTTCAACAGCTATCATTTTTCTGATCTTCTTGGTAGGTGCTCGCTTAACGCTTCCGACCCAAGCTTTTATTCCTTATTTATATCCTATACCAGCTTTTGGATTATTAATCGCAACACTTTTTGGTGCAGATGCAGCATTCATGCTTGTAATTTCCTTAAGTTTTTTAGCCACTTATGGCGTAGATAATCCTCTTCCACTAACAGCTTATTATCTAGTTTCTTCATTAGTTAGTATTCTTGTTCTAGGGAAAGCAAGACAAGCATGGTCTTTTTTGAAAGCAGGGCTTGCTATATCGCTTACGGGCATTGCTATGCTCTTAGCATATTGGCTTCCATTTAACGCACCAGATTGGGTTGAAATAGCCACATTGGCAGCTACAGCATCCTTCAACGGAATTGCTTCAGCTAGCCTGACACTTCTTTTACAATTTTTTCTTGCCCAGATTTTGGGCTTACCAACCACTCTACGTTTATTGGAAATTTCTCGCCCAGATGCTCCCTTGCTCCAATTGCTACTTCGTGCCGCACCCGGAACTTATCAACATAGTTTGCAAGTTGCTAATCTTGCAGAACAAGCTGCTGAAAGCATTGGCGCAAATGCACTACTGGTACGTGTTGGCGCACTTTTTCACGATGTTGGCAAAGCACAAAACCCACTCTTTTTCATTGAAAATCAGGCAGTTGGAAGCATAAACACACATGAAGATCTTGCTCCCGAGGAAAGCGCAAAAATTATTATCCGTCATGTTACAGATGGGGTTGTTTTGGGCAAAAAATATCGCTTACCACGTCGCCTAATTGATTTTATGCTCGAACATCACGGATCAAATATCACTCGCTATCAATACTCTCAAGCACTTGAAGATGCTCATGGCGATGTAAGCAAAGTTGATATTGAAAAATTCCGTTATCCAGGCCCAGTACCACAATCTCGAGAAACTGCCCTGCTAATGCTTGCAGATGGTACAGAAGCATGGGCTAGAGCAGAACCTCCACAAACAGAATATGAATTCCGATCTCTTGTGCATAAAGCAATAGAAACTGTACAAAAAAGCGGACAACTAGAGAATACTCGTTTAACTTTACGCGATCTCTCCTTAATCAAAGAATCATTTATCACTACTCTAAGGGGCACTCGACATCCTCGTGTGAAATATCCCAAAGATAAAGGAAAATCGGCATCACAAGGCATAGAAACAAAACCTAACGGCAAATAATATGATTGAAATTTTATACGATAAGATTATAGACAAAAAATTGGATAGCCACCTGCTAGAGAATGCTGCACGCACAGCATTAAAAAACCAATCTGCACCTGAAGATGCAACCTTAAGTATTTTATTAACAGATGATGAGCAGATAAAAACATTGAATCGTGATTATCGTGGATATGATAGCCCCACCGACGTACTTTCATTTGACGTGCACGAACGCGACCCTGAAACAGGCTTGCTCTACCTTGGCGAGATTATCCTCTCAATTCCTTATGCCGCCAAACAAGCAAAAGAACATGGTCACCTTCTCGAAGCAGAGGTGCAGCTCCTCATTGTTCACGGTGTTCTACACTTATTAGGGCACGATCATGCAGAAGCTACCGAAAAAGAAAAAATGTGGACTGCACAAAGCAAAATTTTGACAGAACTTGGCTTGGAAAAAATCAAAATACAAGAAATATGAGCAACTTTATAAAATCCCGTCTGCAATCTTTTATCTACGCCTTTCATGGCTGGAACTATGTTCTTCGCAACGAACCCAACACTTGGATACACGCAGTAGTGTCTATATTGGTCGTTCTCGCCGCATTTTGGTTACACCTTCCCGCACGAGATTGGGCTGTTTTAGTGCTGGCAATTGGTATGGTTTGGACAGCTGAGTTTTTCAACACAGCCCTAGAGAATATTATTGACCTTGCTAGCCCAGAGGAGCATCCACTTGCTAAAGCTGGCAAAGATATTGCAGCGGCTAGTGTACTGATTGCTGCGCTAGCTTCTATTCTCATTGGCCTACTAATTTTAGGCCCACCACTTTGGGAGAAACTTATTCCATAACTCCCTTGTCAAGCTCCCAAAACTCCAAACCTTAAACAAAAAGCCCTTAAAGGAAAACCTTTAAGGGCTCAATTTTTAATCAAAAGATTTTACATATCAATATATTCTTTCAAAGAATGTTCAACAGCATAGGCTGCTGCCTCAGCACGGTTATTTACACCTAATTTTGAAAGAATGCTACTTACATAATTACGCACTGTACCTTCACCAAGAAAAAGGGCTTTTGCAATCTCTCGATTTGTTTTTCCTTCAGAAACCAATTGCAAAACATGTTTTTCCTGTTGACTCAAATCAGCAAAAGCTGAAGCTTCTTCTTCGCGCACAGCACGACGCACTTCTTGAAAGACACGTTGCGTCACAGCCGGGTCAAGATGACCTTCACCGCTGCCAACTGATTCTAGGGCTTTCACCAAATCATCGCTACCTATTTGTTTCAGTATATATCCAGAAGCACCTGCACGAATAGCTGAAAAAAGCATCTCATCTTCGGCATATGAAGTCAACATCAAGACTCTAATATCCGGAAAGCGTTTCACAATTTCTTCACAGGCATCAATGCCAGAAACACCAGGTAAGCGAATATCCATTACAACTATATCTGGTTCAAGGCTGACTGTTTTCTCTATTGCTTCTCGTGCTGAGGCAGCTTCCCCAACCACTTCATATTCAGGGTGTCGCTCTAATAAAGTTTTTAATCCCACTCGAACAACTTCGTGGTCGTCTACCAATATAATGCGTTTTTTTGCCATTGTCTCTCCAATAACTCCAAAATAGGCTAAGAGTATAGTTTAGAGAAGAAGAGATGACAAGGGTGCGTTGTAGCTGCCTTTGTCATCTCTTCTTCAATTATCTGTTTAGGATTAAGTTCGCCCTCTTCTTTTCTGGGCACCTCAGCTAGGAAGCTAAATTCTCTCTCCGAAAATCAACAAAACGATAACCAACGCCTCGTTCTGTTAAAATATATTTCGGGCTAGAGGGGTCTTCCTCAAGTTTTTTGCGCAAATAGTTAATATAAAGACGAACATAATGTGGTTCATCTCTATATTCGTAACCCCATACTTGGGTCAGTATTTGGTCATGAGTAACTACCCAGCCCGCATTCTGCACAAGGTGATATAGCAAACGATATTCTGTAGGACGTAATTTTACTATTTTGCCTTCTAACCAAATTTCGCGTCGATCAAAATCCATTTTTAAGCGGCTGTCTACTTCTATTACACCATGCATTGAGCCGCTAGAGCTTTCTGTGCGCCGCAGAACTGCTTTTACTCGGCTGACCATCTCGCGAGGGCTAAAAGGTTTGGTAATGTAATCGTCGGCACCCAACTCTAGGCCACGTATGCGGTCGTCTTCTTCACCTTTTGCTGTAAGCATCAAGACGGGTATTTTGCTAACCTCACGAATCATCTGCAAGACTTCAAATCCATCTAGGCCAGGCATCATTACATCAAGAAGAATTAAATCTGGGGATTCTCCACGCAACTGCCGAAGGGCTTCTTTTCCATTGAAGGCATCGATTACAAGAAAACCATCGTGTTCGAGATTAAGGCGAATAAAGTGCACCATTCTCTCTTCATCATCAACAACTAGAATTTTGCGTCTTTCAAATTCGTTTTGCACTTTTACTCCCTTACAAAGCCAATGATTTGCTCATCTTCTTCGCCAGGCATAATTTCAATAAAATTGAGTTTGTCTATGGGCCAAATTACTTGGACAACTTCTGACTGGATATAGTGAAGATCTTTTCCTTCACGAGAACGAGGATTACTTACCGTAATAATTGTAGCGGAAGCATCTGGTAATTCTTCAATTTCTCCAAAGATCGGGACTTCGCCTGCAACATGTAAAATAACGCCGTAAGCCATATATACTCCTTTGATATTAGTCTTGAAAAAGAAATTGGATTCTAAGTTTTCCCAACGAGATAATACTACCGTGAGAAAGAGGAGTTTCTTGTTCCGGCTTCAATCGAATGCCATCGACATAGGTGCCATTCGCAGAACCGAGGTCCATAATCATCATTTTCTTTTCTTTTCTTTTCAGGACAACGTGTAAACGTGAAACGCCATATTCATAGGCGTTATGAGCAGTCAAATCAACATCTGGTATTATCGTTTGCCCCTCGCTGACACGCCCTACCGTAAATTCATTTCGATTTGCGAGTGTGAGAAGTTGCCCACCATCTAAAATTTGTAGACTAGCTATCTGATAGTTTACTAAATCTTTTCGCTCTGGGGGAGGTGCCTCGAAGCTCTGACTTCTTATCTCATTGGTTTGGATATTATGCGTTGCGAGACTTCCCATATTATGCAGTTGAGCACCACATTCACTACAAAACAAAGCACCTACTACTTCTTGATATTGACAAGCTGGACACATAATCATTAGTTTTTTCCTTTTTCTGCTGGGAGAAGTAACGCTCTCGTTCCATATTTTATTTTTTTGCGACCTTCTTCCGAAAAACTTTGTTCGCCTTGTAAGTTTTCGGCTTCGAGTAAAACCGTTTTTGCCATGCTACGCTCTCCATGAGAGAGTAAATGGGTAGCTAGATGTTGTAATCGTCGTGAGGCTTCATTATATTTACCATCGGCGGCTTCTTTTTGAGCCGTTTCTTGCATTCTAAATAAATTGAGATTTGCAAGAGCTTGAACAAGAGTTGGTGAGGGTGGTTCAAGGCTTGCTTTTTCAGTCACCTCTCGAAATACACGCACTCGCATAGGCTGACTTTGTAAAGTTTGAGAAGGAATTTCAAAGCTTAGAGAACCTACAAGTAAATTTACTTCGTCCTCTATAACAGCTGAAGATTTGACTGTAAACTCTAGCAAAAGAGTAAGGGGCTTATCACGCAAAATCATGCCCAGTTGAATTGTTTTTTTAGAGAGCAGGTGCGCAGCATTTGGTTGTACACGATAAATATAAGTGAGCTCAGTATTAGGCGAGGCATTAAATTTCAATTCTACATTTTCAGCAAATACTTTTGCTAATTGTTTAAATTTTTCTTCTAAAAACTTTTGTATTTCTTGTGGATTTGCAATATAAGAACTACTGCTACCAGCTCTAGAAGCCAATTCATCTAAAAATTCATCGTTCCAATCTTCACCAATTCCTAAGCCACTAATGCCTATTCCAAAATCGGCGGTCTCTTTTGCTAGCTCTAATGATTCTTTTTCATCGCCATAAGTTTGCCCATCGGTCAGCAGGATAACATGATTAACACGTTCTGCCGAAAAATTTTTACGTACTTGAGCAACGCCTTCTTGCAAGCCTTGAAAAATTTCTGTTCCTCCTGAAGGGTGCATCACTCTAATTTTGTTCTCCATTTTTCTATGATCAGGTCTTAATGAAGAAGGGATTAGAACTTTGGCACGATCACTAAAAGTAACAACACTAAGAATATCTTCTGGCCTTAGGCTACGAATTAGATGAATGGCAGATGCCTTAACCATTCCTATATTCTCCCCTTTCATAGAAGTAGAGTTATCTAAAACCAAACAAATATTAAGCGGTGGGGAAATTACTTCATTTTTATTTTGGCGTGGTTTCCATTCTAGAAGAGCATAAATCAATTGTGTTTCGTTAAGGCGAACTAAACTTTGGCGGCTATAAAAGGTACGTTGAAGAATTGGAGAAGATGATTCTTCTTCTGGTGCCAACGAAAGATCATACTCAGCACGTTTTTTGGGATTCGATAAAATATCGTAGGCTTTCTGAACATCCAAAAAAATCTCTGTTTCACCGGGTGCTTCATTTTTGTCAGGATGCACGCGTTGCGCCGCCTCGAAGTAGGCTCGCTTGATTTCTTCTTTTGTTGCATCTCGAAAGATGCCTAAAAGTGCATAATAATCTGACAAAAATTCCACCTATTGAATCATTTTTACAAGTACGACAGAGATATTATCGGGGCCACCTGCTGCATTCGCTGCATTAACAAGATTTTGACAAGAACGTTCTAATGTATCCGCGCTCTTAATGGCTTGGTGCATTTCTTTCTCACTCAAAACACCCCAGAGTCCATCACTGCAAATCATCAACATACCTTGCTTAGGAAAAGGGGTAGTAAAAATATCTGGCTCAAGCACTTCACCTTGTCCTAAGGCTCGATATAAAACATTTTTTTGTGGATGAACTGCTGCTTCTTCTGCTGTAATTTGTCCAAGTTCTTCAAGGCGCCCAACCAAAGAATGATCTCGAGAAATCATATCAAAACGACCATCTGGGTATATTGAGTAGGCACGGCTATCACCAACATGGGCAACAATAACTTGCTCGCCCAAAACAAGTGCTGCAGTAAGTGTAGTACCACTACCTGGTGCTTCTCGTTGAATGGCCTCTTGGGCTTGAGCAACGCCAGTTAGCATTAGGTCTTGAAGAGATTCATCTAAGGGCACTGTTGGTAAGTCAAATAGGTAGGGGTGAAATTTTTCCATAATATACCCATTAAACACTCTCATTGCTGTATTACTTGCAATTTCTCCGTATTTATGCCCACCCATGCCATCGGCGACTATATATAAACCAAAGGGAGTATTTCCTGCATGCCCTGCCAATGTAGCAGTAATCAGAGAGAGACTATCTTCATTAAGTTCCCGCTGTTTTCCTACAGACTGACCGCTTGCAGCAACTAATTGCTGCAAATCGTATTGCAGTGTTTGATGTATAACAATCTCTTCTACTTGTTGTGGCGACAGAGGAACCGTTTTCAATTCTGGCGTCAGGTTAACTTCTTTTTTTTCTTTTTGGAATATTTTTTTAATAGATTCAAACACAGAAAGCTCCTTGCTCAGGCTAAGAGTGCGTAGATTTGATGGTCTGTAGAGCCCACATAAACAATATCATCGTAAACTAATGGAGAGCCAGTTATTGGTCCTTCAGTTGCATATTTCCAACGTAACTGACCGTTTTTAGCATCTAAACAATAGAGATGGCTATCAACAGATGTGCAATATAGTGCGTCTTTATATACCACAGGTGACGCTGTGACTTGATGGTCTGTACGGAAACGCCAAGCTTCTTTTGAAGTTTTCAAATCAACGGCATAAATAAAGCCATCGGCTGCACCAGTATAAATCAAGTTTTCTAAAATAGCTGGGGATGAGACTGACCCTTTCCCGAGTCTAAATTTCCATAGTACCCAGCCGCTTTTCGGGTCAACTGCATATAAATGTCCATCTAATGATGTGAAATAAACAGCATGTTCTGTAACTAAGGGGGAAGATGTGATACCACGCTTGGCTTTAAATTGCCATTTAACCTTCCCTTTGAAGTCTATACAATAAAATTCTCCCGATTCGGAGCCTACATAGACCACATCATTTGCTACAAAGGGAGTAGAACGAATGGCTGAAATCGCTGGATAAATCCAAACTGCACGGCCTGTGGAACTATTAACCGCATGCAATGCTCCATCATCAGATCCAATAAAAACATGTCCTTCGGCAATGCACGGTGAAGACCGAACAGGTCCTTCAGCATAATAAGACCAAATAATTTTTCCAGAGCGTGCATTAACAACATGCAAACGTTGATCTTCAGAACCAAAGAACACATTTCCATCAGCGATGGCTGGTTTAGAGACTATGCCACCATCAGTCGGATACTTCCACTTAAAATCACCTTCTGCTGCATCCAGCGCATAGAGGTTATTATCATAACACCCAACAAAAATTGTATTATCAAAATAAGTAGGCGTACCTCGAATTTCATCTTCGCATTTAAACTTCCAGAGAGGCTTAATTCCATCTGCCTGAAAGTTTAAAGAAGGCTGCTTTGAGGGCAATCTTGAAAGCAATCCCGTTTGGCGCGCTGCAGCCACTAGTGCGTCTTTCATTTCATCTATATTAGGATAACGGTCTTTTGGCTCATAAGCCAAAGCCCTTGTGACTACCGCCTGAATCTCAGAAGAAACTTCTTCATTAAATTTAGAAATTGGTCGCTCTTCAAAAGAAAAAGGTGGCTCTAAGCGAGGATCTCTATTAGTAAGCAAATGATGAATTGTAGCGCCTAACGAATATATATCAGCTAAATGTGTTGCTTCACCACGATATTGCTCCGGTGGAGAATACCCCTCTGTACCTATCATTGTCCCTTTTTGCCCTGTCTGAAATTGCTTTGCAATCCCAAAATCGACCAACATAATATGACCGTGGCTATCAATCATCACATTTGAGGGCTTCATATCTCTAAAAATAATTTTATCTGGCTCATGGGTATGTAAAAAACTCAAAACATCACATAGCTCAATTGCCCAAGCAACCACTTGGGCAGAGGAAAGCATATTCTCTGAATCTCGTACTACAGCTTCAAGATCTTGCCCATTAATATATTCCAGCACAAGATAAGAACGATCTTCACCAGAGAAATAGTCAAAGATATTCGGAATAGAAGGATGTGTGAGCGTCGCTAAGATATTTGCTTCACGCTCAAAATTCTTGATAACCGTTTGCCTCACCTGAGGGTCAGTAGCAAGGTTAACCATCTCTTTAACAGCAACAAGCTTAACAACATTGGGAAAATGCAAATCACGAGCTCGGTAAACAGACCCCATACCACCGATACCAACAATCTCCTGAACTAAATAACGCTCAGAAAGCGTAACCCCCGGTTGCAATTGCCGATGAGCTGGCTGTGCTTCATCAGCATCCATAGTGCGGGTAATTGAAGGAGTAACATCTTTATTATCCAAATTTCCTCACTTATAATACAGGCTTATAATCTCTTCTATAAGAATAATCCTGAATTATAGTGTGCCCTGACAGGATTTGCAACTACCCAAAAGGATTACTTCTCATCACTCTCATTAATTTTAAGGGTTTTATGAGAATGATAAAGAAAAATTCGAGCGTGTTTTGAACTTGTCATCGTTTTTTATCATATTTTTACCCGAACACTGGAGCAATAAATGAAAGAAGTTTGGCGTTTATATATCTCTCCACCCTCAACTGGGGCATGGAATATGGCTGTGGATGAAGCCATTTTAGAAAATATAGTTAGCGGAGTATCGCACCCAACACTGCGACTCTATGCGTGGAATCCACCTTGCTTATCCTTAGGGCGCTCTCAACCTTATACTGATATAGATGCAGCATCCTTAAAAAAACAGGGTTGGGATGTTGTTCGCCGCCCAACAGGTGGACGCGCTATTTTGCATACAGATGAGCTAACTTACTCAATCATTGCACAAAATGATAATCAACATTTTCAAGGAAGTATTTTAGAAAGTTACCAACATCTTGCAAAAATGCTCCTTGCAGCACTAAAGGATTTAGGTGCTGCTGTTGAAATGAAAAAAGAAAAAAGAAAGGAAAGCCGCAACTTTAACCCCGTCTGCTTTGAAACACCTTCTGCATATGAAATTACCGTAAATGGGAAGAAGCTAATAGGGAGCGCGCAAGCGCGGCAAAAGGGCGGCATTTTACAACATGGATCACTCCCGTTAATCGGTGATTTGACGCGCATTACTGAAGTTTTAGCTTTCCCCGATACACAAGAACGTCAAACTGCTGCAGAAAAACTATTAAAGAGTGCCTCTACACTAAAATCTGCCTTAGGATACGGAGTTGATTGGGATAGAGCAAGCAAGTCTTTTATACGTGCCTTTGAATCGGTTTTGGGAATTAGCTTAATACCTAAAGATTTATCAGAGGCTGAACGAAGCAGAGCAAGTGATTTAATCCAAAAAAAATACGCTCATCCTGATTGGACTGAACGTATTTAGAGTATTGCGAAATATAGTCTAGAAAAATCTTAGAGATTTTTCTAGACTATATTTTTATGAATCAAGAAAAATCACGTGTTTATACCCAAGTGTTTCAAAGAATTTTTCGAGAAAATGCTCAGCGTTTTGTTGAGCTAGTTTTAGAATACCGTCTTCCATTGCAGCTTTGTAGATTTCATCCTCTGCGGCTTGGCGGGCTGTAGTTTCTAGATTTGTATCACCGTGTGTGAGCGCACCTGTTTCACGATCATAAACATAGGATTTCTCATTATCAAGAGTGGCTATAAAAACTTCAGCAAGTGGAAGGGTAACGTAGAGTGTCCCGCCCTCAAGCTTTAAATTATCAGATCCTAATTTTTCTAAGTCTATGCCTGCAATAACAACACCATGCGCTACAAAAAGCAATTTGTCGCCAAAGAGAAAATCGAATGTTCCCTGCCCTATTTCAGCAGTAATCACTTTTTCTACTGAATATTGAATAGTTTCTAAGCGAGCCAAAGATTGTACGTCGTGAATGATAGTAACAGGGTCAGGAATAATTGTTGGGGTTGGGTGCAATAGATCAGAAACTTGAGTCTGCATGGAGCTGTTTTGGGTCTGCATAGCATTACTGGCATCTGAAAATGGCTTTACTGCATTTTGTGCTTCTTTTGCACTTTCCTGTACCGATTGAACAATAAAATATGCCGATGCAGCAACAATAATAAGCAATAAGGTGGGGACTATATTTTTTTTCATTTTTTTCTCCTGACTATAATGAATATGAAGCAGTTATTAGAATAAATATACTCTATTTGCATAAATTTTACCTAAAATTGATTATAGAATTTTATAAACAGATGTCACCTTGATTTCTATACCATTTCACGTTATTATCAATTTTGAAAGGTTGAAAAGTCAACCGTAAACTCACTTTTCTTAAAGGAGAAAAAAATGAAGAAAGTTTCATATGTACTTTTTGCTTTACTCGTTGTTGGCGCAATGGTGCTTGCAGCTTGTACTCCTGCAGCAGCACCTGAACCTGCAGCAGAAGAACCCATAGCTGAACCTGTGGAAGAAGGCGGATTAGCCGACCTTGATGGCAGAGAAGTTACCATCACCGTTGAAAACGCTTATCTCCCCTTCAACTATATTGACCCTGAGACTGGCGAAGGCGCAGGCTGGGATTATGAAATTTGGGGCGAAATCTGTAGCTTACTCAACTGTACCCCCGTTTTCGTAGAATCTGCTTGGGAAGGTATGATCCAATCTGTTTCTGATGGTCAATTTGATGTTGGCGCAGATGGCGTTACCATCACCGAAGAACGTGCTGAAATCGTTGATTTCTCCATGGGCTATGTTGCTATTGAACAACGCTTGCTCGTTCGCGCCGACGAAGATCGTATCACCGGCATGCAAGATATTGTTGATAACGCTGATCTCAAACTTGGCACCCAAACTGGTACCACAAACTACGAAACCGCTCTCAAGCACTTAGACGCTGAACGCATCGACGCTTTTGAGCAATTCCCCTTCGCAGTACAAGCTTTGCTTGCTGGCGATATTGATGCCGTCATTATGGACGAAACCGCTGGTCAAGGTTACTTGGGCGAAAATTCTGACGTTCTCAAACTTGTTGGCGATTCACTTTCCAGTGACCAACTTGGCTTCATCTACCCATTAGGTAGCGACTTAGTTGATCCAGTCAACGCTGCATTAGAAGAATTGATGAAAAATGGCTTCCTCGAAGCAATCAATGCCGAATTTTTCGGCGCTGACTTTGATGTCACCTATGATGATCTCTTCCCCCCAGATGAAGACGCAATCGGCTCAGAAGGACACCCAATTAAAGTTCTCTTCGTTCCTTCCGTTGATGTTGACTTCATGATTGCTGGTGGCGACTTGATTGAAACCGCATTGAATGATGCCACTGGTCTCTATTTTGAAGCCAGTGTCCCCACTTCTTACGCTGCAACCATCGAAGCAATGTGTGCTTCCCCCACAGACACCATTGGTTTCATCCCTGCAATGGGTTATGCACTTGCTAACCAACTTTGTGGTGTAGAACCTGGTTTGGCTTCCGCACGCTATGGCTGGAACGTTTACTGGGCAGAATTCCTTGTTGCTCGCGACAGCGATTTTGAAACCCTCGAAGACCTCGAAGGTGCTACTTGGGCATATCCTGATGCTGGCTCCACCTCTGGCTTCTTGTTCCCATCTGCAATGTTTGATGAACTTGGCATCACTATTGGCGAAACAGTTGAAGCTGGTGGTCACCCGCAAGCTGTAAAAGCTGTCTATAACGGCGAAGCCGATGTTGCAACTGCTTATTTCAGCCCCCCACTCCTTCCTGAAGGAAACTGGGCAATGGGCGATTCCCCCGACATTCCTGACGAGTTAGTTCCTGACTGCGCTCTGAATGACGAAGGCAAACTCTATTGTGGTGAATACCGCGTACTCGATGCCCGTTCCGCAATCCGCGAAGAGGCACCTGATGTAGTACAAAAAGTCCGCATTCTCACCCTCTCTGGCGAAATCCCCAATGACACCATGTCATTCTCCCCTGATTTCCCCGAAGATTTGCGCACAACCGTTTTAGAAGCCCTCACCGCTTATGTAGAATCTGACGCATGTGCAGACACTCTCTGTAACGAAAGCTTCTACGACTGGAGTGGCGTTGGTCCTATCTTTGACGAAAACTTTGATGGCGTTCGCTTGCTCATGGAAGCTCAAGGCATCACCCTTGAAAATCTTGGCGAGTAATCTCCACTCTTGAAAGACCCAACAGCCCCAGACACTTGTCTGGGGCTGTTTTTTAGACACTGGATGAGAAACCGCTCTGCCCTTGATTTTTGCTGGGGTGCAAAACCTCAAGCATCCACATGGCGAAAACAGAATCAAGCCTACCGCCACATTGATGTTGACCAAAGGCACGCAAGTTGCAATCAAGGATGAGCCGAGGCTCTTCATCCCAGAATATTTTTATCTTGGAAACCCGAAAGCTTTCATATAAACACTAACTTAAAAGACCCTATGCTTTCACACAGCGTCTTATCAGAAAGAAATCTGATAAAACCTTTCGGGTCTTGACGATATAATTTATCCCTATAAACTAAAACTGGAATAAACCTATGCTAGAAATTAAAAATCTTTCAAAGAAATACGAGGGTGGTCCCTTGGCTCTGGATGACGTGAGTTTCAATATTCCGCAAGGAGAATTTCTCGCCGTCATTGGGTTAAGTGGGTCTGGAAAATCTACTTTATTGCGCTGTATCAATAGACTTATTGAGCCAACTGCCGGTGATATTGTTTGGAACGATATCAACGTGACTGCTGCCTCAGATGATGAACTGCGCACAGTTCGGCGTAAGATTGGCATGGTTTTCCAACACTTTAATCTTGTGAGCCGCTCATCGGTATTGACCAACGTCCTTTCAGGCAGATTGGGCTATACGAACCCTGCAATGAGTTTCTTTAACAAGTTCTCGCAAGAAGATGTTGATAATGCCTATAAAGAATTAGAGCGTGTGGGTATTGCTGAGAAGGCACATCAACGCGCCGATGAATTGAGTGGCGGGCAACAACAACGCGTGGGCATTGCTCGTGCAATGATGCAAAATCCTGCTATTATTCTCGCCGATGAGCCAGTTGCCAGCCTTGACCCCGTTTTAGCACATTCTATTATGCAACATCTTGAAAAAATCAATAAAGAGCATAATGTAACTGTTTTATGCAGCCTTCACTTTTTAGATTTGGTGCATCAATATGCAGACCGCGCGATTGCGCTCAATGATGGAAAGTTGATGTTTGATGGACCTCCTAACGAGATTGATGATGCAAAATTCAAAGAAATTTACGGCAAAGATGCCGAACGGGTTGGGTAGGTGAAAAATGAATAACAAAAAATCATTCAAAAAATCTCTTGGTCTCGGTCTTTCTATTGCTATAGGTATCTTTATTTTCGCCTATGCTTTTCAGGTAACAGATGTAGATTTTGGCACCACACGTGACGAAGTGCGCCAAACATCACTCACACGCGTTTTACGCGCTTTAGCGCATCCTGACTTGGTTGAATATGAAACCAGCGAATTAAATGTTGAAATCCCCTTCTATTTGCCTTGTCCCGAAGGCGAAACACCTTCTTTACCAGACAACGCTTCTAATGAGCCTTATATCACTGCAACTGCCGCTTGTGCTGGCCCTGGTGAAATGCTCACCGTTGAAGGCTTCAATTTTCCTGCTTATGTACAGGGACCGCTTAACTTTATCACTAGTAGTGGCGTGAAAAAACAATTAGAGAAGTTCCAAGCTGATGCAGATGGCTATTTTATCTATGAAATTGAAGTTCCAAAACGCCAACCTGTAGCCGAAGCGCAAGCTATTCGCGCAACAGTGCGTACAAATATTGGCGGCCCAATGTGGTCAAAAAACGCCATCGCAACTTGGGATAAAATCATTGAAACCATCTTCATCGCTTTATTGGCGACCACAATTGGTACTTTGATTGCTATCCCGACCAGTTTTATCGCCGCACGCAACTTGATGGTAGACAATACTAGCCCACTGACCAGTGTTGCTTTTTCAGTTATTGGTTGGCTCATTGGTATTTGGATTGGTTCGCAAACCACGCAATGGTTACTCACTTTATTTGAACCCATAGCGGATAATCTAGCCCTAAATCTTGCAGGCACATTCGTCAGTTTTGCGATACTCTATGCTGTCTTACGTTGGAGCATCGGAACAGACGAAGATGAAAAAGCGAGTCTGGCAAAACGCGTCACATCCACTATTGGACTGGCTGTCTTTGGCATCGCCTTTGCCATTTTCTTTAGCATTTCATTCCGTGCTATTGGCACATTAATCACCGAGCCTTTAGGGTCATTTGGCTTTTTTGGCAATTTCATCTTCCAACTTGGTGAAATTATGGTCATGCTCACCCCCGCGCTAATCGCCATTTTCTTTGGTGCATTTGTGGGCAGCTCTTTGAGCAAAATCGGACAACGCATCAGCGATTATATGCCCGCCGCGCAAGTCAAGTTAATCAATATCCTTCTTGCTTCTATCGCAGGTGCTGCGCTCTTTGCTTTATTTGGCGCAGGCGTAGAATGGTTCTATCAAATTGCTAACCCTGTCAAAACACTCTACATCCCCGCTGGGGTTGGTGCAGCATTAGGATTAATCTTAGCGATCACCACTACCGCAAAAAGCCCGCTCCCCACAGGATTAATCATCTACACCATCACCCGCACCATTTTAAACGGGACACGCTCTGTAGAACCACTCGTCATGGCAATTATCGCCGTGATCTGGGTCGGGATTGGTCCATTCGCAGGATCACTGGCTCTGGCTTTGCACACAGTCGCTGCGCTCGCTAAACTCTACTCAGAGCAAGTAGAGAGCATCTCTGCTGGTCCTATCGAAGCCGTGCAGGCAACTGGCGCAAACCAATTGCAGACCATTGTCTACGCCGTTGTTCCGCAAATTATCCCGCCCTATATCTCCTTCACCATGTACCGTTGGGATATTAACGTGCGTATGTCCACGATCATCGGCTTCGTTGGCGGTGGTGGTATCGGCTTCCTACTCAGCCAAAACATCAACCTCCTCGACTATCGTGCCGCTAGCGCACAAATGCTCGCTATCGCAGTTGTTGTCGCATCGATGGATTATATTTCCTCTGTTATCCGTGAGAAATTTGTCTAGAGTTTAGTATTTTCAAATAACATAAAAGCTTCCGGTGTTTCCAAAATATCGGAAGCTTTTTTCTTTAAGATGGTAAAATGCCCGAATGTTAAAATTCTTATCAAAAATTTTCATTCTAATAAAACGAATTCTCAAAATGATACTCAAACTTTTCATCATCCTAGCTATTAGTGGCACAATTATTTTGACCATTGCACGGCTGATTACCGCTATCCACAGCGCGGGGCGCGTGTACAGCGTTGAGGATATGCCAAATGAACGAGCAGCGATCGTATTTGGCGCGGGCCTCTGGCGGGATGGCAGCCCTACGCCCGTTTTACGGGATCGCATTCAAACCGCGTCCGATCTTTATATCCAAGGAAAAGTTGAAAAACTATTGATGAGCGGAGATAATAGTACTACAGATTATGATGAGCCAACGGCAATGAAAAATTACGCCATTGAGTTGGGCGTCCCCGAAGAAGCGATTGTGCTGGATTATGCTGGGCGACGCACTTACGATACGTGCTACCGCGCCAAAGAAATTTTCGGGCTAGACTCTGCTATTCTCGTTACACAAGAATTTCATCTTTCGCGCGCCCTTTATCTATGCGAAAAACTCGGCATCCAAAGCACAGGCGTCAGCGCAGATCAGCGCGTTTATCTCAAACGCTCACGTTTCTTTTGGAATGCACGCGAAACCCTCGCCACCTTTACCGCCCTTTGGGATATTCACATCGCCCGCCCTTTGCCCATTTTAGGCGAATTTGAACCCATCTTTCTGGAGGAATAATGCAACGCTCTGAAGCTCTCGCAATCGTTCGTGAATTTGTCAAAAACGAAAATCTCGTCAAACATATGCTCGCTGTTGAAGCCACCATGCGCTTCTATGCTGAAAAATTAGGGGAAGATGTAGAACTTTGGGGACTGGCTGGTCTCTTGCACGATTTTGATTGGGAAATTCATCCCACTCAAGAGGGACATCCCACTGCAGGTGCACCCATCTTGCGAGAACGAGATGTGCCAGAAGTCATCATCCGTGCCATCCTCAGCCATGCGGATCACACTGGAATTCCACGTGATACCCTGATGGAGAAAGCCCTCTTCGCCTGTGACGAGATCACGGGCCTCATCACTGCCACTGCGTTGGTGCGCCCATCACGTTCGTTGATGGATTTAAAAGCAAAATCTGTGAAGAAAAAGTGGAAAAACAAGCATTTCGCCGCCGGAGCCAACCGCGAAGAAATGGAACGCGGCGCAGCAGATTTTGATGTAGAGCTATCGACACATATCACCAATGTTATTGAAGCCATGCGTCAAATTGCACCTGAGTTGGGCTTAGCGGGATAATTAACCAAATGTGCAACGTATCCAAAAGAAGATGCAATGCACCCCCTTCTCACTCACTTCATCTGCATCGGAAGCCCTGCCACTAGAAAAAAGACATCATCCGCTGCTTCAGTCAAACGCTGATTTGCGCGCCCCAATAAATCTCTATACGCTCGTCCCAACGCATAAGGGGGGACAAGCCCCATCCCAACTTCATTTGAAACCAGCAAAAAATGCCCCTTTGTTTGATGGATGATTCGCAACAATTGCGTAACTTCATCATTTACTGCTTCTTCAACTTTTACATTAAAAGGATTCTCATTTGCTTTCCTACTTTCTGCTAAAAGGATATTAGAGACGAGAACAGTGATGCAATCAACGAGAACAACTTCCTCTCCGCATCGCGCGTGAACAATGACTTGCGCAATGCTCCGAGGGGCTTCTACCGTGATCCAAGCAACAGGGCGCGCAGCACGATGCTTCTCAATTCTCTCTCGCATCTCTTCGTCTTTTGCTTCTGATGTGGCAACATATAAAACCCAATCTCCCCCAATCTCTTTCGCAAGTTTTTCAGCGTAGGTGCTTTTTCCACTGCGTGCGCCGCCTAAAATTAAAGTTAGTTTTCCCATTATATTTTTCCTTTCGCTTTATCTACAATATCTCAACTACAATACCTTCGCCAAAAAAAGCGTGAATGAATAGGGTTTCCTGTAGTACAGT
>JABGQV010000036.1 GCA_018648655.1 Anaerolineae bacterium | reverse complement strand
TGGTCTTGATACCTTTTCCTTGACATTTATCTTAAGAATGGTAGAATGCCGCTAATTATGAACTTATCCCAAGTAACTCTCGTTTTTGAGGCTAAAGCTAAACCCCAGCCCGCATCCGCACCTTCGGTGGTTGGATTTGTGGGCAGTGTTCGGTTAAGGATGATTTCATAACAAAGGTGCAGTAGTACAAAATTATTTTCTTATACCAAACGCGTTCTCCAACATCGGAGAGCGCGTTTTTTATTTTAATGATTAGCAAAGGAGCTAAAAATGTTTCGTGTTGGTTTTCTCTATTCTCGTTTACGTGTTGAAGAAAAGTTATTGCTCAAAGAATTGGAATCGCGCTCAAATATTGAAGTTGTCCGCATTAATGATGGCAAAGAGTTTTTTGATATTTCCCGTCTCCCCGCAGAAGTGGATGTGCTTCTTGAGCGCTCTATTTCCCATTCGCGCGGATTATACGTCTCGCGCCTATTTGAAGCGCATGGTGTGCCAGTGGTAAATCCTTCCTCTGTAGCAGAAAAATGTGGAGATAAATATATAACTAGCCAAATTCTTCAGAGCGCAGGTATCTCAACACCGAAGGTCTTTATGGCATTTGATAGCAAAACTGCCCTCGAAGCAACCGATGCAATGGGCTATCCTTGCGTATTAAAACCCGTTGTTGGTTCGTGGGGGCGTTTGCTCGCAAAAGTGGATAGCCACGATATGGCAGAGGCAGTGATTGAGCATAAAGCCTCGTTGGGCGTCAATCATAAAGTTTTTTATGTGCAAGAATATATTAATAAGCCTGGACGCGATATCCGTGCCTTTGTGATTGGTAATGAAGTAATTGGCGCTATCTATCGCTCATCCGAGAATTGGATTACGAATACCGCGCGCGGAGGAGTGGCCACTAATTGCCCACTCACGCCAAAGTTGGAGCAAATCTCTAAGCAAACGGCAAGAGTGCTTGGCGGTGGTTTATTGGCAGTAGATCTTTTTGAAACAGAGGATGGCTTTACGGTCAATGAAGTTAATCACACAATGGAATTCAGAAATAGCATTGAAACGACTGGAGTCAATATCCCCGCCAAGATAGTCGATTATGTTGTAGAAGAAGCAAAAAGAGAAAAACTAAAAAAACGAATTACGCGTGATAATTTGCAGCTTAGAAGAGCAGCACAATCACAACCCCAAATCCGGCACATGCAAAGTTGACCCAATCATTTGTTAGCCATTTCCAGCCCCGAAAATAGCGTGTCTCTGTGTTACAAAGATGTACAGGGTGTCGTTCCGTTTCTTTCTCGCAAGAAGGGCAATAATAAATTGCTTGCACAGTTGCACCGAGTAGTGAGTCAAAGAGTGCGCCGAGTAGCCCGGCGAATGTGATGAGCATAAAAATAGAAAAAAACTCTCCAGAAGGAGAGAAAATGCCAGCAAAAAGAGCAATAAATGCTGAACCAGCTAAAGAAGCTAATGTCCCTGTGATAGAGACTCCGCCCGATGTTCCTTTTTCTACTTTTTCTTTGAGATTGGTGATCATGCGTGGCTGAGAGCGGGCTAATACGCCCAATTCTGTTGCCCATGTGTCGGCGTTAACAGCAGCGAGGGCAGCAGAGAAACCGAGCCATGCCCAGAGAGAGTCAGGGAAAAAGAAATGCAAGAAGGCGAAAAATGCGGCTAAGCCGCCATTGCCGAATACTTGCATGGCATCGCGACGGCTGCCTTTATCGAACTTCTCTTCTAAATCAACTTTGCGCTTTTTGAACATCTTGGAGAGCGCACTGGATGATATGAAGAAGGTCAAGAGAAGAATGGCCCATTCCCAGCCACCGAGGCCAAAGATGAGCGTGCCTTCGACTATCGCGGCGATTGCTCCGCTTTTATCGAGACTTTTGGCTTTATAGGCGAGGAGGGAGATGATAATGGCGAAGATGAATCCGAAGAATAGTTGCATAGGAAATGATGAATATTAGATGTAGAATGAAAATTTAAGTTGTAATTGAAAAGAATATCCCGATCAAAAATAAAATTCCAGTGATGGTGCTAGATGCCCATAAAATTAGGGCAAGTATTTTTTGTTCTTCCCAGCGATAGAAGTATAAGCCCGCAATCCAGCCAATGATAAAGAGGGTAAAGCTGATGAAGGGCAGAAGCATAAGTTGTACGGGCGGGAAAGGTCCGTGAGCTTCTCCAGAGGCTTTGAATCCGAGGGTGATGCTTTCTAAGTTAGGGATGAGGATACTTACCCGGACGAGAATGCCGATATTAAGCAAAAGTCCACTGAGCCAAAAGTAGCGGGCGAGGAGATTTTTCCATGCTTCTGCAACGATGAAGGTGGGATAGGTGGAAAACGATTCGGCTCGGGATAACGCGCCTAGTTCGGTAGCAAGTTGAAATTCACGAGCGAAACGGCGTGGGTTATCTGGTGAAATGGCAAAGACATGTTTGGCTGTCGCCACGAGAATGAGTGTTTTTGTATCCGATGCTAAAAATTCGACCATTGCCAAATCGGGGTGACGTCGCAATCCCAAAATGGAGCCGGGTAGGTGCAAGCGAGGCAATTTTAAGGGCGTGGTCAGGTCGGTGACAGGGCGCACCCACTCGACATCTGAAAGGGGAATTTCTTCGACGCGCAACCCCCATGAGAGTTTGAGTTTTTCGCGCCCAAGATGGTAATTTGCGCGCAAAAGTGCATAGAGTCTATAGCCGATAAAGGGGATGGGCAGGGCGGCCGTGAGGGTGAGCAGGGCCGAGAGCATGAAGGCTGGTCCCATTGCTGCGCGGGTCAGAAGCCAGATACCCCAAGCGGTGAGGCCAGCGAGCAGAGCCAGCAAAAAGCTGTGGATGAAAACGCCGCGTTGGCGAGGGGGGAGGAAGGTGCTTTCTTCGGTCATTATTTTTATATATGAGAGACCTTTCGGGTCTCACATCTTAAATTAGCTCCGCAATGGTTTCGCAAACTCGCATGACTTGCTCTTTGCTCATCACACCCGAAAAGGGGAGCGCAAGACTTCTGTTGCCCAAGTCTTCAGTGACAGGGAAATCGCCGCGCCGGTAGCCAAATTGCTTCACCATATAAGGCTGCAAGTGAATGGGCGCAAAATAGGGGCGGACGGGAACGCCTTTTGCAATTAATTGCTGGGCTAATTCGTCTCGGTTAATGCTTTTATCAAATCGGACGACGTAAACAAACCACGACATTTTACTTGTGGATTTTTCGATAAACTGGGTTTCTACGCCTTCAATATTTTTCAAAGCGGATTCATACCAGTTTGCCACTTGCTCCCGTTTATGGAGCATCTCATCGAGCCGAGACACCTGCACTGCACCTAGTGCCGCAGACATTTCATCGAGTCTATAGTTGAAGCCGAGGTGCGTATGTGTCAACCAGGTATCACCAGGGGCACGCCCCTGGTTGCGCATAGCACGCATATAGTCGGCGTGTTCATCGTTATTGCTAACGACTAGACCGCCTTCACCGGTGGTCATTTGTTTATTGGGGTAAAAGGCAAAAACACCGAAATCGCCGAGCATCCCAGCAGGTTGATTTTTATATTCTGCGCCGAGTGCTTCGCAAGAATCTTCGATGACACTTAGATTATGTTCTTTCGCGAGCGCCATGATGGGATCCATATCGGCGGGCTGGCCAAAAACATCTACCGGGAGAATTGCCTTAACTTTGGCATCGACTTTTGCTCCTTTGCGCGGCAGATATTTTTCTGTATTCTCAATAGCATCTTTAATTAATGCGGTATCTATATTCCCCGTTTTAGGGTCAATATCTACAAAGAGGGGAATAGCGTTCTCGAAGAGCATTACATTAGATGAAGCGACAAAGGAAAATGGCGTGGTGATGACCAAATCGCCTTCCCCAATCCCTGCTGCTCGAACACAGAGGTGTAGTCCCGCCGTCCCAGAATTTACTGCGATGGCGTGCTTTGCACCTGTGCGGTCACAGAAGGCTTGCTCGAAGTCTTTAACATATTGCCCCATACTGAGCATGGGGGTATTCATTACATCGGCAACAGCCTGTCTTTCGGCATCTGTCAGATCGGGGGAAGACATGGGAATTTTATTCATAGTTTTTAATTAGGTATGGGTATGAAGCGCGGATTTTCGCTATTTGGGCGGATTTACGCATTCTGTCTTTTAGAGATGCTCCAAAACATAATTCGCAATATCATCAATTTCAACAAGTTCTTTATCTTCTTTAGCGCGCATCTTGATTTCTACAGAGTCTTCTTCTAGAGCGCGTTCACCAACTGTGATTCTCACAGGACAACCGATTAGGTCTGCGTCGTTAAATTTTGTACCAGCACGCGCATCGCGGTCGTCAAATAAGACTGTGAAACCGGTGTTGGTGAGATTTAAATATATATCATCGGTATCGGAGCGGGTATCTATCGTTTTGCTTGGGAGCCAAACCAAATGAATATCATAAGGGGCAATTGCTGGGGGCAAAATCATGCCATATTTATCATTATGGCTCTCGGCTACTGCTGCGAAAATCCGACCGAGATCGAGCGTCCAGCTTGCTGTCCAGGTGGGCTGACCCTTGCCATTTTCATCGGTGTAGGTGGCATCTTCTGCTGGTTGAGCGGGTGATGTGCCAACCAACTCTACACCTTCAACTGCTTCTAAAGGCGAGTTGCATTTTGGGCAATTATCATTGGCTTTTGCAAGGGCTAAATCGGTGATGATATTGGCGGTGTAATCGCGTCCGTAATTTACATTGCGGAGATGAAAACCTGCTTCGTTTGCACCAGCAACGAGATTCGCTGACTGCGGGATCAAATCGTCCACAATGACCAGCACGCCCTTTATTCCCACGGGCGAAGCGTAGCCGGGCACTGCATCCACTGCTAAAATTTCGACATCCGTTGCGGGGCGTAACGCTGATGCACCAAGCGCAGCAATCAATTTTTCTTCACTCAAATCCATATCACCGCGCAAAACAGCGAAGACAAGTTTTTCTTTATCATCTATTGTGGCGGTCATAAAAACAGCCTTCGCTGTTTTTTCTTTGGGGATATTCAAAAAGGCTGCCAATGCATCAATCGTATGCGCTTCAGGTGTGGCGACTTTCTCAAGCTCGCGAGAATCTTCTGCTGAGAGTGCGCTCTTCGAGCGTTTTGCAAATTCTTGCGTGTCTAAATAATCACATTGAACACAGTGGATATAATCTGCGCCTGCGTTTTTGGCGATGAAGACATGACCGCCACAATCTGTTTTTTTTGCATCTAAATCAAGAATTTCAAGAAATTCTTTGATGATGCCTTCAATCATTTTTTGAAACTTGATTTGTGTTTCTTCTGATTCTGCTAAAACGTGGATGCTAATATTGGGCGAGTGGGCTGCGCCGAATAATCCCAAACGGGAATGTGCTTCTTGTTCAATTTCGTCAAAAGAATAAAGGATTTGTGGTAATTCTTTATAGGATTGGATATTCCCTGCTGCGAGCTGAATGATATTTGCGTGCGCGCCAATTTCTTGCCCGCCACGTGATTCTATTTCATGACGGATTCTGGCTCGCAGTTTATTCAACGAGCGTGTAGCGAGGGGCAGGGTTACGAAATTTCCATTATCAGCGGCACGGATATAGCCTCCGCGCGCCATGAGTTGGTAGGACTTTGTCTCTGCATTTGTGGGAGCTTTACGGAGAGTGGAGCCAAAGAGTTCTGATAGTTTCATAAAATCCTTTTGATTAATACTTTAGTTTCGCCAAAATAATGAGCATTGGAAATCTGGTAGGATAGGTTAT
>JABGQV010000050.1 GCA_018648655.1 Anaerolineae bacterium | reverse complement strand
CAGTGAGGCAGAAAGTCTCCATTAGATTGTGTCCGAAAGCTTTGAGGACGTACATTATGTGCAAAAGAATGGTATTGAGCATTTGTCTGCTAAAAGACAAAAAGAAATTAAAGACACAAAGCTTAGTAGAAAATTGCGAATTTATCCTGAAATAATATCAGGACGAAAGTTCGAAATAGATAACGACGAAACTATAAGTGGCTTTGTTGAAACCCTGAAGCCATACCGAGATTCTCTTGTTCATGCTTCTCCTTTTTCTGTTCCAGAAAGATTTGGTGGACACGATAAATTGCGTTTGTTTTACAGAGTTGATTATGACACCGCTATAGCAACAGCAGAATCTCTTGTTTATATCATTCGAAGAATACATGAGCATATTGACCAAGATAATTCAAGTTTGCCTATTTGGGCACAAGATTTAGAAACAGAAATAGAAAGCATTTCTGAACAATTAGCCTGATACTGACCACTGATGACTAAAAACCGATTATTGACAAAACTCCTCCCCTTCACGAATCCCTTCCTCCTCACCCTCACCGGGCTGAGTTATACCCTCGGTGTGGGCATTGCCCGCTATCTTGGGCGCGCGGATTCTCCCCTTAGCTTTTGGCTAGGCCTTGGCTGGATTCTCCTCCTTGCCCTCGCCATGAATTTGCTCACGGTTTATTTCACCCCCCATAATGAGCCAATTCTTGCAGAAGAAACTATCAAAGAACGCAATTGGGTGCGTGCCGCACTCTTTCAAATCTCGATGGCATTACTTGGCGGTGTTGCACTCTTCACAATTGCTCTTTTTCAAAGCGGCATCAACATCATGGCCATTATTTTTGCCGTGATAATTTTCATCCTTGCCATCATCTATGCCCTCCCACCGATGCGCGTTGTCACCAGCGGTTTTGGTGAGCAACTTCTTGCAATTCTTATCACTATTTTTACCCCTGCTTTTTCGCTCACTATACAAATGGGAGATGTACATCGCCTGCTCAGCGCGGTTATTTCTCCGCTCGCTCTCCTCGCTGTCACTGCTTTTCTCGTCCTCAATTTCCCCACTTATAAAGAAGACCTCAAATATGAGCGTGGCAGCCTCCTTCTCCGCATCGGTTGGGAGCGCGCTATTTCCTTACATCATATTCTCATTCTGACTGCCTATTTTCTCTTCGCTGCGATGCCTCTCTTTGGCTTTCCTCGGGCGCTTTTTGCGCCTGTTTTTTATGTGGCTCCTCTCGCCTTTTTTCAAATCTATTGGATGCAAAAAATTGCACAAGGCGCCTCTCCAAATTGGAAATTTCTCAAATTCTTAGCCTATAGCGTGATAGGATTAACACTCTACACCCTAACTGTTACCTTCTGGATGCGCTAACCTTCAACCTTTCAACATTAAACCTTAAACTTAAAATTATGCCTGAATTTCTCACACTCCTCCCCCCAAAAGAATCACTGGATAAATTGCTGCGGAACCTCCCTGACCCTAAACTTGCCACCGAAACGATAGACACCGATTCGGCATTGGGCAGAATCACCGCAACCGACCTCCGCGCTCCGCATGCTTTACCCGAATTCCCCCGTTCCACTGTGGACGGATTCGCGGTCAAAGCCCGCGATACCTATGGCGCATCGGATTCTCTCCCCGCCTACCTAAACCTGATCGGCGAATGCCCGATGGGTGCAACGCCCGACCTTGAGATTACGCCTACGACAACCGCTATCATCCATACCGGCGGGATGCTCCCCAAAGGCGCGGATGCGGTTGTCATGCTCGAATATACGCAGACAGTTGAGAACGAAATCGAAATTCTTCGCGCAGTCGCAGATGGCGAGAACGTGATCCGTATCGGTGAAGATGTCGTCAAAGATGCCCTCATCAAGCCTAAAGGGAGTCCGATCCGTCCCGCCGAAGTTGGCGGATTAATGGCACTCGGCTTCACCCAAGTCGAGGTGGCGCAGCATCCCAAAATCGGCATTATCTCCAGCGGCGATGAAGTTGTTCATCCAGAAAAACGTCCACAACCCGGGCAAGTCCGAGATATTAATTCCTATACTTTATCAACATTGGTTGAGAAATATGGGGGTGAAGCGGTGGGCTACGGCATCGTCGCCGACAATATGGATGCGATGAAAGTTGCAATTTCACGAGCCTTGAACGAATGCGAAATGGTGCTCGTCACAGCCGGTTCATCCGCCAGCGCACGCGACATGACCGCCGCCGCGATAGACGAATTGGGCGAGCCGGGCGTGCTGGTGCATGGCGTGAACACCCGCCCGGGCAAGCCGACCATTTTGGGCGTTTGCGATGGCAAAGCCGTGATCGGGTTGCCGGGAAACCCCGTTAGCGCGTTGGTGAATGGATATGTTTTCGTTGCCCCCCTCGTACGGCGTTTGCTTGGACTATACACAGAAGAATTGCGCCCAAGCGTTTCTGCAAAATTGACAGTGAACCTTTCTTCCCAAGCTGGGCGGGAGGATTGGATACCGATAAAGCTAGCCCCTGAGCGGAGCGAAGCGCAGTCGAAGGGCGGCTTCTTGGCAGAACCCATTTTTGGCAAATCTAATTTGATTTTCACACTCGTTTCTGCCGATGGCTTGCTGAAAATCTCTGCGGATGCGACTGGGTTGAGCGCAGGCGAAATGGTGGATGTGATTCTTAATTAGCAAAGCCGTTTTTTGGAGAGTGTATTGTGCAAAAAAAGAAATTTTGGTGGCCGACTGTTTTAGGAGTAGTTAGTATTTTCATTGGCGCGATTCTGAACTTGCCTATATTCAGTTTGCAAAATGCATCTTTTTTGGTGATAGTTCTTTTGGTTATACAAATCTTTTTTCAACAAAGGGAGTTAGGAAAAATAAAGAACACTAAGCCAAATATCCAAACAACAGGTTTTGAAAAAGAAGATATCACAACTTTCGTTCGAGCTATTGGGAATAAAAGTTTTCCAGATACTGACTATCCTTGGTTGCGTCCAATTAAAGCAGATGATGCAATAGTGAGCTCTTCGACAGACAGTTATATAACAACTCGTCAAAAAATGACTTCTATCAAAGGACAGGTTGATATTCAAGAAGGGGATACTTTTGAACGATTTTATATTGTTTTCAAAAATATAAAAGATAAAGATTCAAGCATAGAGGATGCTATTGATGTTCATGCAAAAGTGGAATTTTACGATAAAAAAGGCACTTTACAAGAGAAGCATGAAAGTCCTCGATGGCAGAATCAGCCTCCACCAGATCATAAACAAGAAAAAATAAATTTGAGTGCTTCTGGGAAGCCAGAGCAGCTTTGTATAAAGAAACGAAAAAAGATGTATGTTTTCAGTGATGCTAGTTATTCACAAGATACATTTACGCCTGAGAATAAAGACTTACTTCTAAAAGATGATGAATATAGGGTTCGCGTTGTTCTTAGTGCGAGTAATATGGTTGATACGAGTTATTGGTTTTCCCTTGTAAATAATGGAGCGCAAAAAGCCCCGTCATTTGCTGTTATTGAACGTCCATCTTAGTGAGTAATAAAATAAACCCCATAATATGTCCCTCTACCTCCACGACATCCCCCTCGACAAAGCCAAAGCCGCGCTAAAATCTGCCCTGCAAGACACTGATTTATGGCGCGTGCTGGCAACCGAAATCGTTCCCCTCGATGAAAATGCACTTGGTCGCGTGCTCGCTGAGCCAATTTGGGCGAAAGCCTCCTCGCCGCATTACCATGCCTCGGCGATGGACGGATTCGCTGTCCGCGCGCAAGATACGGCGGGTGCAACGCTGACCGCGCCGCTCACTCTACAGATTGGTGAGCAAGCAGAATATGTTGATACTGGCGATCCGCTCCCCGAAGCATTCAACGCGGTTATCATGATCGAAGAAACCGAAGCCCTCGATGCCAATGG
Source organism: Anaerolineae bacterium (assembly GCA_018648655.1). GTDB lineage: Bacteria > Chloroflexota > Anaerolineae > Anaerolineales > Villigracilaceae > Desulfolinea. The sequence continues at coordinate 35,270 of JABGQV010000050.1, read as the reverse complement.
CGAAATTACCCCCGCCATTCGTGAGCCGAAAGAAATTCGCATCCGTGCTGCGGTTGCGCCGTGGAAACATGTCCGCCCGCTCGGCGAAGATATTGTCGCCACGCAGCTCGTTTTGCCCGCTGGGCATATTCTGCGTCCCGCCGATTTGGGCGCGATTGCCGCTTCTGGGCATGTTGAAGTCCCCGTTTCTCGCAAGCCGCGCGTTGCTATTTTGCCGACAGGCACAGAGTTGGTCGAGATCGGCAGCGAGCTTAAACGTGGCGATATTCTTGAATATAACTCTCTCGTTTTGGCAGCGCAGATCAAAAAATGGGGCGGTCTCGCTACCTGTTTCCCCATCACGATTGATGATTTTGACCTCATCTCCCAGCGTGTAGCCGAAGCCGCTCGTGACCATGATCTGATTTTGCTCAACGCCGGTTCATCGGCAGGGGCAGAAGATTTTTCGGCGGGTGTGGTAGAAAAGCTCGGCACGCTCCTCGTGCATGGCGTTGCTGTTCGTCCAGGACACCCCGTCATTATCGGGATGATCGAAAATAAACCGATTATTGGGATGCCGGGATACCCTGTCTCGGCCGCGTTGACGGGAGAAATTTTTGTCGAGCCGATGATCGCCAAATGGACGGGACGCGCGCCAATTCAGCTTGATACCGTTAAAGCGATATTAACTCGCAAAACAACCTCCCCCGCCGGAGACGACGACTATATCCGCATGGCAGTTGGGCGTGTGGGCGAGAAGATGCTCGCCGCGCCACTGAATCGTGGAGCGGGTGTGATCTCCTCCCTCGTTCGTGCAGATGGATTAGCAATTATGCCGTGCGGCACACAAGGCGCAGAAGCTGGCGATGAAGTTGATATTCATCTCTATCGCTCGCGCGAAGAACTTGAGAAAACCATCTTTTGCATCGGTTCGCACGATATGACGTTGGATTTGATTGCGCAATATCTTTCGATGCGTAATCGGCGTTTGGTTTCGGCGAATGTAGGCTCGTTGGGAGGACTTATCGCGTTGAAACGTGGGGAGGCGCATCTGGCAGGGTCACATCTTCTTGACCCAGAAACAGGGGTATATAATGATAGCTATATTGCCAAATATTTAATGGAAAAAAGTGTGAGGCAGGTGATGCTGGTGAAACGGGAGCAAGGTCTAATTATCCCGCGTTCGAACCTGAAAAATGTTCGGGCACTGGAAGATGTGGCTAGTTCAGATATCCAGTTTGTTAATCGCCAACGCGGCGCAGGGACGCGCGTCCTTCTAGATTATCACCTGAACTTATTGGGGATAGCTTCTGAAGATATATTGGGCTACAATCAAGAAGAATATACTCATTTAGGCGTGGCGGCGGCTGTCGCTTCGGGACGTGCTGATTGTGGTTTAGGAATTGCAGCAGCAGCTCAAGCTCTGGAACTGGATTTTGTACCACTTTTTGAAGAGCGTTATGAGTTAATTATTCCCGAGAAATATTTTGAAAGTGAACTTTTAACTCCGCTTTTTGAGGTTATAGAAAGTAAAGAATTTAGAGACACGGTAGCAGAGATGCCCGGTTATGGATTTGGAGAAAAATAATGAAAGAAGCCCTTGTAATTGATGATAATCGTAATACCGCAGATGCTTTGGTAGAGATGCTGCAAATGTTAGGGATAGAAGCGCGTGCTGCATATGGCTCAAGCCCAGGGATGGCTTTGCTTGCAGAGAAATTGCCGCCTTTGGTTTTATTGGATGTAAATATGCCTGGTGTAGATGGCTTAGAAATTTTAGCCTATTTGCGGCGTGAACCCCGCTTGATGAATGTGCCCGCAATTGTGATTACCTCGGATGATCAACCCGAAACAAAAAAGCGCGCCCTCGAAGGTGGCGCACAGGCGATGATTATTAAGCCTGCGTCTCTAATTCAGTTAGAGAGTGCGTTGAAGAAAGCAGGAGCTTTATAAAACGTTATAAATAAAATTGTTGAATGAACCCCAAAGGTTTAGAAGCCTTTGGGGTTTTCTTTTATGCTCTTGCGCTATGGTGTTGTCTCGAAAAGATTAAAATTACATAAGAATCAAAAATCCGACTTGACTTCATACGTGTAATTTTGTATAGTGAAACAGTCAAAAGACTGGCATCGATGTTTTCTAACATCTGTGCCTTTTATTTTGTATAGTAGTTTTTTTTGTATAGCATATTCTTAGAGAGAAGAAAAAGTAACATTTCTGTAAGTTCTTCATCTAATATATAGTTGATTTTGTCGCTAAAAAAGTGTATGCTGAATTATGTAACTAAGAAAAATAAGAAAAAAAGGTGTTTCCAAAATTTATGACTGAAAAAAATTTGCTTGATGTAGAAGAAAAAGCCTCGCCTGCCATTATCAAATTGCTTGCATTGGGACGTAAAAAGAAATTCGTTACTTTTGACGATATTCTAAATGTTTTCCCGAATGCAGAGCAGGATGTTGCTCAGCTTGAAGAGGCTTTTGCTGCATTATTAAGTGCAGGTATCCCTTTTATTGAAGATGCGACTTTGCCTGGTCCTTCTGATGACGAACTTGAGAAAACAACAGAAGAAGAAGATAAAGAAAAAGTTGACCAAAATGTCTCTGAAGATTATTTGGCAAATATCGATACAAAAGATACGATTGGCTTATACCTCAAAGAAGTTAGCCGAGTTCCGCTCCTGACCGCAGAAGAAGAAGTAGAGTTAGCGCAGCGTATTGAGCGTGGTCGTATGGCGCGCGAAGAGTTGGCAAAAGGACGTATCAGTCTTAACCGCCGTACCGAATTGCGCCGCCTTATCGAAGATGGCTGGGCAGCACGTGAACATCTTATTACTGCTAATTCTCGTTTGGTAATTTCTGTTGCTAAAAAATATATGGGGCGTGGTGTTCCTTTCCTTGACTTAATTCAAGAAGGAAATATCGGTTTGATTCGCGCTACGAAAAAATTTGATTATAGGCGTGGTCACAAGTTTAGTACTTATGCAACTTGGTGGATTCGCCAAGCGGTAACACGTGCCATAGCCGATCAAGGACGTACAATTCGGGTTCCTGTTCACATGGGCGACCAAATTAATAAATTGCTTCGTATTCAGCATCAGCTTACCCAAAAATTAGGACGTGCCCCAGCAGTTGAAGAATTAGCAGACGCTCTAGAAGTTCCGCCTAAAAAAGTAGAGCATATGATCCAAGTTGCACGGCGTCCACTTTCTTTAGAGTTGCCAACTGATAATGAAGAAGATTCCGTCTTGGGCGATTTCATCGAAGATCAGGATTCTCCGCCACCCGATGATACGGCAACGCATCATCTTTTACAGGACCATCTTGTCGAGGTAATGGAAAACTTGCCCCCTCGTGAAGTTCGAATTTTGCAATTGCGCTATGGTATTTTAGATGGCCAAGCTTATACCCTAGAAGAAGTAGGGCGAAAAATGGGCGTAACGCGCGAGCGTGTTCGCCAAATCGAAGCTCAAGCTCTGAGCCGACTGCGCCATCCTACCGTACGAAAAAAACTGCGTGATTATTTAGGGGAATAGTTAAGCATAAACAGTGTATAGAAAAATCCTCGCTTTATAAGCGGGGATTTTTTTCTTAAGATACAATAGGCTTATAGTTGCACAAAACACACCACTTCATAGGAGATTTATGACTACTTTACTCTACCAAACTGATAGCTATCTCAAAGAATTTGATGCGGAAATCCTCAGCGTGGATTCTGAAGCCCGAACTTTGGTGCTAAATCAAACGGCTTTTTACCCTGGTGGAGGAGGGCAACCCTGTGATTTTGGCTTGCTTCGCGTTGGTGAGATATCCTTCCCTGTTAGTAAAGTTAAAAAGCGCGGCGTAGATGTGTTTCATTTCATTGGCAGTGAGGCGCAGCTGCCTAAAATTGGCACGGTTGTGCATGGTGAAATTGATTGGGAGCGCCGCTATCAGCTTATGCGCACCCATACTGCAATGCATATTCTTTGTGGTGTTATTTTTCGTGATTATGGTGCATCAGTAACTGGTGGAAATATGGAACTGCTAAAGGGGCGTATGGATTTTGAGTTTGAGACTATGCGTAAAGAGTTGGTTTCAGAAATAGAGCTGGCAATTAATATTGAATCCAAAAAAGACCATGATGTGAAAGTCGCTATTTTGCCGCGAGAAGAAGCTTTTCAGATTCCTGATTTGATTCGGACAAAAATCAATCTGCTTCCTGAAGGAATCGATGAGATTCGCACCATAGAAATTGTTGGTTTGGACCTCCAAGCTGATGGTGGCACACACGTTAAAAATACCTCAGAAGTTGGCGAAATGCGCGTAACCAACTATAAATCGAAAGGGAAGATGAATAAGCGGATTTATGTTGAGGTGGTGTGATGAAATTTCAAGTATTAAAATCCTGAATTTCTCTATGACAAAATATCTTCTTCCTCGTTTGCGAGATATTCTTTTCATCTCTATATTTTTAGCCGTGCTTTTTTTTGGTCCTCGTATTTTTAATCTTGATGGGGATTTAGGGCGTCATATTACCGTTGGGAACGTAATTATTGAGAATTTGAGCATCCCAACTCAAGATATTTTTTCTCATACGATGAATGGCGAACCCCTTACGCCACATGAGTGGCTTGCGCAAATCTTTTTTGCTTTTGCGCATGGTTTTAATTCCTTATCTGGTGTTGTCTTTTTTACAGCTTTAATAATTGCGATTGTTTTCCTTATCGTTTATTATGATAGCAAAGAGCGTAGTGGAAGTTATCTTTTATCTTTCCTGATTGCTATATTTGCTGCAATTTCATCTAGTTTGCATTGGCTCGCGCGCCCTCATATTTTTACTTTTCTCTATTTAGCCATTTGGACTTATTATTTAGAGAAATATCGTCGAGGAGAAAAAGTAGCATTATGGAAATTTGCCTTGGTAATGATTTTTTGGGTAAATACGCACGGAGCTTTCATCACAGCTTTTGTCACTTGGGGAGCATATTTTGTAGGTGCATTAGTTTCTGGTTATATAAAAACTGGGCGGGTAGGAGAAAAACTAAAAAATTGGGGGAGCATTGGACTAGTATCATTTTTTATAAGTTTTATTAATCCTGTTGGGGTTTATCTTTGGAGAACAAATTTTGACTTTTTGAAAAGTAGCTATTTAGTAGGGCATACACAAGAGTATTTACCGCCTAATTTTCATAACCCTAGCGCTTTACCTTTTTTAATATTAATAGCTTTGTCCTTGTTTTTATTGAGCCAAAAGAAAACAGAAATGCCTTTATCTCATGGCTTTTTGCTTGCCGGTTGGACAATAATGGGGCTTTATAGTGCCCGCAATATCCCTCTTTATGCAATCATAATCGCCCCAATTTTATCTGAGGTTATGACTAAAAATATAAAAAAAACATCTTGGGCTAAACTAGAAAGAAGAATTAAAAAAATTGAAAGAAAATTGAAAGGTGGCTTTTTACCCGTTCTTATTCTTTCTATAGCACTTCTTTTAGCTTCGAATCCTATGGTGCAATCCTATAATCGTTTTAGTCCAGAAGTATTTCCTGTCGATGCTGCAAATTGGCTAGATGAAAATGAACAAGAAGGAAAGGTATTTAACCATTTCCCTTGGGGAGGATATTTGCTATACAGAAATTTCCCATCCACCTTGGTTTTCATAGATGGCCAGACTGATTTTTATGGAGAAGAATTAACACGAGAGTATGAGCAAGTAATTACTCTTGCGGATGGTTGGGAACGGGTCTTAGAAAGGTATGAGGTAGATTGGGTAATTATCCCATCCTCATCGCTTTTGGCTGGAGCATTGAAACAGGATTCTTGGACAGAGTTATATGAAGATAAAGTAACAGTTATCTTACGAAGAGAGTAATAATGTTTGAAAAAATAAAAAAATATCCCTTACATCCTTTTTTCTTAGCGGCATACGCTATTTTTGGTGTTTTTATACAGAATACAAATGAAATTCCTCCAGGCCAAATTGTCCGCCCTTTGATTATTATTCTTTTTTTTATAGGAATAGTTTTCTTTTTGATCAACCTAAAAGTTAAGAATATATATAGAGCTGGGATATTAGCAACTCTTTTTTTGTTTTTGGTGGTTTTTTATGGGCATATTTATTTTTCCCTAATGATATTTTCTTCTGTCCAAAAACTCCCGGGGCGGGATTATATAATTTTCTTTTCTTGGTTTGCGGTTATCCTGATTTTGGCAAGCCCTTTTCTTCGAGGTAAGTTTTCTTCATTGAAGATGTTGACATACTTTCTTAACATCGTTTCCTTTTTGGTATTACTTGCACCTTTGGTTAGTATTGGATTTACGCTTCAACAAACTGCTTTACAGAAAAAGATATTTCTTAATTATGAAAACAGCCTTGAAATCTCTACTGCAAGAAATGATATTGATAGTAGCAGTCTACCGGATATTTATTATATTATTTTAGATGCTTATTCAAGAGAAGATGTCTTGAAAAGCGAGTTTGATTTTGATAACTCTTCGTTTATTGCTGGTTTAGAAGAGCAAGGTTTTTATATTGCAGATCAAAGCCAGAGCAATTATCTGCAAACACAGCTTTCTCTTTCATCTTCATTAAGTATGGAATATTTAGATTGGTTATCTGCTGAACTTAAAAATTCTTCAAATCGGGGTATTTTGACTGAAATGACAACCAACAGTCCCGTAAGACGCTCATTAGAAAGTGTGGGCTATGATACGGTTGCATTTACTACATCAAGTTTATTTACACAATGGCGCAACGCAGATATTTATATGACTCCTAATGATAGCTCAATGACAGAGCTAGAGGGATTATTGCTTTCGTCTTCAGCTATTCGTTTTTTTGCAGAAATATTTAATGCGGAACTGCCTATTCCTGGATATGATTTGCAACGCCAGACAATTCTTTATGCTTTTGATGAATTGCCACAGGTTGCTGCTTTGGCAGGTCCTAAATTTGTTTTTGTGCATATTTTGGCTCCACACCCTCCTTTTGTTTTTGATAGTGATGGGGTAGAAATTACACCTGATCGTCCCTATTTTGTTGGGGATGCTAATGGTTTTAAGGGAAGTACAGATGAGTATATTGAGGGCTATGGTGAAGAACTAGAGTTTATTAATAGAAAAACTCTGGAAGCTATAGATGGTGTTTTGGCCAATTCAAATCGTCCAGTTGTAATTATTTTACAGGGAGATCATGGCTCTGGATTGCATACTAATTTTATGTCTTTAGATGAGACTTGTGTTTATGAGCGTTATTCAATTCTTAATGCTTATTATTTCCCAGAGGAAGATCGTGATTCTGTCGAATTATCTCCCTCTATTACCCCGGTGAATACTTTTCGAGTAATTTTTAATTATTATTTATCGGCTGATTTAGATTTATTAGATAATCACAAATATTTTTCAACATGGACTAGGCCTTATAATTTTGTAGATATTTCTGATGAAAACAAAAGATTTTGTGAGTAAAGAGGTATATGATGCAATATAGAAAATTAGGCTCGACGGATATAGAAGTCTCTGCGCTTTGCTTGGGGACTATGCAGTTTGGCTGGACAGCGGACGAAGCGCAGTCATTTGAGATTCTTTCTGTAGCATATGAGGCAGGAATCAATTTTTTTGATACTGCAGATATTTATTCCAGATGGGCAGACGGGAATGAAGGTGGTGTTTCAGAAAGGATTATTGGTAACTGGTGGAAGCAAGCCCAAATTCCGCGTGAATCGCTGGTGATTGCGACTAAAGTGCGAGGCAGGATGGGGAATCCGCCTACAGAGGGGCTATCTAGAAAACGTATCCTAGAGATGGTAGAAAATTCTTTACGTCGCTTACAGGTAGATTATATTGATTTATATCAGGCGCATTGGGCAGATGAAAATATTGATATTGAAGAAACCTTGCGCGCTTTTGATGATTTGGTAAAGACAGGGAAAGTGCGTGCGATTGGTTGCTCAAATTATTCGGAGGCACAATTATCAGAAGCGCTGGAAGTTTCTGAGAAATTTGGTTTGGTGCGTTATGAGACCTTGCAACCGCATTATAGTTTGGTACATCGTGATGAGTATGAGCGTGAATTGGCGGAAATTTGTCTAGAGAAAAAGATGGGGGTGATCCCATATAGTCCACTTGCTGCCGGATTCTTAACAGGAAAATATAGCCGAGACGTGAAGGCAGATTCTGTGCGTTTGGGCAGTGTAGAGCAATATTTTACTGAGAGAAATTGGCACTTATTGGATGAGATGAGAAAAATTGCGAGCAAATATGGCGCAACTGTAGCGCAAGTTGCGCTGGCTTGGCAGCTTGGAAAGGAAAGCATTAGCGCCCCTATTATTGGTGCAAACTCAGTTCTTCAGCTAGAAGATAGTTTAGGGGCTGTTGACTTGCTCTTGATGGATGATGAAAAAGAGACTTTAGATCAACTTTCTGCATAGAAAAGAGATATATTAATGCAATGATAGGGAAAAGCTTTTAGGGTATATTGGTCAATAATTAATCGGGAGAAATATATGGTTGCAAAAATAATTCTTAATCCATATTCTGCACGCTGGGGAGCAAAAGAGCGTTTTCCAGAAGCTGTGGCTGCATTAGAAAGTGCGGGGGTAGCATTTGATGTGGCGCGCTCAAAAGGACGAAATGATTGCATGAAATTAGCAGAAGAAGCTGTAAATGAAGGCTTTTCTACAATTATTGCAGCGGGTGGGGATGGGACTATTGGAGAAGTTGTCAACGGCATGGCGCAGGCAACTCCTGAGGGTGAAGATTTACCAACCTTTGGCATTATCCCTTTAGGGACAGCAAATGATTTGATTTGTAATTTAAATATGCCCACAGACTTGAACGAAGCGGCAAAAATCATTGCAGCAGGGAAGACACGTCAAATGGATTTGTGTGCAGTAAACGGGCGTTTCTTTGCAAATAATGCAGCTATTGGTCTTGAACCTCAGGTTACCATTACGCAAGAGAAAATTGGGTGGCTAAAGGGGATTCCGCGTTATTTATATGCGGCCTTATCTGCGATTTATCAGGGAGCAAGCTGGGAGGCAGAATTAGAGTGGGATAATGGCGAGTATTCTGGACCCATATCGTTGGTTTCTGTTGGAAATGGCGCGCGTACAGGGGGGCTTTTTTATATGACACCACATGCTGATTTGTTTGATGGGGAGTTGACATTTACTTTTGGTTATGTTAAGTCTCGTTTGCGGATGCTGAGTTTACTTCCTTTGGCAATGAAGCCAGGCAAGGGGAGTTTTGTAGAAAAAGAAGATATGAATGAGATAAATACAACGCGCCTGAGCATTAAATTGAAAAAGCTTTCGCCTTCCCATGCTGATGGGGAGCTTTTTGATGAGGAAGTTCGCGAAGTTGAATATCGTATTTTCCCTGGCCGGCTAACTATTTTAATGCCCTAGTGTGATGTGAAAATCACCAAATTATTTAAAGTGGCCAGAAGTTTTCCTGGCCACTTTTCTTTTTAAATCTTCAAAAGTCTATACGATATTTTAATATTTTTGCTCTATAATTAGTTTACTTTTATTTCAATTATATTTGGTTTATTTCCCTTGAAAAAACTATACCTTCTCTTCACTATCATATTCACTTTCGCTATTCTTGTCGGTGTTCTTCTCGCGGCAAACTACACGATTAGCCCTCGCCTTTCTGGGGGAGAAGATTTCCGTGTCTCGTGGATGGGCGCGCGTGCTTATCTGTTTGATGAAGCGAATCCTTATACCGTGGAAGTAGCTCGCGAAGCCCAAGTAGAAATTTATGGACGCTTTGCTGAAGAAGGAGAATATCCCTATCGCCTTGATAAACCTTTTTATATACTTTTTTTCTATTTCCCCTTTGCTTTCATGGAAAACTTCAATTTGGCTCGTGCTCTCTGGATGAGCTTTTCTGAAATTGCTCTTTTTGGTGTAGGGCTTCTTAGCATTCAGCTCGCAGGGTGGAAAATTTCGCGTCTCAATTTAGCACTTTTGTTTACAGCTTTGTTTTTGAGCTTTTATGGTTTATACCCCCTTATTATCGGTGCTGGCTCAATATTTACGACCCTTATTTTCCTTTTAGTTTTGCTAACTCTACGTGAAAAGAAAGATGAGGCCCTTGCTATTTTGCTTTTCTTTAGCACAATTTATCTTGGAAGTGGTGGGGTGCTTTTTTTCTTTATTCTTTTCATCCTCATTACATCGCGGCGTAGACGTGTTTTCTCTGTTTTATCCATGAGTCTTATAGCCATTATTGGTTTTTCTCTTATTTTTTTTCCAGACCTTCCCCTTTCTTTTCTCCGCGCCACTTTTGCAAATTTACGCGTCGCCCAGGGTTTTCTGCTTAGTGAAACTCTCCAAATATGGCGACCTAAGGACGGCGCTCTTATAGCAGAGATTATCAAATGGTTTTCAATATTATTACTGATTTTTGAATGGATCACTCTTCATAAGCGTCCATTTGAACATTTATTATGGGGTGCTGGACTTAGCATTGCCATTACTCCCTTTCTTGGTATTCATGCTACCTCAAATATTTACCCCCTTCTTTTCTTTCCCTTTGTCCTAGTTTTGAAAACTGTGCAAAGCCGCTGGGGCAGTAAAGAATGGATCGTATCCCTTGCGATAATCTCACTTTTTGCCTCCTGGGTGATTTTCTGGCGTACCCCCGATGCCCTTAAAATTCTTGCTTATCTCTTTCCTCTTCTCCTTATTATTTCTCTATACTGGATGCGCTGGTGGACAATTCGACCACCACGCACTTGGGCAGATAAAATAAACCTAAAATAGCTTTTCGCAATTGGGATGATCCCATCATTTGCTTTACTTTGGACAGATGCGTAATTTCAAGCAATAACTTGAAATTACGCGTATTCACCCTCCGGCGCTTGCGTGTTTTGGGCTGGCGTGCTTTCTACATGCTAGATACCCATCCCGCACTTGGGGGAGTGCCTTCCCAAAGCTGAACGAGGCTCACATCATATATTTGTCTTTGAAAGAGTATTTTTCCCATAAATTCAAGAAATTTATGGGAAAAATACTCTTTTTTAAAATTCGCCGACTTCCCTATTGACAATTATAGAACATGTGTTCTATAATCTCTCTACTTACCCATCGACACTAAGGAGGTCGAAATGAAAACCAATGTCAAGAAATTTAATTCATCTACAACTTTCGGTGGACGCACGTTAGAACGCGGCGCAACTTGGGGAATGATGATTGTTGCGGCTTTGCTCGCGTTTGAAATTTTCAACTTTAGCTCTACCGCTTTCGCGTTAGAAGATATGCTCGGCGATCTGCGCTTTTTAGGCGTTCGGTGGGCAACAATTTTAGCAATTGCCTTTTGTGGCATAGATTTTGCTGGCGTTGCTCGCCTTTTCACTCCCGAACAGGGGGCTGACGAACCAGCAGAAGTCTGGTATCTTTTTGGTGCGTGGCTTTTAGCCGCAGTAATGAACGCTATGCTTACATGGTGGGGTGTCTCTACGGCCATCTCCCAAAATGGGAACCTTGGTAATGGTGTAATTAGCGCAGCCACGATGGTAAAAGTTGTCCCTATTTTTGTGGCAGTTATGGTTTGGTTAATTCGTGTTCTAATTATCGGTGCATTTTCTATTGCAGGCGAACGTTTATTTAGCCAAGATACACAAAAAAGCACTTTTTCTTCTAAAGCAAAAGTGAAAACGCCCAACTCGTATAGAAAACCATCTTCAAGGCGTCCTGCACCAAAGCCTCTTCGCTCTCAGGCAAGCTTTAGTGCTGATCCAACCTATCATAATCTTTCCGCCTCTGGCGCACGCTCTAATCGGCGAGAAGAACGCAAATTTTAAAAAAGGGATATAAAATTAAGTGATTTATGTATGACGATGATTATTATGAAGAATATGACGACTACGAAGAAGAGCTTGTAGAAGAGGCAGAATACGACTACCCCGAAGATGAGTACTGGGAAGAGGTGGAGGGCTTTGCCTCAGATGATTATGACGATGAGTTAGCATCTGCCTCTTCTCCGCGTTCTCTTCTTCCTCCTCTTCTTGCTTTTGTTGTTGGTATTTTTCTCATCATTCTTTTGGGTGGAATCAAGGAGCCTGCAGATGTAGAGGGGAAGGTATCTTCTGAAAATAGTCTATATGCTTCCCACCCTGGCATTTCTCCATTATTTACGCCCGAAGTCCATTTTTGGGGAGATAAGATAATGGTATGGGCTTCTGAGACAGGATTAGATCCAAATATTATTGCCACCATTATGCAAATAGAATCTTGTGGTGACCCACATGCTACATCTGGCGCAGGTGCAATGGGACTTTTTCAGGTTATGCCTTATCATTTTGAAAGCGATGAAAACCCCTATTTCCCCGACACAAATGCCCTTCGCGGACTTGGTTATCTCAATCAGTCATTAAATACTGCTAGTGGAAATGCGCGCCTAGCTTTTGCTGGTTATAATGGTGGGATTAGTGTCATCTCTAAGGCTGAATCTGCTTGGGCGAACGAAACGCAGCGCTATGCTTATTGGGGAAGTGGTATCTATGCAGACGCTTTACAGGGAGCAACCCAAAGCGCACGCTTAGATGAATGGCTCGCGCATGGAGGTTCAAGTTTGTGCGCACAGGCGCGGGGGAATCAGTGAGTTCGTCTAACTGGCCACCGGTAATATAATCTCAAAACTTGTCCCCATTCCCTCTTTACTTTCTACACTAATTTCCCCTTTGTGATTCTTTATAATCCAATATGCAATAGAAAGCCCTAGCCCAAAGCCTGCAGCTTTGGTGCGTGTACGCGATTTTTCGGCGCGATAAAAGCGCTCGAAAATATGAGGTAAGTCTTCAGCGGGAATTCCTGGCCCAGTGTCGCTAATTTTTATGCGTGCTTTTTTATCAATTTTCGATAAGGCTAGTGTGACCTCTCCGCCTTCGGGAGTATATTGAATTGCATTAGAGACCAAATTCAGCAAAACTTGTTTGAGTTTGTCGCGCTCTCCTGAAACCTGTATCTGGTCAATTTCATCTAATTTTAGGGTTACTTTATTATTTGCCAAAACATGCATTTCTTGCATAACTTCAAAGAGGAGACTGTCTAATTCTAAGGTTTCTTTTTGGAGCGGGAGCTTCCCTGTTTCGGCTTGAGCGAGCAATAATAAATCTCCTACAAGACGTGTAAGCCGATTCGTTTCCTCGTCGATACTGAGAAGGGTTTCTTCGTCAACTGTGTCCATTCTTCTCATTAGCCCTAGATTGCCTTTTATGACAGTTAAGGGGGTGCGGAGTTCGTGGCTTACATCGGCTAAAAAGCGTTGCTGGGATGTAAAAATTGTTTCAAGCCTTTCAAGTGTTTGATTAAAGGTGAGTATTAGTTGCCCCACTTCGTCATTGGGTAAATTATTATAGGGAATTCTGCGAGAAAGATCGTCTGCACGATTGATTTGCTCGGCTGTTTCTACAATCGTATCGAGGGGGGCAAGAGAGCGTTCGATGGTTAGCCATGAGCCAACTGCCGCGAGGATAATGGCAAAAAGCGTGGTCATTACGAGAATATATAGTAAATCTTGTTGGAGTGTGTCGATTACGCCTAAACTGGTGCCAACCTGCATTGTCCCCGCTCCACGTCCGCCCACAGTAAGTGGCAAGCTCAAAACACGCATATGTAGCGCGTGGTAGTTTACGTCATCATAGCTTGATGTTGTTGTCAGTAATCCTTTTATGTTTAGCGCATCTGAAAACTCATCCCGATTAAGTGAAGATGAGACGAGCCTGCCTTCTTTATCCCAAATTTGCACATGAATATTGCGTGCCATATTGAGGGGAGGAAGGTGTAAAACTGTTAGCTCACCCACAGAATCGACACGTGCCACTTTTAGAATTTCTTTGGCGGTCGTGTCAAGCAGATTATCAATTTGTCTGATGAGGGTTACATTGACAAGGGTATAAACTGCCATGCCAAAGAGGAGCAAAACGCCCCCTAAAAGTGTGGAGTAGAGAAGGGTGAGTCTGGCGCGTAACATAAAGTGTTATGAGAAAGAATATAATTTTTTTCTTTATATTCTTTCTCATAATAATTAGGGGGTCTCACGTAAAACATAGCCAACGCCGCGTACGGTTTGGATCATGCGTTCTTCACCATCTTCTTCTAATTTTTGGCGTAAGTAGCGAATATAAACCTCAAGAACATTGCTCTGGCCGCCAAAATCGTAACCCCAAACGCGGTCAAAAATCATCTCACGGGTTAGAACTTGGCGTGGATGGCGCATAAAAAGGTCCAGTAATTCATACTCTTTGGCAGTTAGAGAAATGATTCGCTCATCACGTGAGGCTTGTCGTGAGCCTGTGTCTAATTTTAAATCATGAAACTCTAAAATAGGGATGCGTTTTGTCTGTGTGCGGCGTAAGAGCGCACGGATTCGTGCTAAAAGCTCATCAAGATTAAAGGGTTTTACCAAATAATCATCTGCCCCAGCGTCTAAACCCTGAATACGGTCTTGCACCGTGTCTTTTGCTGTCAACATCAAAATTGGCACTTCGCCCCCTGTGCGCAGGCGGTGGCAAACTTCCAAGCCATCCATGCCCGGTAGCATCCAATCTAAAACCACCAAATCGGGGTGATTATCACGCGCCACCATCAGTCCGCTACGCCCATCTGTTGCCGTATCTACAAGATAGCCTTCATAGGCCAACCCACGGCGCAACATTTTTAAAATTGCGGGATCATCTTCAATTACTAAAATTCTTTCACTCATAATATCTCCTGCCAAAACTATACCATCTTTTGGTAAAATTCAAATATGCAAAGCAAATATATTTTCGATTTTCTTATCGCACTAATTGGGATGATTATACTCGCTCCTCTCTTACTTGTCCTAACTTTTTTTGTTCTTCTATTTCATGGAATGCCCATTCTCTTTAAGCAAGAGCGACCAGGCTATAAAGGAAGAGCTTTTTTTATCTATAAATTTAGGACGATGAATAACCGCTCCACTGCCGACGGGAGCTTGCTTGCGGACAGTGAACGCTTGACGCGTTTTGGGCATTTTCTCCGTGCCACTAGCTTAGACGAACTCCCTGAACTCTTCAATATCCTACGTGGCGAGATGAGCTTGGTGGGTCCTCGACCGTTGCTAATGCAATATCTTCCTCTATATAATGAAGAACAGATGCGTAGACACGAAATGCGCCCAGGAATCACTGGTTGGGCGCAAATTAACGGACGAAATAATATCTCGTGGGACGAGAAATTTAAGCTTGATATATGGTATGTAGATAATTGGTCTTTCTGGTTGGATATAAAAATACTTTGGCTAACCTTTGCTAAGGTTTTTAAGCGCGAAGATATTAGCATGGATGGAGAGGTGACTACAAGCTTTTTTGAGGGGAATTAAGTGTAACCAACAAAAAACGGGCGACTGCATCGCAGTCGCCCGTTTTAATTTAAAATCACTAAATTCTAGACTTTACTTAAGGTCACAAAAACCATCGTCTTGCGTTTTGTTTCATTATATAAGAAAGAGCGGATGGCATTCATAATCGTTTTGCGATTATCCAGCCCACCATCTATCATATCGATTACTTTTTTCTGTACGATGGGGATTAAATCTTCCGCTTCTTCAGGAGTTACGTAGCCACGGGTGATAATTTCGGGATCGTGCATTAGTTTTCCAGTAAATTTGTCAATATTAAGATCAATCAGGAATATACCGCCTTGTGCGAGACGCTCACGTTCACGCATGACTTTATGATCTACGCCACCGATGCTGTGTCCATCTACAAAAATATAGCCACCGGGAATGCGCTCACCAATTATTAGTTTCCCATCAACCAGTTCAATAACTTGTCCGTTTTCTGCTACAGTGATATTTTCAGCAGGGATGCCCATTTCTTCTGCCATTAAGGCATGACGCTTGAGCATATTTAAATCGCCGTGCATGGGGATAAAGTTTTTTGGACGCACAAGATTGAGCAAGAGTTTCATTTCTTCTTGGCTAGCATGGCCCGAAACATGGATTGGGAGTAGCGTATCATCAATTACGGTTGCGCCGCGTCGTAGCAAGCTATTAATAGTTTTGCTAACAGATTCTTCGTTGCCGGGAATGGGGTGTGAAGAAAGTACAATTGTATCGTCATTTTTAAGACCAAAATGTCGATTTGTGCCAGTCGCTAAACGTCCCATGATGGAAGAAGGCTCGCCTTGCGATCCAGTGCCCATCAGCACGACATCTTTGCCTTTCATGCCTAAAGCTTGGTCGAGGCTAACCAAAGTATTGGTCGGAATTTCAAGATAGCCCATTTTTATGGCTAATTTTGAATTGTCTACCATGCTCATGCCTACAAAGGCGATTTTGCGACCATGCTTTACGGCAGCATCAGCAACTTGTTGCATGCGTGAGATTTGCGAGGCAAAAGATGCCACAATAATACGCGCGGGGGCATTCTCAAAGACAGTATCTAATGCAGGGCCAATGACCATTTCGGAGGGAGTCCAACCGGGGCGGGTAGCATTTGTTGAATCGGCGAGAAGCAAGTCTACTCCACGTTGAGAAAACTCTGCTATTTTCGCATAGTCGGTGGGCCAGCCATCCACAGGAGTGTGGTCAAATTTATAATCGCTCACATGTAAAACTAATCCAGCAGGAGATGTGATTCCTAGCCCTACGCTATCGGGGATAGAATGGCAAACGTGGAAAAACTCCACTTTGAAAGGGCCGATATTTACAAAATCACCAGCTTGTACTATATTGAAATCACCTTGCCCCGACATTTTATTGCGTTTCATTTTTACTTCTGCTAAGCCCATTGTTAGGGTTGTCCCATAAACGGGAGCAGAAACTTGTTGCAAAAGATGTGAAATTGCGCCAATATGGTCTTCATGACCATGCGTAATTACAATGCCGCGCACAGAATCTCTTTTTGCAGCTATATAATCGGCAAAATCGGGGATTATATAATCAACACCGAGCATATCATTTTCGGGGAACATAATGCCTATATCTACGATGAGAACATTCTCACCATATTCATAAGCCATCATATTTTTTCCCACTTCCCCTAAGCCACCAAGTGGCACAATCTTTAATTTTTTAGTCATTTTTCCTCTTTAAATAGTTATAGAACCGCCTTATGCGGTTTAGAATTAAAAAAATAGCCCAAGGAATCTTTCTCCCGAGGGCTTCTTACAGAACTTTGATTGTCCTTACAAAAAAACTGTCTACTGACAGTGAAAGTCATATCCATAATCTAACGTTTGGCAGTATAGCAGGGAGGGGGTGTTTTGTCAAAAGAGATTTCTAGGACTAGATTTATCTTGTTATTCAGATAGATAAAATACCGCATCACGCGTAATTTTAGACTTGTCACCGTTGAATCAATTTGAGTGCGGGGGTGAGCTTTTGCATTTTTCTATGGGAAGCTCTGCTCCAGCCATGGCATCGGATTGACCTGTACTTGATTGACCCACACTTCCCAATGTAGATGAGCGCCTGTTACGCGTCCAGTTGCACCGACCAACCCAATTACTTCGCCTGCCTCAACTATATCGCCAACCTGAACATAATTTTCAGATTGATGCCAATATCCCGTATATATTCCCCAGCCATGATCGATAATAGTTGCGCTACCGCGTATGATTGTATCTTGAGAAAATACGACTATGCCATTTGCTGCTGAGTCAATTGCTAAACCTGTGCCGCCACAAAAGTCTAAACCGCTATGGAAACTATAATAGTTTTTGTCTGTGCTGCTATCTGTAGCTCTATATTCACGCCGACTCCCATAGTAGGAGGTAAAGCAATCTTCAAAAACAGAAGGGTTGTTAAAAATGCCTGCCCATAAAGGTTCGGAACTGCTTTGGGAAATAATATCAAGCAACTCTCTCATTTCCCTCTCTCTGGTCGTGGGATCAAGGGTTTCTGGTGGAACAGGTATTATCTCATTAGGATAGCCGGCAGAAATAATAAGTACCATTTGCTCGTAAGACTCTATGCGCCCATCGGGGTAAGTTGCTTCTAATTTTAGAGGATAGGCGCCAGGTTCGGTCATTACGTGAATCCCTTGTAATGCCACGAAATTATTATCTTGGGTTGGAAAGAACTTAAGCTCATATTCTCTATCTGAAAAAAGAGAGCCACTTAAGTCTACATTATCTATAGTTTCAACATTAATTTCTGCTGTACTTCCCTGATAAAAAGGTAAGTTCTCTACATCGACAGAGAGAAAGGCAGCAGGGAGCCCATTCGCGCTGCTTATTGTCTCGCCCTCATTTGCTAGGGCATATAGCACCTCACCAGGAAGAGCAGAAGATGTGCTTCTTAGGGTGTTGAGTTCTGCTATAGTCCAAATATCGCTATCTTCACGGATGGCTTCTTCTAACAAAGTTTCACCCTTGCTAAGAGAAATACGCGCCGAGAGTAAAGGGGCTTCTTCGTCTACTGGAATAATTAATTTAACGCCTGCATAAAGCTCTGTAGGGCTTAGAAGTCTATTTAGCCTGCGAAGGATATTTTGCGATGCTTGAGTACGACGTTCTAGAGAACGCAAATTATCTCCGTAAGAGACAGTTTCTGTTCTTAATACTCCGCTTACACCCTCGAGGCCTGGAATAATGATTTCTTGACCTATGATGAGGTTATTATCTTCAAGTTCATTTGCAGTAATCAGCGTATCAAGGTCTACATTGAAACGCGAAGCAATATCCCAAAGAGTGTCACCAGATTGAATAATATAGATGGGGTTTTCTATTCCCTCTTGCGCGTGAACGGGGGTTGTGCTTGGTAGAAGAGAGACGATGAAAAGAAGGATTAGAGGCTTTTTTATAACGTGTTGGATATATTTAAACATCTTCAAATTGAACCTTATCACCGATTTTGAATTCACTTAATCTTTCTGGGTGAATTTCTAGAATATATTGAGCAGGCTTTTTAGGTGCATAAGACAGATGCCAGCTTTTAGCCAAGACTTTATCAACAACTTGCATGGCTGAATTGATCCAGATGACGGCTAAATCGTAGCTAACGCCGAGCATGTGAATAGATGCGTCGAGGCGAGAATCTGCTTTCTGAACAAGTAACAAGCCCGAAGCAGGAGTGATTTCGGAAGTGAATGTTAATCCGCGTAAACGACAAAGAAAAGAATCGCAATATTTAATCTGTAGAGGTGTTTGAGATGGGAAATCTAAATTATTAACATGAATGATATGGGACATAGTAAGTATTCCGAATTTATTTTAGAAATCCTTTCTTAGATGCGAGTATAGGCATAAAAAAAGCAGGGCGACTTTCGCCGCCCTGTCAATAGTATTTTGACGGTTTTAGAGCGTTGTTATTTCTAAATTTAGCACCTTTTGAACACTCTCTAAGAGGGCCTGAGGGCTAAAGGGTTTAGAGATATAGTCGTCTACTTTTGCTATGTGCAAGCCCAGCACCTTATCAACATTTTGAGCTTTTGCGGTGACAACTATTACTGGAATATGCTTGGTTTTTTCATCGGCTTTTATTTGCTGGTATACTTCCCAACCGTCTATATCAGGCATCATTAAGTCGAGCAAAACTAGGTCTGGCGGATTTTTTTTAACCATATCCAACCCTATTCTGCCACCATTTGCTCCTTGTACATCAAAGCCATGCCGGTTGAGAATTAGACGAATCAAATCAATCATTTCTGGTTCGTCTTCGATACAAAGAATGTTTTTTACTTCATTAGTCATAAGTTCTTTCCCTTAAAAAATATGAATTAAGTTTACCATAGAAGAGGATATAAAATGAAAATAATTACTTGGAATGTAAACGGGCTAAGGGCTGCTCTAAAGAAAGATGTTTTACCTTGGATTATTGAGCAATCGCCCGATGCAATGTGCTTACAAGAAACACGCGTTTTGCCCGAACAATTAACAGAAGAGCAGCGAGAAGTGGATGGCTATGAGATTATTTGGAATCCCGCGGAGAAAAAGGGTTATAGCGGTACTGCTACTTGGCTTAAAGAAGACGCACGTGAAGTAAACTTGGGGCTTGGAAGTGAGCGTTTTGATGTAGAAGGGCGTGTGACTCGCACGCGTCACACAGATTTTTATCTCTATAATATCTATTTTCCTAATGGACAGCGTGGGCACGAACGCGTGCAGTATAAGCTTGATTTTTATGAGCTTTTACTAGAAGAGTGCAATGCGCTTCATGCAGCAGGCGAATCCGTTATTATTACTGGCGATTTCAATACTGCTCATAATGAAATTGATTTAAAGAATCATAAAAGCAATCATAAAACATCAGGTTTTTTGCCCGAAGAACGCGCCATGATCGATAAATATCTCGAACATGGTTTTGTTGATCCATTTAGGTATCTTAATCCTGAGAAGGAACAATACTCTTGGTGGTCTTATCGTGGTGGTGCGCGCGCACGTAATGTTGGCTGGCGGATTGATTATTTCTTGATTTCTGAAAACTTGCTGCCTCGCGTAGAAGACGTGATTATTCATGATGATGTGCTTGGTTCAGACCATTGCCCAATTGAGTTGAGAATTAAGTAATTTTTTATATCAAATAAGCATCTAATTAGCTGATAAAAACAATCTTAGAGAATTATATGAATTTGGGTTCCAAGAGTTTCTAATAAGGTAAATATTGGTATAATTTCATTTTCATATAGGAGGATTCTATGGAATCTAAACGAAAACAATCATATCTTGTTTATGTCATGTTCTTTGTTGCGATTGTCGCAATGCTCTACATGAATATAAGACAGGAGACTGATACAGATGAGGCTCTCACTATTAGTGAAGTTGCCCGTGATGTGCAAGCAGGAAAAGTCAACCGAATTCTTATCGGAAAAGATGATAAGGTTGTTGTAATTTATGGTGCAGGCGAAGATGCTATAGAGCGCGTATCACATAAAGAGCCTACAACTACCTTGGTTGAACAGTTGCTTAATTTAGGTGTTTCTCATAATGTGCTAGCTACAGGAAAGATAAAAATAGAAGCGCGGCCGCTTAGTACTTGGGAGCTTATACTCTCAAATCTATTTGTCATTTTGCCGGTGATATTTATGGCAGGCATCCTTTTCTTTATCTTCCGTCAGGCACAAGGAAGCAATAATCAGGCTATGTCTTTTGGTAAATCTCGCGCTCGCATGTTTACAGGCGAGAATCCCACAGTCACCTTTGAAGATGTGGCAGGAGCAGAAGAATCAAAAGAAGAGTTAAGTGAAATTGTAGACTTTTTGCAAGAGCCAGAAAAATATATTCAACTTGGCGCTCGTATCCCTAAAGGTGTTTTGTTGGTTGGTGCACCAGGAACAGGTAAAACCCTTCTCGCAAAAGCCGTTTCTGGCGAAGCGGGTGTTCCCTTCTTTTCTATTTCAGGGTCTGAATTTGTTGAAATGTTTGTTGGTGTTGGCGCAAGCCGAGTTCGCGATCTTTTTGAACAAGCCAAAAAGCATGCTCCCTGTATTATCTTTATCGATGAAATTGATGCGGTCGGGCGTCAGCGTGGGGCAGGCTTAGGCGGCTCGCACGATGAACGTGAGCAAACACTAAACCAGATGCTTGTAGAAATGGACGGGTTTGATACCGAGACCAATGTGATTATGATTGCGGCCACGAATCGCCCAGATATTCTTGATCCTGCTTTGCTACGCCCCGGTCGTTTTGATCGCCGTGTAATGATGGATCGCCCCGATAAAAAAGGGCGTGAGGCTATCTTGAAAGTGCATTCAAAAGGCAAACCCCTTGCTCCAAACGTAGACTTAAGCTCTCTGGCAGGTGGCACTCCCGGATTTGTTGGCGCAGACCTTGAGAATCTTATTAACGAAGGCGCGCTTTTAGCTGCACGTCGCAATAAAAAAGTGATTGAGCAAGAGGATTTAGAAGAAGCAATAGAGCGGGTAGTGATGGGGCCTGAACGAAAATCGCGTCTCATTTCTGATGAAGAGAAGCGGATTATTGCTTATCATGAAGCAGGTCACGCAGTTGTAGGCAATGCGATAGCCGAAGCTGACCCTGTTCAGAAAGTAACCATTATTGGACGTGGACAAGCGGGCGGTGTAACTTGGTTCCGCCCAGAAGAAGATCGCATGTTGCAATCACGAAAGAAAATGATGGCAACCTTGGCTTACGCTCTTGGTGGGCGTGTGGCCGAAGAAGAAGTTTTTGATGATATTACATCAGGTGCATCCAGTGATATTTCACAAGTCACGCAAATAGCGCGTAGTATGGTTACGCAATTAGGCATGAGCGATGAACTTGGCTTAATGACTTATGGTAAGAAAGAAGAATTGGTTTTCTTAGGACGTGAGATTTCAGAGCAACGTGATTATTCTGAGGAAGTTGCCCAGAAAATTGATGCTGAGGTTCGAAAATTAGTAGACATAGCATATAAAACTGCTAAAAGCATTTTGAAGAAACATCGCAAAGAATTAAATGCGGTTGCTGAAGCACTCATAGAGAAAGAAAATCTTACTCGTGAAGAATTTGAAAAGATTTTCCCCCCACCCTTTGATAAGAAGAGTGGTACACCACAAGTAATGGCGTAAAGAAAATACGATATAAAGTCGAAAGCAAGAAATACTTCTTCTGACTTAAAAATAAAAGGAGGCTTTTCATTGGAAAGCCTCCTTTTTGATTCTCTAGCTTATTTTTTCTCTAACCTATTCTTCACTTTCTTTATGCTGTCTTACTAGCTCACGTCGTAAAATTTTGCCAACAGTGGTCTTTGGTAGCTCATCACGGAACTCAACATGAGATGGCACCTTATATTTAGCTAATTTTTCTTTAGCAAAATCTCTTATTTCATCCTTAGTAAGAGTTTCGCCTTCTTTAACAACAACCCAAGCCTTTACAGTTTCACCGCGATAGGGGTCAGGGATGCCGGCTACACCTACTTCTAGGACTTTCGGGTGGTCAGAAATTGTCTCTTCTACTTCACGGGGCCAAACTTGGAAGCCACCAGGTTTAATCAATTCTTTCTTGCGGTCAACAATATAGAAATAACCATCTTCGTCTATACGGGCAATATCACCTGTATAGAGCCAGGTTTCGCCATTCCACTCACGTAGAGAATTGGCTGTTTCTGTGGGCATATTATGGTATCCGCGCATTACTTGGGGGCCTTTGACAATAATCTCGCCAATTTCACCCGTTGCCATTTCGGTTTCGCCATCATCAAGGTCAATAATTCTGCAATCTACATCGGGAAGTGGCATCCCAATAGAGCCTGTTTTATTCACGCCGCCCATAGGATTACAGTGAGTGGCAGTTGGGGCTTCTGAAAGACCATAGCCTTCGAAAACTTTTCCGCCAGTCAATTCTTCAAATTTATCTTTTGTTTCTCGCATCAGCGCAGCTGAGCCAGAAATACAAGCCTTTATCGAAGATAAATCATATTTTCCTGATAGAACATCAGGGTGATTATTAATTGCGTTATAAAGTGTTGGTACAGCGGGGAAGATTGAAGCACGATATTTGCTGATATTATCCAAAACATCTTTCAAATCGCGTGGATTCGGCACCATAACCAAACTAGAGCCAGTTGCCATACCAAAGTTCATTCCGGCAACCATGCCATAAACATGGAAAAGAGGTATTGCCATCAGAACAACTTCACCATCAGCTTCTAAGTTTGTCATCCAGTTCTTAATTTGTAAAGAATTGGCAACAATATTGCGGTGCAATGCAACTGCTGCTTTTGGAACACCGGTTGTGCCACCACTGTATTGGAAGAGACAAGGATCATCAGGACCAATATCTAGTTTGGGGCGGTCAGAAGGTTGATATTTGGCAAGCAAGTCTTTCATCCAAAGGTCGCCTTCGGGTAATCCACCTTCAATGCGATGGCCACCTTTTTTCTCTACTGCTAAAGTAAATAAAACGCGTGTTAAGGCAGGGAGCGTTTCTTTTAAGTTTGTTACGACTACGGTTTTGATTTTTGTATCAGCTTGCGCTTCTTTTACAGTTTTATAGAAATTGCTCATCACGAGCATTACTTCAATACCTGCATCATTTGCCTGATGCGCAATCTCAGTAGCTGTATAAAGAGGGTTTGATGCAACTACAACACCGCCTGCTTTTAAAACGGCATAATAAGCAATTACAAATTGGGGTGTATTGGGCATAAAAATACCCACGCGATCACCTTTTTTAACACCTAAACCGGCTAAGGCTCCTGCGAGGGCATCTGTAGTGTCATTTATTTCCTTATAGGAAATAGTTGCACCCTTAAAAATTGTACAAACTTTATCGGGATTTTTTTCTGCTTCCTCTTCCAAAAAATGAAATAAAGGTTTCTTTGGGTACTCAAGATGTTTTGGTACCTCAGCATCGTAATTCTTAATCCACAGTCCTTCCATTAGCAAGCTCCTTTTCTAGGCGAATTTGAAAACAGCCCCTTTATTATACTGGAAAAAAATCGTATTACTTATATCTTTTTAGCCATATTTCAATTTTTCTTTCTATTTGGGTGAAAAGATCGGCTTCGCGCGCGTCAAACCACTTAATCCTATCGTCATCATCTTTGAACCAATTAGCTTGCTTCCGCACGAACTTTCGCGTAATACGTCGCATCAGCATTTTGGCTTCTTCTACATCCATTTCTCCCCTTAATACAGAAATACATTCTCTGTAGCCTAAGGCAGACATACTAGGCAGTTCGTCAGAATAACCTGCATCTAATAAACTTTGTGCTTCATTTAATAACCCAGCTTCAAACATTTTTTCAATTCTTAAATCTACACGTTCATATAATTCAGGGCGCTCTCGCTTTAGCCCAATAGTGAGCAAATTATATGGAGATTCGCCTTTTTGCTTCCGCAGAGATGAAAACTTCTTCCCGGTAGTAAAAATAACTTCCAATGCTCTAATAACGCGTCGTATATTTCTATAAT
Source organism: Anaerolineae bacterium (assembly GCA_018648655.1). GTDB lineage: Bacteria > Chloroflexota > Anaerolineae > Anaerolineales > Villigracilaceae > Desulfolinea. The sequence continues at coordinate 10,484 of JABGQV010000050.1, read as the reverse complement.
CAATTTTTTCACTCGCTACAGGGTCAAGCATCATTAATTTTTCGTGTAACCATTGACTACCTTTTTCTGCTTCCAGCTTTTCTAATTCTCCTCGTAATCTTTTATCTGCCTTCACTTCTGGGGGGAGCCAACCCTCTGTTACTGAGCGAAAATATTGGCCTGTGCCGCCCACTAAAAAAGGAAGTTTGCCTCGTGCGCAAATATCTACAATAATTGCCTGCGCTGATTTTTGAAATTGAGCTAAAGCCCAAATTTCATCAGGATCAGCTATATCTATTAAATGATGGGGCACTCGCGCCATTTCTTCTGTAGATGGCTTTGCTGTACCAATATTCATTCCGCGATAAAACAGCCGCGAATCAGACGAGATAATTTCACCGTTAAATCGCTCTGCAAGTTGTAAAGACAGTTCTGTCTTCCCAACAGCTGTGGGGCCAATTATGGCAATCAGGGGGAGCTTTACACCTTCAACTTTCAATTTTTTAACCTTTAATATTTAAATAACATCTTCAAAATGCGTGATTTTTGGTTCTCGGCTATTTGGATTTCCTTCTACTGAAATAGCATCAATCTGCCAGTGGATTATTTTATGTTCTTCAGCATAATACTCTGCCGAGTTAAACATATTTAATTGTTTTTGACGTGTGATCGCCATTTCAGGAGGGCCATACTGGGTTGAAGTCCGTGTTTTGACTTCAACGAAAACAGTTATCTTATCGTCTTGCAGAATAATATCAATCTCGCCATGAGGGGTACGGACGTTCATATCCACAAATTTATAACCTTTTTTTTGTAAATACACTGAGGCAACTTCCTCACCCCAGCGCCCGATTTTTTGATTATGATTTGCCATGCTTAAATCCTACCATAAGAAAGTGGTAAAATCACCGCTATGAAAAAAACAAGCACAATTATTCTCCGTGATAAAAAATACGAGGTCAAAGCTGGCTCTACCCTTCGGGTTGCACTCAGACGTTTAGAAATCCTCCCCGAATCGGTTATTTGTGTGCGCGAGGGTGAACTAATTACCGAAGATAATATTATCAAAGAGGGCGAAACTATTAAATTGGTTTCAGTCATTTCTGGTGGATAAGAAGCGACCACAAAACTAAAAAATACTTAGACCAATATGAAATGTAAAAAATGTGGCGGTAAAGCCGTTATCAATATGCGTCAGCATAATATGGGGCTTTGCAAAGACGATTTCTTGCAATGGCTCCCAGAGCAGATGTTGAAGCATATTGAAAAACAAAAAATGTTTACGCCCGATGAGAAAATCCTTGTCGCTGTTTCTGGTGGCAAAGATTCACTCGCTCTCTGGGATATGCTCCAGATACTTGGCTATCAAGCAGATGGGTTATATATCGCGCTTGGGATTGATGAAGGGATTAGTTACTCTTCTGAATCGCAGCGTTTGACAGAAGAATTCGCAAAGGCACGTGACCTGAACTTGCATGTCGTTAATATGACATCTGATTACGGGATAGATCTGCCGACCCTAGCTAAAGAAACTAAGCGCGGACGCGACAAACCTTGCTCCTCTTGTGGTCTCGTAAAACGCCACGAGATGAATCGGATTGCCCGTGACTTTGGTTATGATGTTCTCGCTACTGGTCATAATCTTGATGACGAAGCCGCGACTCTTTTCTCAAATACCCTTCAATGGAATGGTGATTATCTGATTCGCCAACATCCGGTTCTTGCTGAGCGAGATGGTTTAGCCCGTAAAGTAAAACCTTTATTCCGTTTCTATGAGCGTGAGATGGCAGCCTATACGCTTTTACGGGGTATTGAATATATTTACGATGAATGTCCCTTTGCAGAGGGCTCAACTTCGACGCAATATAAAGAGTTACTTAACCAGCTAGAGCATGAACACCCCGGAGCAAAGATACATTTTTTTACCAAATTTCTTTCGGCTAAAAAGAAGGGGCTTTTTGCTGAGCCGACTACTGAGATTGTGCCAGAATTACATATTTGCCCATCTTGCGGGCAACCGACATCCGCGCTTGAGCTTTGCACTTTTTGCAGGATGATGGAGAAAAGCAAATAATGAATGCGGGATTTTGAAGACAGAATGATGCTTTTCGCCGAGAAGGTGTCTTTTAGGGTAACCAAGTCTAAATCAAGTTCGTTGTGCGGTTTTTCATCCAAATAAAAAATTCCCTTTGAGAAAACTATCATCTCAAAGGGAATTTTTCTATTTCCCAATACTGATTCTTATATTACTTCAAGCTCGTTGATGGTTTTTTCTGAATCCGCATTGCCTGTGTTGACCGTGCCTTTTGGCTCAAATAAAAGAATATGAACTTCAATTTTAGCGACAGGCTTATGTTCTATGCCTCTTGGGATAATGTAGAATTCGCCTTCGTTTAATTCGACATCGCCATCTCGCAACTTGATTATCAATCTGCCTTTTATCACGAGAAAAAGTTCGTCTTCATTTTCGTGATGATGCCATATAAATTCGCCTTTTAATTTCGCTAATTTGACATATTGATTATTTAACTCACCAGCTATTTTCGGTTCCCAATAGCCGTCAAACTGAGCGAATTTCTCAGCTATATTTACTTTACTCACTATATTTTCCTTTTATGCTGTTTCTAAATAGCGCTTCACTTCCCAATCAGAAACGTTTAGGCGGTGCTCATCAACTTCGGCCCATTTGGCACGGGCGAAAGCCTCATAGGCGGGTTTGCCCAAAGCGTCTTTGATTACATCGTTATTTTCTAGTTCGCGCATGGCTTCGGCGAGAGAACCGGGCAAAGAATCGATACCTTTTTCTGCACGTTCTTCGGCAGTGAGATGGTAGATATTGATATTATTCATTGGAGAACCAACTTCCATTTCATTATCAATACCATCCAGCGCGGCCCCGAGCATGGCAGCGAAAGCCAAATATGGATTCGATGCAGGATCAGGGAAGCGTAATTCGGCACGCACGGCTTTGTCGCGTCCTTCAATATGGCGCGGAATACGAATCAGCGCGGAGCGATTGGTTTGCGCCCAGCCGATATAAACAGGTGCTTCGTAGCCGGGCACCAAGCGTTTATAAGAGTTGATGGTTGGGGCAACCACAGCAGTGAGGGCGCGAGCGTGTTTCAATTGCCCAGCCATAAAGTGATAGGCTAATTTTGAGAGTTTGAACTCATCGTTATCGTCAAAGAAGAGGTTTTCGCCATTCTCATCAAAAAGCGATTGATGGCAGTGCATGCCTGAGCCATTTTCGCCAAAAATTGGTTTTGGCATAAATGAAGCGACCAAGCCGTTTTGGGCGGCAATTGCCTTCACCGTATATTTTAGAGTTAGGATATTATCGGCAATGCGTAGTGCATCATCGTATCGGAAATCGATTTCGTGTTGTCCTAAGGCGACTTCGTGATGCCCAACTTCGATATCTAAGCCCATTTCGTCGAGGGCTTCCATTAGCTCCGTGCGTACGCGCACAGCTTCGTCGTTGGCTGAAAAATCGAAATAACCACCTACATCATGCGGCACGGGGTGAACGCCAGAGCCATTTCCCCGTTTGAAAAGGAAGAACTCAGGCTCTGCGCCTATATTTAGTGTCCAGCCGCGTTTGGCAATTTTTGCCAACATGCGTTTGAGCGTGCCGCGTGGGTCGCCTTCAAAGGGCTCACCATCTGGCGTATATACATCACAGAAAACGCGTGCGCGGCGGCGCTCTTCTGGCGACCACGGCAAAACAGCGTAAGTGTCTTTATCTACGATTAGGCGCATATCGCTCTCTTGAATGCGTCCAAACCCAGCTACTGACGAGCCATCAAACCAAACGCCATCTTCTGCGGCATCAGGAAAGTTTCGCACAGGCATATCTACCGATTTCACTGTGCCGGCGACATCGGTAAATTGCAAGGAAATAAATTTGACATTATCTTTTTCAATACGTTCGAGTAATTCTTTGGTGTTCATTTTTTCTCCTGAGTAGTTAGATTGATATTCCAAAAGCGTGCGTTGGTTGGCACGCAAATAATGGTTAATTGGATGGGAGGACTTCGTCCGTTTCGTGCGTGGATTTGGGCTTGCTTGCCTTCGAGCGGCTTTTTCCTGTGGTTGTGATAATTACTGCCCCAAGAATGATTATTGCGGCAAAAATAGTTCTTTCGTTTAATGCTTCCTGTGCGATCCACGCGCCTAGAAAAATTGCAATGACAGGGTTTACATAAGGGTAGGTAGAAATCAGTGAAATTGGGGCATTTTGCAATAAATAGGCATAGGCAACAAAACCGCCCAATGAGCCAACAACACTAAGATAAGCCAGCCCAGCCCAGGATGCATTCGACACTGCGCTTAGATCAAGTTGACTCCATTCTCCACGTAAGGTGCCAACGAGAAGCAAGCCTATACTACCCACTATCATCTCTATGCCGCTTGCCATGAGCGAAGAAGAGGGTAAATCTGCACTTTTGCTATAAACAGAGCCAAGAGACCATAGCAGGGCGGCCATAGGCAGTGCAATTAGCCCTAGCGGGTGCAATGCGCTAATCTCTGTGCTTAATTCACCAGGTCCAATCATCAAGACAACGCCACCAAATCCAAGCAGGATGCCAAAAGCAGACCTGTAGCTTGGTTTTTCACCACCAGTGCGTAAAGCTTCTATGGCGACCATCCAGAGTGGCATGGTACTAATAAGTAGGGCGGCAATACCTGAGGGTACAAATTGCTCTGCCCATGAGACTAAGCCATTCCCGCCGACGAGTAGTAAAACGCCAACTATGCTGGCATCCCGCCATTGTCGGCGTGTAGGGAGGGCATCCCCTCTTTTTATGCGCCAAATATATAAAGCGATGCCAGCAGTGATAAAGCGCATGCCCATGCCAATAAATGGTGGAATTGTCTCTACTACATAGCGGATGGCGAGATAGGTTGAGCCCCAAATGATATATACAGCAATGAGAGCGATCCAGATGCGGGTATTTTTGTTTAGTGTAGTCATATTATGTTCCTGTCTGTGCCATCTCATAACCAAGAATGGCTTTTTTACGTTCGCTGCCAAAGGCGTATTTTCCAAATTCACCTGTTGCGCGGATAACGCGATGACAGGGGATCAAAAAGGGTACAGGGTTTTTGCCAATGGCTGTCCCGACTGCGCGGGTGGCTTTGGGTGAATTTACGGCTGAGGCGATGTCGTTATAGGCGACCATATTTCCTGCGGGGATTCGCAGGAGAGCCTCCCAGACTTGAATCTGAAAGTTGGTGCCTCGCAAGTGGAGGGTTAGGGGCGTTCCTTTGCTTTTCGGAGAGAAGATTTTCTCGATGAGAGTTTGTGTATGGGCAAAATCCTCTATGAGAGTGGCATCTTCCAAATCTGATTTCAAAGAATTTAGGGCCTCTTTTGGATTAAAGGAAAGTTTGCAAATACCGCGCTCGGTGGTGGCGATAAAGGCTTGCCCAAAAGGTGTGGGGTGCTTACCATAGCGGATTTTGAGCCCAGCACCTTTGCGTTTGATATCGCCAGGGGTGAGAGCTTCGGTGTGGACGAGAAGGTCGTGTAGCCGTCCTGTGCTGGAAAGCCCAGTTTTATAGGCTGCATCAAGCAGGTTGCTTTTGCTGAGAATACGTTTGGCATTTTCTTTGCTTAGAAATTGTAAAAAACGCTTGGGGCTAATGCCAACCCAGCGCGTGAAGAGACGCTGAAAATGATATTCGCTGAGGTTAACGCTTTCGGCGATTTCTTTGAGCGTGGGTTGATTGCGCTGATTTTCATCGAGATAATAAATGGCTTTCTCAATGAGGGTGTAATCTTCTGCGTTTTCTTGTAGATTTAGTTTTTTCATGCCTTCTCCTTGGGGAAATATCTTTTCTCCAAGTATAGTTTTCCTGGCTCTAAATGCGACCCGTTTCTTGCTTGATTTCTACCTTTTTGCAATAAAAAGAAAAAAGGTATGCCTGTATAGGCATACCTTAGATTAATAGTCGTCATTAAAAAAAGCAGCCCTTCCAATAGGTATAAACAGGTATAGCTATCCTGTACCACTATATTTTCTTTGTGACCTGCGTTACCGCAAGCTTTTCAGAAAAATACTTTCTTTGGAAGGGAGAAGGGCGTTTGTGATAAAACGCCAAAGGCATCCGCTGATCTATCCGATTTTCTTACGCTCAAATTTCGTGAACGTAATTAGCGCGTCCCTCGCGGGACGGAACCTTCACCTCGTAATCCTAATTTCTTAGGATCCAGCCGCTGGTTCTCCGTTATTCAGTTGTTTAGTCCCCGCAAAGGATAACCCCGCCAATGCCGTGTGCTGCTATGTTTTGAACCTGCTTTCACAGGATGTCTCTAACGTAGAACTTCCGCCTTGGCTCTAGCCTATCGCGTAATCTCTACGAAGTTAAGACCTTTTATTAATTGTTGGTACAAAACTTTTTTGCAACATCACCTGCTTAGCAGGGTTAAACCCAATATACCATAAACTTATTTTGTTGGGTAGGGAATTCTTAAAGTGATGCTGTACTTTCGATATATGCGTGGAGGATACGACCGCTTCCAAGAAGCCCTCTCGCAAAGCCTAGCTAGCGGGTTTCCTGTTCTAGTTCAAAAATAAAGGAAAGGCGCCATTACTTTTGGCACCTAGATGACCATTATCACCTGATTACTGTAGAGCAAATTAGATTTTCTTGATACGTAAAGTCCTCACTGTATAAGTGAGGACTTTACGTATGGCTTCTTCTCTGACTACTCTTCAACAGGGACGGAAATATCTATTCCATCCAGTTCTGGCGGCAACGGTACTACCGGTGGCTCTTCTACAAAGTCGTCTATATCGGCACTTTCAACAGGTGGTGCGGGGAGCGGAGCGCTCACCTCTGGCGCAGAATAACTTTTCACCATAGGCGGATTTTGCACGACGATTTGCAGGGATTCTTTACGATATCGATTGATTAAAAAAAATTCGGAAACCAGCATAGCAACCAATAACAGCATTAGACTGCGCAATATCCACGGCGAACGCCTGACCTTGATCTCCTGCCCAGCTTTTTTGGCTTTGCCTAGTGTGGGTGCTTCTTCCAACTGTTCTGCACGTAGTTGAGCTAACTCATCTAGGGGATTTTTTTCTTCTGTCATTTTAAGCTCCTCACTTACGGATTCGTATGGTCACACTATTTTTCGATGGTACCTTGACTTTGTTTGACCACTCATAACGCCCGCGCGTAAAGTTATAGGCCAAAAAGATATAGTCTCCATCACTTAGATCAAAGGCGGCTTGTCCATTCAGGTCTATATATTTTGCCAAACCTGTATAGTCATAATAAGTATTACGCCCAGAACGACGATACCGATATACATAGACGGCAATCCGCTGACCTGAGATGTCCTTTTTATCAGTGACTGTCACCAGGAAACTATCTCGTTCAATACGAATAGTTGCATTCTTAGTATTGGGTACATTGATCGTGCTAGACCAGAATTCCCCTCCTTCTTTGAGCGCGCGGAAACGATAACTGCCCTCATTCAACTCAAAGGTCACGCTGCCATTTTTATCAGTGCTTTTACCACGTTTAAGATACTCGCCATCACCGTTATATAGGTAAACCATTTGATTGGCGATGGTATTTCCGTTGGTGTCGGTTACACGTACGGTCACATCATATCCGCCAACATATAGCGATATAGAGTTCGCGTCTGGGGATGTGACGGAATTAGACCAATACTCATCCCCTCCATAATCAGCACGGAATTTATAGTTGCCGTCTGGGATTTCCAAGACCGCGGTACCGTTCTGGTTGGAGCGTGTCTTGATGCCTGTATAGCCGCCATTTGCGTTGAAAGCATAAACGGGAATATTTGCAACTGATTGGCCATTGCGACGAGTGACACGTACCGTAAATTCTGCGATTGGTACGCGAATCTGTACGGAGCTATTCTCCTGCGTATTAATCGTTTCAGACCAGGTTTCTTGTGCCTGATAATCGGCACGGAATTTATAGTCTCCATCGGGTAAGATAAAGGATACCGAACCATTCTTGTCCGTTTTTTCTTTTTGCCCACCATAGTCTTTATCTTCATTGAAAGCAAAAACGGGTACATTTTGTAGTGTGCGACCGTGCGAGTCAACCACGTAGACCTGCACCTGTCGCTCGGAGATCAGAATCGTTGTTTGAGTGTCTTGCGGTGTAATCACTGTTTCAGACCAGTATCCTTGTCCGGCGTAGGTAGCGCGAAAAACATAAGGCCCGGGATCCAGCTCAGAAAAGGTAGCAAGCCCACTGGCGTCTGTCACGACGCTGCCGATCTCTTCTTCTTGGGCATTAAAACCAATGACGATTAGATCCATTAAATTTTCCCCCTTCTCTGTGCGTACCTGCACGGTGATTTCTGCTGGCATTGGAGTGGGCACAGCAGTCCCCTCTTCACTGACGCCGGGCAAATCTGCATAAGTATTTCGTGAGTTTTCTCCTAATGCCATGATTCCCCCCATAGCCACCATTGAAACTAACGCAAGAATGATTGCATATTCAATCAGTCCCTGTCCTTTATTCCCATTTCTTTTGTTCATAATTTGCTCCCTCACCACAATAATTGATGCAGATAGTATACAGCGTAAAGGGCATCAATAAACTTACAAATTTGTTAGCTATGCCAAAATAGGGTATCTCATTTGAATGATTATTAGAATTATCGTTTTTTTGTCACCATCGAGTTCATTTGACTGGTGCCTTACTCTACCTGACCCTTTTTTAGAAAACTCTTTTGCCACTTAAAAAGCCGATTTAACGCCCGGGTGGGGAAGGGCGAATTAATATTCAGTCCACCTATCAAACGAATGCCCCCACACCCCAAAAGCGGATTCCACTTCCGCGAAGCCCCCCGCAAAGACTAGCGGACTCCCCATCTCAGCAGAGATTTCTCAACGCGAATGTGCGAATTTGTAGATGCCCTCACGGTCTAAAAAGGAAGTTGTTGTTGTCTTTGCTCAAATTTTTGAGAGATTTCTAAAAAACGCTCATATGAGTTATCAAAAAAGCCACCCTTTAGAGGTGCCCAATCATCTTTTGCGAATTGCGCTTCCTTGACTAAGCGATTAAAAGGACCTCCTCCATCACGCCGTTTCCAACTAAATCTTCCAAGAGGAGCCCAAAAGTGGTTTTTTATCTTTAGAAGTTGGTGGCCAAATTCTAAAGCAAACAATAATTCATATTTATCAAAGAGCCAATCGTATTCAGAACCCAAAAATAGCAAGTCGTCTAATTTCGGCTGAAGGTGCTTGTATAAATACTCGCTTCGAGGCACATATTGTCTTTCGTGCCCTGGAAGCTCTTTAAAGGCATTATGCAAATCACTAATTCCATTGCCTAGAGAAACTATGAGAGGAAATTCAAGGCTAGGCTGATGAAGTTCTGATATTGGTGTGTGGAACAGCTTCGCTAAATTTTCATATCTCGATGAGCTTATTGCTGCAATACCCATTGAATAGGACATGAGAAGCACTGGGTACCATCTAAGAGCCAACCAAAAGTTTACTCCACTTGCAGTTTGAATGCGTTCGCTTAATCTTCTTGCAGGTAAGGTTAATGCTTCTTGGTTCTCGTTTCCAGCCCAATATCCGAGTAGCGCAGTTGTTGATATAAGATCATTCGATGCTTGTTCGTATTTCACTAGGCGATCAGAAAAGCCATCAATAGTCCAAGGAGAGCTAGGAGGAAATATATCGTCACTGGTTGAAGCGATTACTTCACGAGTAATTTTTGTTACCAAATCATGTAAATAAATCCTATACTTAGAATCTGAGAGATATTCTTTAATTTTTTTATCAAGAGACATGTCATCCCCTTTTTTATTGATTGTTGGAGACGGGATTGGTATCGAATACAATACGTCCCGGTCTTCTTCTTCAATATCATCAATTTTGTCTAGTATTGGCGCAGAAAATATAAGATCTCCATCTCCATCAAGATATCCGAAGTGTGGTGTTTGATATGAATCAGGATCGCGAGCTACTTTTCGATATACATAAGACATTACACTGTTGGCTGTAATTACTCCGTCAGCATCTTTTGCTTTTCCCTGTAAAGCTTCAATAAGGTGACCAGTAAAAACCGAATGTTCGGGTAGAGGCCCTCCACTATCTGATACTGCTTCATCAGCTTTTCCTGCTGTAATGACTTGGCGAGAAAACCTAAGTAACATATCTTTTAGGAATCTGGTCGCTCCAGGAGTTAATGATCTGGTAATTGCTAACCCTCCGTAACAAGCATCCATCAAGAAAAGTATGTGTTTGGCTGGAATCAAATCGGAATTTCGAGTTAAATAATCCCAGCGTATTAAACTACTTATTTTCTCGGTATTGCCATCGTATGGTACAAGAAATCCTACTTCTCCCCTTCTGGATGGGTATGTATAGCCATGACCTGCGAAATATACTATTAATCTCCCGTTTTCATCTATTCCTGAATTGGCAAAAGACAAGTATTCATCTGAAATGTTTTTACCAGTAGCCTCATTGTTTAGCAAAATTTTAATATCATCT
>JABGQV010000037.1 GCA_018648655.1 Anaerolineae bacterium | reverse complement strand
AGAGTTATTGATTAATGTTTTCTGAAGGGTGCCCTATGTAGAGTAAAGAGATAAGCAATATAAAAAGCTCCCTAAAATGATACCGCAAGAAGAATTAAGGGGCTATAATCAAGGTGTTTATATTTGTCTAAACGTAACGGTTAGCCTGAGCATAAAAATACTTTTGGTGTTTTTCAAATAACACAAATAATAAACAAAAAGATTTGACACACTCTCATACATCAAGTATCCTTTTATTTGTCTGGGCAGGCTCGGCGCGGCAGAAGACTCCCAACCCCGCCAGGTCCGAAAGGAAGCAACGGTACGGAAATCTCTCTGGGTGCCGCCGATTTCCTGCTCAGGCATTTTTCTTTTGTTATTAAGCCATTGGCTAAGAAAAACCTTTAACCTTAAAACCTTCAACTTTAAACCCAATATGCCCCGTTGGTCTCAAGCCCTCCTCGCCATTTTACTCGGTACCATAGCCGCTTTATTTTACGGTTGGCGCATTGCCCCCGTAGAATATATAGACCTTGCTCCAAATACACTTCGCACCGAATATCGTGCCGAATATGTCCTCATGGTCGCCGAAATTTATCAGCTTGAAGCCAACCTCGATCTTGCCGCTCGGCGTCTTGCCCTACTTGGCAGCGCAGATCCTGCTGAAATTATTGGGGAAAATCTTGAAAGTGGGGATTATTCTCAAGAAGAAATAAAAATCTTAAAAAGATTAGAAAGGGAGTTTGAAACTTGGGAGCCAGCCCTAGCAGAGGTTGCTCCATGAAGAAAATTCTTGACTATTGGCATCTTTTCGGTGGGCTCATACTTGGCATTGGGCTTGGTCTCCTCATATCGTGGATTCTTCTGCCTCAAGCAACGACAGATACCACACCATCCATGCTCCAAAATAACTATAAAGATAATTACCGTGCCCTTATTGCTCTTGCTTATGAAGCTACAAACGATCTTCCGCGTGCCAAGAGCAGACTATCCACCCTCAATGATATAGATATTATTAGCGCAATCGAAAGCCAAGCTCAACGCTCCTTGGCAGAAGGAAATTCTCCAGAATCGCTTAACGCCCTCGCTGCATTAGCCGCAGATTTGGGAAAAGAGACGTCAGTAAATCAAATTATTGCTACAAGCACAAAAATGCTCACTCAAACACCGCTTCTCTCTAGCCCCACAGGCACACCAGCTACATCTACGCCCACTAGCGAGTTTATAGATGATGATGTGGCGATTGCTACCATAACGCCTATTCCCTTTTTTACACGCACACCAGCATCCATAGCGGAAGCAAGCCCAACGCCAAGTGCGCCCTATATCCTTCAGACACAAGATGAAATTTGTAGTATTAATATTTCGGAAGCATTATTAATGGTTTTTGTGAGTGATATATCCCAAAAAGAGCTGCCTGGTGTTGAGATTATCATTTCGTGGGAGGGTAACGAAGAACATTTCTATACAGGGTTAAAGCCAGAGTTAAATAAGGGCTACGCTGATTTTTTGATGGAACCCAATCAGCATTATTCTTTACGCTTGGCTACAGGAAGCACCGCCGCCTCGAATTTGAGTGCCCCTCTTTGTCAAGACGATGAAGGAAATAATTATTGGGGAAGCTTACGACTCAAATTTGAGCGACCTTAACATAATAGTTTAAAGCTAAAGGCCGAGTGTTTTCAAAACACTCGGCCTTTAGCTTCTTTGCCTAAGGCATTGGGTTATTTAGTGCCCAGTCATTTCCTAGCATAATATCTATATCTGAACCTGCAGCGGGGTCAAAGCGGAAGACAACTTGATGGTTGCTATTCGCTTGTACAAGATCAAAAACATAGCGCATGGTATATAGATCGGCATTATGAATAACAATAGTCGTGCGATCATATGTTTTATCGGCGCTACCGATGCCAACCACGCTCATGCCTTGTGATGAGAAATAAACCTGAGTGCGTGCGGCAAGTTCGGTTGCTTCAACGATACCATAGGCTCCATTTAATATATTAACACGTGATGCTTGTGCTTGCATCAACTCAAGAGGAGATCCAACTGCCTGAGGGCTTAGTGCCCCATTGGCGGTAAAAATATCATCTCTCAAAACTCGAATTTGGTCAGGGATTGGCTTCATAATTGAGAGCCCATCAGGAGAGCGATCTAAGGTGCCCATTTCATAATTGATTACACCGCGTTTTATTTGGCTAATATCAATTTGTGTTGCAAGTGCACCTAATTTTAAAGCATCTTCAAAAGAAAGATTTGTTTTTAATCCAGCGGAAGCTTCTTTGTAAATATCGGGGGCAATTTTCACCATATTGGGGAAGTTCTCTGGTGAAAGAACTTGATCTCGTAACGCCATAATAACTTCTTGCTGATGTTCAGCACGAGTCACATCGCCACCAGCCTCGGTTTTTCTATCACGGGCATAAGCAAGAACCTGATAACCATCTCGGACAAAGCACCCTTTCTCAAAAGGTTCTTTGGGTTTGGGGCCAATTGGGTCAATTTTTATTCTTTTATCAACACACATATAAAGCCCGCCCATTGCGTCGATGGCTTCTTCAAAAGCATGAAAATCAACTTGAGCATAATATTGGATGGGCACGCCGAGAAATCTTTCTATTGTTTTCATGGCTAGGGCAGGCCCCCCGCCTGGGAGCTTATATTGTTCTCCTAGCGCATAGGCAGTATTGATTTTTCCATAGCCAAAGCCTTCAGGAATATCTACCCACATATCTCTTGGAACAGAAATCATCCCTGCTGTTTTGCTCATCGGATCAATCGTGAAGACAATCATCGTATCAGAGCGTGGTGCATCTGAGTCCAGGTCACGTGCGTCCAATCCTAAAAAGAGAATATTGACTCGACTGGCACCATCCCAAGTAGGTGGAAGGTTGTCTTCGGGGGCATTTACTACTGGTGCAGGGGCTGGTGCATCACCTTCTGAGAGAACTTCTTCGGGGGAATCAACCACGGCCATGCCAGGTAAATTTACCATTTCCATACTGGCAACAAAGCCGCGCAAAAAGATAAATGCACCAATCGCTATAGCTATGGCAATTGTCCAGGTAATAATCATGCCAAATGGTAGCTTTTTAAGCCAAGTAGGCTTTTGGGAATTTGTGTTTTTTTCTGTCATTTTATCAATCCATATTGAAATAGACCATTTCTTGGCCTAATTCTTTTAGCCCAACCTCTGCCCAGTGTTTCAAAAACAAAGAATCCTCTTCCTCTAGGGCAGTCATCATAGCGGGAATAGCGCGTGGGTCAGCAATTTTTGCTAATGCCCGCATCGCGCCAAGGCGGGCAGCTTGTTCTTGAGTTTTCTTTATTTTTGACTTCTTTTTGTCGAGTACGACCAACAAGGGCAAAACAGCATCTTCGCCAATTTTGCCTAGGGCATTAGAGGCCAATGTAGAGACCATCGAATCTTCGTCATATAAACTACGAATCAAAGCAGAAACTGTTTTTGAGTTGGGGTAAATAGATAAGCCTAAAGCGGCAGATTGCCGTACCTCAACAACTTCATCATCCAGTGCTGTGAGCATCCAATTTATGTCTGCGCCTTCGATTTGTGCTAAAACACTTAAGGCCCACCAACGATGGTCGGCATTAGGTGAATCGAGCAAACTTCTTATGGTGGGAAAAACTTCATCACCGAGCGCAATAAGCTTATGCATCGCGGCTTCGGCTAGGGTTTCATCTCCACTTATCAAGTCTCGAAGTAGATTATCCATTAAAGATTCAGTGGGTAGTTATTTAGGCTCAGGTGGTGGGACAGGTAAATCAGCTATAGCAGTATCTACCCATTTATCTCCTTCGTCAATCAACATAACGGGGATATCATCTACAATGGGATATTTGCGCTCACAATCTTGGCAAAGCAACCAGCTTTCTTTTTCTAATTTGAGCAGAGCTTCTTTTTCTCGCACGCAGGCAGGGCAACGCAAAATTTCAAGTAAATCTTGACTAGGCATATTTTCTCCTTAATTTAGTGCGGTATTTTACCACGCAAAGAAATAGTTTATTGTGGAAGTCCTTAAATATAAAGTTCTCAGATATGGTTAAAATATCTGAGAACTTTGTTATTTTGGATGAACGCTTCGCGTCTTAATGCGTACGTGTTTTTTTCTTGCGTGCCTTCGAAAAACAGACTTGTGAAAAAACACTATTTTATGTTTTTCAAATACTCATCAATTGCTTTTGCGGATTTTTTGCCAGCCACCATCGCTGTAACTACAAGGTCAGGCCCAGTAACGCCATCGCCACCTGCAAAGATATTCTCACGAGACGTTTGCCCTGTTTCAGAATCTTTGACAATGGTAAGACCCCATCTGTCTACATCATAATCGGGTGTGGTCTTGCCAATAATTTCATCAGGCCAATAACCAAGAGCTTTTACAGCAGTTGTTGCTGGAACACTGAAATTTGAGCCTTCAACAGCTACAGGGCGGCGGCGGCCACTATCATCGGGTTCGCCAAGTTCCATTTGAATACATTCTACAGCGGCTAATTTGCCATCTGCCCCTGCGATAAACTTTACAGGTTGGGTCAAGAAAGAGTATTTTGCACCCTCTTGTCTCGCAAGCTTACGATCTTTTGCGCTACCGGGCATTTCAGCTTCGGTACGGCGGTAGAGACAAATCACGTTTTCGATGCCTCTGCGTACAGATGTGCGCAAACAATCGGAGGCAGTATCACCACCACCAATTACAACTACATCGTTGCCTAAATCGGGTAGGGGATCTTTATCTTTAGGAAGGTTTTCGCCACTGACGTTGCCACGGATGAGAAAATCGGTTGCTTCGTAAACACCAGGCAAATCTTCACCGTCAATATCCATCGGGGCATCAATTCCAGAGCCAACGCCCACAAACATTGCATCAAAACCTTGTTCAAGAATTTCATCAATGGTTGTATCGCGCCCAACATAGGTATTGCCAACAAATTTTGCCCCAAGCTTTACCATGTCATTCCAGCGTTCAAAGAAAACGTCTTTTGAAATCTTAAAATTGGGAATACCGTAAACGAGTAACCCGCCTGGAGCAGGCTTTGAGTCAAAGAGAGTAACTTGATGCCCCAGCTTGAGCAATTCGTCTGCGCAGCCAAGCCCAGCAGGACCTGCACCTACAATAGCTACTTTTTGACCAGTAGATGGCGCAACTTCGGGCACATAAGGTTCTTCGGTGCGCTCTTGCTGGAGGGCAAATACCTCTAACTGACCGGTAATAACAGGTTCACCCGTTTTATTGAGAACGCAAGCACCTTCACAGAGTTGTTCATGCGGGCAAACACGCCCACAAACTTCAGGAAGCGCGCTTGTATTATGATAAAGCTTTGCCGCATCTGCAAAACGTCCCTGTTCTATTAGCCACATTGCTGAGGGGATATCATTATGGGTAGGGCATCCGAGCATACAAGGTGCAGGGTCAGGGCAATGAATACAACGAGCGGCTTCTATAATTGCTTCTTCTGGGGTAAAACCGATAGCAACTTCTTCAAAATCACAAACTCGCTCTTCAGCAGGGCGTAGGTTTAATTCAAGAAATGGCTCTTGTGCGCGTTTTTTGCGGTTAATAGCCAAGTTTTCGCTTGGAACAGCTTGCATACTTACCTCCAACGAGATTTTATAAAATAGCAGAATGATGATACCTAATCTTGATAAATGCACACAGGTTTTTATGTCACCAAATCAGGCGACAATGGTCATATATAGAGATAGATAATTATATATTTATCCTTTTTTTAAAAAACCTTTTTGCCTATAGCTTAATATCTTATACATGCCTAGTTTTTTTTTAAAATAATTATAATGCT
>JABGQV010000225.1 GCA_018648655.1 Anaerolineae bacterium | reverse complement strand
CAGTCGGTTAGCTGCACTTGAGCATCTACAATAAACAATCCCAAAATCGAAAAAATGCTAAAGGTTGCTACAGTCAATCCGGTAGCAACAAACTCGGCAGGGGTAGATGATTTAGCTACGGAAAACATCATTACGCTGCCAGTAAAAAACATTGCACTATATAATTGGCTGTGAAAGATATCCAACGTCCAGGGAAAGGTATCACCGAAAATATTCGGTAGAAATAACAAACCAAGTCCATACAA
Organism: Anaerolineae bacterium; assembly: GCA_018648655.1. Lineage (GTDB taxonomy): Bacteria > Chloroflexota > Anaerolineae > Anaerolineales > Villigracilaceae > Desulfolinea. The sequence continues at coordinate 5,583 of JABGQV010000225.1, read as the reverse complement.
ACCAATCAGGATGCCCGTGCTGCTCAATATGGTGCCCCATTTGGCTGGTACCGGATTTAGATGGCTTGTAGGCATAGATCTGTATAACCACAAATGGTAACCTGCACTAATAGGGAGAGAAATATAAATTGCAAACCAACCCCAGACTGGCCAATACGTAAAATCAAACTGACTGTTGGTAAACAGCGAAATAACAAGAACAATGAATGTGAAGGTAAAGATGGCTCTCAACACAGGGCGGGTTGGCGACCAACGGCCTGAAAGGAACATGTAGCCAACCGATACCATTGCTCCTAAATAAATTGCGCCCAGAAAAAGCGTATTGAAGGGAGCGATTTTCCAAGGCCATAACGGGCGGAAAATATTTGGGAAAAAGAATAGGCCGAAACCTGCGCCTACAAGGACTAAAGTTTCGATCAGGGTAAAGGTCCGTAAGAAAGGTGTAATTTTGGGGTTTTCAGATTTCATTGCTATTCCAGGGTTATTTGCGCTTACCCCCATAAAATGATTATCGTCCCTTCCTGATGGGAAGGGACGATAATTTCTTTAAGAAATTAAAGCAAAGCACTTCGCGTGAATTATTTTCAACTAGCTTATATTCTTATCCGCCAGAGGACTGAGTTTCCAACGCCCGTAAGCGATAAAGCCAACAATAAGTGCCAAAACAACATTGAACATGATATTCTGTGACTCGCCACGTTGAAGATGCCAGGTAAGTGCACCCAACATCACAAGAACGAGTCCCAACCCAGCCAGAGGCGTTAGGCGTGTCTGAATTTTGGTAAGACCGGGGAGTATCAATCCCAAACCGCCCAAAATTTCGGCTATTCCACTAAACCAGTGCAGCGCTGGAGATAACTCATACATCCAGCTCATTGGTGCGGGCAGCCCGGGGGGCAGCGTAAAATGAGTCACGCCAATAAAGAGAAAATATACCCCGAATAAAACTTGTAAAACCCATAAGAAAATATTCATTACAAAACTCCTTTTTTATACGAATAAAGATATTTCTGTTGATTCAAACAACGGAGTTTGCTTTTGGTTACGGCAGGGTTATATCAAAAAACGAGACTTTTTATAAAGTCCCGTTTTTTTGTTTGGCTGAGAAGAGTTTTTTGCACCCTCTGCTCCTGTCTTACGCTGCCAATTGCCTCATCAATTCTTCTCTCAGGATTTGCGGATTCGCACGTCCGCGCGCCTCTCGCATCACCTGTCCAAAGAGCCAGTTTGCGACCCCTTCTTTTCCGCTGCGATAGCTTGTAACCTCATCTGGGTGCGCATTGATGACAGTGGATACCAGCCCCGCGATCAGTTCTCCATCCGAAACTTGACCAAGCCCACCGTCTTTAACAATGGCTTTGGGACTTTCTCCACTCTTGAAAACTTCCGCTAATACTTCTTTGGCGGTTTTTTTGTTAATTTCACCCTCGGCAACGAGCGTGACCAATTCTGCCAAAGCCTTGGGCGTGACTTTTATGGCCTTAATGCCAACTTCGGCTTGATTCATGAGGGCAAAAAGCTCTCCGGTCATCCAGTTGGCGAGCATTTTTGGAGTCACTTTTTCAGTGGCTTTCTCTAGTGCTGCTTCAAAATAATCGGCAATCGCTTTTTCGGCGACGAGGACTTTTGCATCGTATTCGCTGAGTTTGAATTCAGCGAGGAAACGTTCGAATTTGGCACGCGGTAATTCGGGCAGTTCAGCGCGAACACGTTCTCTCCAGGCATCATTCACTTTTAGCGGTGGCAAGTCCGGTTCAGGGAAGTAGCGGTAATCGTGTGAATCTTCTTTTCCACGCATGGTATAGGTTTGGGCTTTGGCTTCATCCCATCCCATCGTGACTTGCTCCACTTCGCCGCCTTCTTCGATAATTTTACTTTGGCGAGCGATTTCGTAATTGATCGCATCTTCCATAGCGCGAAAAGAGTTCAGGTTTTTAACTTCAGTCCGTGTACCCAATTCTGTTGTTCCAACAGGGCGCACGGAAGTATTCGCTTCAAAACGGATCACGCCTTTTTCCATATCACCGGAATTCACGCCGAGATAGCGGAGGATATTGCGCAGATTTTCGGCGTAGGCACGCGCTTCGGCGGCGGAGTGCATATCAGGCTGGGAAACGATCTCGAGTAGGGGAACGCCCGCGCGGTTGAGATCGACGAGGCTGGCACCGTTGATATGAGTCAGTTTTCCCGCATCTTCTTCGAGATGGGCGCGGAGAACACGAACGACCTTTTCGCCATCGTCAGTTTCGATGAGCATCTCGCCATTGGTCGCGAGGGGTTCTTCAAATTGGGAGATCTGGTAGCCTTTAGGGAGGTCGGGGTAAAAATAGTTCTTGCGCGCAAAAATGCTGACAGGCTCTATTTTGCAGCCTAAAGCCATCCCGACGCGCATGGCGTATTCGACAGCGCGCTCGTTGGCAACGGGTAATGCGCCGGGCATCCCCGAGCAAACGGGACAAACGGCGATATTCGGCTCGGCCTCGACAGAATCAACAACGGCGCAGCCACAGAACATTTTCGATTTTGTGGCGAGTTCAACGTGGACTTCTAGTCCGATGACGGGTTCAAATTTCATAGTTTTCCAAATACTTTATGATTTAAAGGAGAGTGCGGCTCTAAAAATGTCTCCCAATAATAAGACAAAAACCGCAATAAGCGGGGAGAGTACAAAAGCTAAAATGAACGCAATCCAAGGAGAAGCTTCCCCTTGTGAGAAGGATGCACTAGCTGCTCTAAAGTACAGATAATCAAATGGAAATGAAGTAATTAATGCTAAGGAATATCTTCTTTGAAACCACTGTGCTTTCAAAAAATCTCTTTTCTTGTTGAACATCCAAGAAAAATCATTTATTTCAATATGCTTAACTTCTTTGTTTAAATCTTCCCATCGTTTGCTTATCTTTGCGTTGAAATATCCCAGACTATATAAAACAGCTATAAGAGACCAAACTAGAAACTCTTGACTACTAACATAGAACAAAGGTGATTCTTTGGGCGTGTTTACAAAACTAATGAAGCTTAGTAGAGCAACGACATCGACAAATAGGCCAATGAGCATGGCGATCAACTCAATCCATCGCTTGACAGACACTTTGCTAAGAGAAGTTTTGATTTTTCCAAAAAGACGCATATCGATTATTCACTCTATGAAAATATCATGCTGATGTGCTATTTTCAAATCTCATTTTTTTAAATAATCCTTGATCAATTCTTTCGCATTTGTGGCAACGTTCTACCTGAACTTCTAGTCCGATGACGGGTTCAAATTTTACAGGAATTATTTCTCAGCTTCTTTTATGTAACCCCGCCATTTTACCAGAGCATAGCTCATTTAATGAACTACCCCGCCGCGAGCGGACGGGGTATCGCTCTTTAGAATAGCTCGAGTTGCTGCACATGTAATCGTGCATACTGATTTTCTTGCCCTTGGTTTTTAACATATAGCTTGATTACATCTTCTGTGGCATGTTGACCTACTGTGCTAACATAGTAGCCATCTGTCCAGAATTCACCGCCCCACAACTGTTTCTTAACATGTGGAGCGCGAGCAAAAATCTCACGCGCTGTAAGGCTCTTTATCATCGTGATAATTTTTGTAGGGCTATAAGTCGGTATAGATTGTACAAGAAAGTGAACATGATCTTTATCTGTCCCTATTTCGAGAAACTCTATTTGGTAGCGAACTGCTATTTCTAAACAAACATCTCGCAAAACTTGATCGACTTTTTCGTCTAAAACAGCCCTTCTATACTTCGCAGGGCAAACATAGTGATAGACCAAAATAGAAACATTATGACTTTTTCTTATCAGATGACTCATACAGAAATACTATCACGCCGCAAGCGGCGGGGTATTGAACCCGTGTAGAGAATAAAAGTAGGTCACGCTTGAAGCGTGACCTACAGTATTTTGACTAAAGAAAATTCGGTATTTCTTTCTCCAGAAAAGCTTTTACCCCAATTTTATGCTCTTCTCTAGTTCTTGCTATTTCTTGTAATTCACCTTCGTATTCGAGTACTTCTTCTAAATTGGGCAGCATGGCACGGTTGAAGGCTTTTTTTGTTGCGCCGAAGGTTTCGGTGGGGCCCATGGAGAGCATCATGGCGATTTGTGCGGTCATGGGCATTAACTCATCGGCGGGCATCAGGCGGTTGACCATGCCCCAGGAGAGGGCATCCTGTGCGGAGATGGGGAGATTGCTAAAGGTGAATTCGGTCGCCCGAGCAAGCCCAATTAGGGCTGGGAGTAAAAGTGAAACACCAGAGTCGGGGACAAGTCCGATACCTGTAAATCCGACGGTGAATTTTGCGTCATCAGCGGCTATGCGCAGATCACAGGCGAGCGCGACTCCTAATCCCGCCCCGGCAACTGTGCCATTAATCGCAGCGATGATCGGTTTTTCAATTTGTCGGAGTTGCAAAATGAGCGGATTATAGGTTTCGCGGAGGTGTTCATGATAGGAAATATCCTGCCCTTGTACGGTTTCCATCTCGGTAATATCTTGCCCAGAGCTAAAAGTTGTCCCCGCGCCAGTGATGACTATGCAGCGAACCTGGTCGTTTGCTGCGGCATCGTTTAGCGCATTTTGCAGTTCTAAAATCATGTCCCGATTGAAGGCGTTGGCCTTATCGGGACGATTTAGGGTAAGTGTTAGGGTGTGGAGTTGAAGGGATGAGATGACTTGGGGCATGAAAGCTTCTTTTTCTTATGTCGGGTTATAGATCGAAACCATCGTCTGTGCCGTCGTCTTCGCCGTGGTCGATCTCAAATTCCACGATCTCGGGGTCAAGATAAACCCAGAGGAGCAAAACGTGCCCATCTTCGCTATCGACTGTTCGAGCGGCCTGGATGGGGGCTTCTTGCTCTAATCCCATTTCGTTTTTATAGAGAAGGTGCATGGTTTCATAGCTGCGCCAGGCGCGATAACAACGTTCTACAAGTTCGGGTCCATTAAAAGTGCGAAGTTTGGTAACTGCGTTAACGAGTGAGCTGGGGCCTTCTGTGAGACTTAATGCCCAACCATCCTGAACGGGTTCAAAAACGGGGGGCGGTCCTTCGATAATTGTAATTTTAGTTTCCATAATTTTTACCTTTTAGAAAGTGCAAAAATCATACCATTAATTTTGTGCACTAAAACTTACAAATAGATTACCATTAAAACCCGATTCTTTTATACGATTTTCGTTATAATTTTCTCATGTCTAAATTGACCCCAAAAATCATCATGGAAGGTACGCGGCTGACCTTTAAGACCGAGATCGCCTTCACGCTCAACGAGCATCCCCGTGTGGTGGGGCCGCGAAAATATCGTTACCATTCCCCTTTGGTTTCCGGTGAGTGGTGTGCTTTTACGAATCATCCGTGGGGGCGCGGCATCATCAATTTTGAGCCACAAGAGGAAGATTTGGCCATGGAAACCTACCAAACATGGATGCGGCTCTTCGAGCTACAGCGTTATTATTCGTGGATCGTGGATCGTTTTCATATCTCCACACAGGCATACCAGAAAAGAACTTATGGCAAGGATCATGATTTCCGCTGGCTCGAAGAGAGATTGGCCGAGATCGGTTTTCATCTTGCTTT
>JABGQV010000205.1 GCA_018648655.1 Anaerolineae bacterium | reverse complement strand
ATCGCCGAGCAAGCCAAACTCCAGGATAGTCTCGATCACGCCGATGCCTGGAATCTGGATTCCCGCTTGGAATTGGCGATGGGCGCGCTGCGTTGCCCTCCATCGGATACGAAAATCCAAACATTGTCCGGTGGTGAACGTCGCCGCGTCGCCCTTACCCGAATCTTGCTACTGGAACCCGACATTCTCCTGCTGGACGAACCGACCAACCATCTCGATGCCGAATCGATTGCTTGGCTCGAACATCATCTCCAAAACTATAAAGGCACCGTCATCGCCGTGACCCATGACCGCTATTTCCTCGACAACGTCGCGGGCTGGATTCTCGAACTCGACCGTGGCTACGGCATCCCATGGAAAGGGAATTATTCTTCATGGCTGTCGCAAAAAGAAGAACGTCTGCGTCAGGAAGATAAGCAAGAAAGCAAAAGACAAAAGACCCTCCAGCGTGAGCTAGAGTGGATCAATATGTCTCAGAAAGCAAAACAGAGTAAGGGGCAAGCGCGTGTAAATGCCTACGAAAAATTGCTCTCGCAAGAGACCGAAGCGCACCGCAAAGATTTACAAATCTACATCCCGCCTGGACCCCGCTTAGGCGATATTGTGATCAATCTCGAAAATATCACCAAAGCCTATGGTGAGAAATTGCTGCTCGAAGATTTCAGCGCAGAAATTCGACCTGGCTCTATTGTAGGCATCGTAGGACCTAATGGCGCGGGTAAAACCACCCTACTCAGAATGATTACAGGTGAAGAAGAGCTTGATGGCGGCTCTATCAAAATTGGTGAAACCGTTGAGATGGCTTATGTCGATCAATCCCGCACGCTCAACCCCGATAAAACTGTCTACGAAGAAATCTCTGGCGGCACAGATTCCATCACGCTCGGCAAAAGAACGATGAATTCCCGTGCCTATGTTTCTACCTTCAACTTTTCTGGCACCGACCAACAGAAAAAAGTTGGCATACTCTCTGGTGGTGAAAGAAATCGTGTGCATACTGCTAAAATGCTCACCGAAGGTGCAAATGTCCTTCTCCTCGATGAGCCAACCAACGATTTAGATATAAACACCCTGCGTGCCCTCGAAGAAGCGATTTCAAACTTCGCTGGTTGCGCCGTTGTTGTCAGCCATGATCGCTGGTTCCTAGATAGAATCTGTACCCACATCCTTGCCTTTGAAGGCGATTCTCAAGCCCGTCTTTTCCTCGGCAACTGGTCTGATTACGAAGAAGATTATCATAAGCGTTATGGCAAATCAGTCGATGTGCCAAAGAGCGTGAAGTATAGGACGCTGAAGCGAGAATAGAAGGTGAATTTTTATAATCAAAATGGGCGACCAACTGGTCGCCCATTTTGATTATATACAAGGCTTATTCCCAGAAGTATAAGTTCTATTTTCAGATTATATATTCCAAAAAATGTTAAATCTTGATAACTATTTTTCCGACAACACGCCCCTTTTCGCTTAGGATGTGGGCATCTTTAATTTGGTCCATAGTGAAAACTTTGGCAATTTGTGGCTTTAGTTTTCCTTCTTGAACCATTTTTCTGATGGCGTTAAGGTCTTCTGTCTTTGAAGCAGACATGACGATTTCTGATTTTTTGGATCGGAAAAGATTTAGAATAGAACCGAAAAGCATGGCGGGGATGGTGGGGGCGGTGGTGACGAAGGTGCCACCAGGTTTTAGCGTTGGCTTAAATTCTGCAAAGGAATGATTGCCGATGGTATCGAAAACGATGTCGTAGCTGTTTTGGTTCGTAAGCACGTTTTCTTTTTTATAATCGACAATATGATCGGCTCCGAGACTTTTGGAAAACTCGATATTTTTAGTGCTGCAAACACCCGTGACCATGCAGCCCAATGCTTTGGCTATTTGCACGGCGGCACTTCCAACGCCACCAGTCGCACCATTGATCAAAACGTGATCGCCTTTTTTGACTTGCGCTTTATGAACAAGTGCCTGATAAGCAGTTTGCGCAACCATAGGCAAAGATGCCGCTTCTTCAAAGCTGATATTGCTGGGTTTCATAGCAAGCATATCTTCTTTGATTTTAAGATATTCAGCGTAAGCACCGCCCTTCATCCCATTTACCATGCCGTAGACTTCGTCGCCTTTTTTAAAGCCCTTAACACTTGGATTCACTTTGCTCACGATGCCTGCAAAATCTGCGCCCAAAACCTGTGGGGGCGTTTTGCCGGTCATCATTTTCATTTCACCATCTCTGATTTTCCAATCCATTGGATTTACTGATGTGGCCATCACCTGAATCAGCAACTCTCCTTCTTCGATGATAGGTTTTTCAATATCTGCCACCACTAGAACATCGGCGTTTCCATACTCTTTTGTTAGAATAGCTTTCATTATTTTCTCCTTGAAAATTAAACAGGGCTTACGAAAAATGCGTAAGCCCTACTATTTAGATTTTTCTCTTTTACGATTTATCCCTTGATTTGCCCCATCAATCCGATTGCATTGGTAGTCTGCCATTCGGCAGTGACTTTGCCATTTTTGACTTCACGGATGAATTGCCCAGTGCCAACCACGCGTTTGCCTGTTGCGGGGATACCGTAAAATTCACCGCTGTGGGTCATTTTATTGGTGTAATCAATCGCGACCAAATCACCTTCGGCAATTACACGCAGAAAGTCCATATCCATATCGGTCATTGCCGTGCATAAAACACCGCGCATAAAACCAATATATTGCTCTTTGTTGATGGGGTCCGCGCCATCCCCGACATAGGTGAAACTATCGTCAAGCAGTTCATCTACTTTTTCCCATTCGCCATTCATAATTGCTTTTGAAACGCCTAATGCAGTCCCTTTCTTTTCTTCAAGTGTTGACATATTAGCTCCTTTTTTTGATATACCTAAATCTTGATAAATGGATTATAATCATATAGCCAAAAAAAGCAAGTACGCACTATTTTGTACTATAGTACCCAAAAAGATACTGTAAGGAGATTTCGATGCAAGATGCCTATTTTTGTCCTGTAACAGCAACCATTTCAGTGATTGGCGGGAAGTGGAAATCCATTATTTTGTGGCTTCTCTATCAGGATACGCGTCGATTTAGCGAGCTAAAACGAATGATCCCTAAAATCACACAGAAGATGCTGACGCAACAGTTGCGAGAGTTAGAACGAGACGGGATTGTGCACCGCGAGGTTTACCCCGTTGTGCCGCCCAAAGTTGAATACTCATTGACTGAACGCGGTCGTTCTCTAGCTCCCCTCCTGCAAACAATGGCAAATTGGGGAGAAACGCATATGCGAGAGCCTATGAAACAATCCTAAGCATATAAATATCAACAATCAGACATTAAATATTCTCATACAAATATGCTGATATGCCGAAAAGTGTGAAGTATAGGGCGCTTAAAAGATAGAACGCGGATTTCGCTGAATGAGCGGATTTACGCAGATTTTTAAAAGAAAAAAGGATTTGACGCTTTGCGTCAAACCCTTTTAATTTGTATTCCTTCAGCTTTTCGTGTACTTTGCGGTTAAGTTCTTAAGGCTGATAAACCCTTGTCTCTGGTTTGAAAGCCGCCCATGAGAACCAAAAATGATTTACCGCAACAACGGGCCTAAGTACCTCACCTTTTAGCTCACCATCAATGGCTTCACCAAAGATATTCCAGGTGCTACCTGTTTCTTCATCTTTAATAAGACGATTATCCACCAAGAAGTTTTTTCCATCGGCGGCATAAGCCACTGCCGCCCCCACATCTCTTCCTGCCGCAATACTGCCTTCATCTAATGCAGATGCTGTCCCTTCTGCCCAGAAGATCACGATATTTTCGTTATCAACAATATCATTGATAACGATTACTTCTTCGAGAAGATCATAAGTATAAGCAACGGTCTCTTCGTTAAGTTCAATAGTTAGAACACGCGTCATTGGCGGCAGAATATCTACATAAACGCCATCAAAAAGGAAAGGGGACTGATTAATATCATCATAGCCCGCATAGGGGTTTCGTCCATAGCTACGATTAAATCCTGTATCTTTCGAGAGCACGTCGCCATCGGGATACTGCGACTTAAAATCTGCCCACGAAATCATTGCGGCGGGATAGAAGGTGAGTTGCTCGTTAGTATATTCTCCAGCAATTCCGTCACCTGTGGCTTGTTGCCACCAAGTTTCTGTTTGGCGGTCGTACATGATTAAGTTACTAAAACGCAAACGGCCCGTTGTGCCAAAATCTAAAATCTGGCCGTCAAACTCGCGCTCGAAGGCAATGGCCGTATTACAAAGAGGACAGAATGAAACAACCATCGGCTTGCCATTAAGTTCGTCGTTGACAATCTCATGCCAAGTCAAAATTTGAAGGGGATAAGCACGAGCTACACCATCTACATCTACAGCAACGATTGGCTCACGGTCGTCAATCCATTCGTTGGCATCGTCTATAGAGACATAGCTCGGCGCATCAATGGCGGGAATGCCATCTTTTGGCGGTCCTCCTGAGAGAATAGTATTGTAGGAAACACTATGTTTAGAGAAATCGGTTGAAAACTGATTTGCTGCCCCGGGTGGGGGATTCTCGTCTGCGATAACGAGACTCTCTTCTGTTGGGGCCGCAGGCGATGCTGCTTCAACGGGATCCGCTTCGGGCACGCTCGGCTCCGCTGGTGATTCTGTAGGGGATGCCGCAGGTGTGCAGGCGGCGAGACCCAAGCTTAGGGCCAGCAAAATGACCATCCATCTTAAAGAAAACATTTGAACTCCTTTTATATAATTGCTCAAGGGAAACTGAAAATCTAGTGCGAGCATTATGAAAAGATGATTTTCTATGCCAGCCTCTTACTTTAGTAAGAATTAGAAGCTCTTAATCTTCTATACAGATGCGTTATAATGTGCCTTATGCAAAATCAACGCGATAACGAAACTTGGCTAAAAGACTTAAGTGCAGAAGGCACGCAAAAAGAAGCAGCTGTAGAAGATTTACACCAAATACTTTTACGTATCTTGCCAGCCGCTTTATCTCGTTGGCTTCCAGATTCATCTAGTCATTTTGAAACTTTTATAGAAGATACTGCGCAAGAAACACTCTTACGCGTTTTAGATAAATTAGATACTTTTCAGGGACGCAGTAAATTTACAACTTGGGTCTATAAAATTGGCGTGAATATCGGCTTGGGTGAGTTAAGACTCAAAAAGTGGAAAGAAACTTCGCTCGATAAACTCGAAGAAGGCAAAGAAGCAGATGAGATGCCCTCAGAACGTTTTGCCGCAGAAGACCCTAGCCCAGAAACACAGCTAGAACGCAAAAATGTGATCTCAATGGTACAACGCATTATGAAAGAAGAACTAACACCCCGCCAATATAAAGTAATGATGGCTGTTGCCGTAGAAGGCAAACCGCTTAACCTAGTTGCAGAAGAAGTTGGTAGTAACAGAAACGCACTCTATAAATTAATGCACGATGCCCGCCTACGCTTAAAACAACGCTTAGAACGCGAAGGTGCTTCACCCATAGAACTTTTGGCGGTCTTCAAATGAAAAGACTATTTGAAAAAATTATGAACTGGATACGACCTAAAAAAAACCTTTCTGCAAACTCTTCTGCCATGACAGTGCAGTTACTCCAAACTTTGGCAATGACCAAAGAAGAAGAGTATTCCTGCGATGATGTTCATAATCTAATTGACGAATACGTAGAGATGAAGAGACGCGGTGAAGATGTTGAAAAACTGATGCCTTTAGTCAAATATCATTTGGATATGTGTCGTGGATGTTTTGATGAATACGAAGCCCTACTAGCAGCACTGGAATTTGAAGAGACAATATAACGACACGCACGTGAACTTTAAGCTTGCTCCCCTTTAAATAACACCGGTGAGGAGATAAGCAATGACCGTTAAAAATTCCCCGTAGAACAAGATTT
>JABGQV010000094.1 GCA_018648655.1 Anaerolineae bacterium | reverse complement strand
AGCTTGAATACGTCCTTAATTACGAAGGAATACTCCAGAACTGAACAGCCCTTAGGGTTTCCCCATAAGTATACCTACACCGGGCTTATATATTTTTATAGTGCTAAAAATTCTGTAGAATATTCACAATTTTTATTGCTGCATCCCCATCACCAAAGGGATTAACTGCCTGGGCCATCGCAGCATGTGCAATACGATCGTTGAGTAAATAATTTGCTTCCCGAATAATTTTCTCTTTATCGGTGCCAACTAACTTCAAAGTACCTGCCTGTACGCCCTCGGGGCGCTCAGTTACATCACGTAAAACAAGTACGGGTACTCCAAAGGCGGGGGCCTCTTCTTGAATTCCACCCGAATCAGTCAGAATTAAATCAGCATTTTTCATCAAGTGAACAAGCGGCAAATACTCTAAAGGCTCCAAAAGAGTGATATTTGGCGCATTAGCTAATAAACGATAAACGGGCTCCTGCACATTAGGATTAAGGTGAACGGGATAAACGATCTCCACGTCCCCGCGTGCTGCGATTTCTTTAAGGGCGATGCAAATTTTCTCAAGGGGCAAACCATGGTTTTCACGTCGATGCGCTGTCACCAAAACCAAGCGTTTCGCTTCTAACTTGGATAAGAGGCTTGAGATCTTTTCAGGCACTTTTTCTTCGGCAACAAACTGGAGTGCGTCAATAACAGGATTCCCCGTCACATGCACAATTTCTTTATTCACCCCCTCCTTAAGCAAGTTTTGTTTTGACCAACGCGTAGGCGCAAAATGCAAATCTGCAGCAACACCTGCCACACGACGATTAACTTCCTCGGGAAAAGGCTCCCATTTATTATGTGTTCTTAAGCCGGCTTCCACATGCCCGACTTTGATACGTCGATAATAAGCATTCAGCGCGGCAGACATAACAGTAGTTGTATCACCTTGCACTAAAACCCAATCTGGTTGCATTTTTTCTAAAACTGGGTCAAGATGTGTGAAAACGGACGCGGTTATTTGCGCCAAAGATTGATTAGGACGCATTAGATTCAAATCTACATCGGGCTCAATCTCAAAAAGAGACAAGACCTGATCAAGCATTTCCCGATGCTGCGCCGTAACGCAAACACGAGATTCTATGCCTTTGCGTTTCGCAAGCTCACGTACAACTGGCGCCATCTTTATAGCTTCTGGCCGAGTCCCAAAAATTGATAGTATTTTCATAATAATTTATTGTCTAATAGCTTCTATTTTGCGCCTCCCACACCTAAGCGGAATAGTTCAAAACCGGCTTCTTCCCAAGCATCTACATTCCAACCATTAACTGTATCTACAGCAACACGCCCTTCCATTATGGTTCCAACTAAATCAGCATCCATCGTTTTGAATTCACTATGTCCAACCAATAAAATAACTCCATCTGCTTCGCTAAGAGCTTCTTCTAAATTACGAACAACCCTTATATTTGGCAACTTCGCATTTGGAGAGAATGGTTCAAAAGCTTTTACTTTTGCCCCTGCATCTTGAAGTAATTCTATCACCTCTACAGCAGGGCTTTCGCGTAAATCGTCCACATCTGGCTTGTAGGCTAATCCCAGTGCGGCAATATTTTTTCCTTTTAGTGAGCCTAAGGCACGCTCTACTAAACTCACTACAAATTTTGGCTGAGCATCATTCACTTCACGAGCTTGACGAATAAAGGGTGTTAATTCTGGTGCAGATTCGACCAAGAACCACGGATCAACACTTATGCAATGCCCGCCTACACCAGGGCCAGGGCTCAAAATCTCCACACGCGGATGCAAATTTGAAAGCGAAATCGCTTCCCATACATCTACGCTAAAGTTGTCGGCTAAACGTGAAAATTCATTAGCGATGGCAATGTTTACATCCCTATAAGTATTCTCCATCAACTTCACCATCTCGGCAGTAGTTGCATTAGTTTTGATAATATCGCCCTTGACGAAGGTTTTATATAAATCATAGCCTGCTTGCGCTGATTCTGGCGTAATGCCGCCCACAACACGGGCATTTTCTATGAGTTCACGTAAAATTTGACCGGGCAAAACGCGCTCTGGTGAATAGGCAAGGTGGAAATCTACGCCTGCTTTTAAGCCCGTTTTTTCGAGAATAGGCGCCACCAAATCAATCGTGGTTCGCGGCGGCGATGTAGATTCTAGCACGACTAAGTTTCCAGCACGCAAAAAGGGCACAATTGCTTCAGCTGCTGATTTAACAGCTCGCATATCCGCTTTTTTGTCGGCATCAAAGAAAGGAGTCGGCACCGCGATAATAAAGGCATCTGCAAGCTCAGGTTCAAGTGCGACTCGCAACATCCCCGAATTAATTGCACCGCTGACCAAAGTTCGCAACCCTGGTTCGTGAATATGTAATCCGCCCGATTTCAAGGTTTCAATAATCTCTGGCTTTACATCTACACCTAAAACTTCAATCCCGTGTGTAGCAAAGGTGCTGGCGGTGGGCAGACCAATATAACCAAGTCCAAGTACAGATATTTTCTGAAATTTCATAGTAGCTCCGATAATAGTGTGGTGAGGCTTAGGAAGTCTTACCGCACCAAATATATTTAACGAAATATATTGTATAATAGAAGTGTCTTTAAAGAAAAGAGGAAAAAATGGATATGATTTTGCTCGACCCTAATATCGCATATTTGATTTTAGTCGGTGGCGTTTTGCTCACTTTTTTTGCGCTCGCCACGCCAGGCACAGGCTTTCTTGAAATTGGCGCCCTTTTCCTGCTGCTTTTTGCAGGATATGCGGCTTATAATCTTGGGAGCAACACTTGGGCCTTAATTTTACTTGTCTTGAGCATAATCCCTTTTGTGATGTCTATACGGGATGCGGCACGCCGCAAGCTCTATCTTGGATTGAGCATTTTTGCGGTAATTATTGGCTCTGCCTATCTCTTTCGTGGGGATGGGTGGTTGCCTTCGGTCAGCTTATGGCTCGCAATTCTCGTTTCTCTGCTCTCTGGTGGTTTTTTATGGTTTATTATTATTAAAACCCTCGAAGCCCTAGATGTTTTGCCATCACATAGTTTAGAGGCACTTATTGGGCGCGTTGGTGAAGCAAAAACAAATATTCACGCAGAAGGTTCAGCCCAAATTTCGGGTGAATTGTGGACAGTTCGTAGCGTAAAACCCATTAAGGCCAGAGCACAAGTTCGTGTAATTGAACGTAAAGGATTCGTTCTAGATGTAGAAGAAATCTAAATCCATGAAGTAAGAAAAGCTAAGTTTTCAAAAAACGAAACTTAGTGTTTAGAAAACACTTTTTTTTCAATCAACTCAATGTACGGAGGTACAAAAAATGGACGCAGCAGGATTATTATGTCTTTTCGGTGGTGTAGTCGTCATCGGGCTTGCCCTAGCAGCAAGCGCAATTCGTATTGTCCCTGAATATCAGCGTTTGGTCGTTTTTCGGCTAGGCCGCAGTATAGGCGAAAAGGGGCCTGGAATGATTTTCCTAATTCCTGTTATTGACCGCGCATCACGCGTTGATTTGCGTGAACAAGTGCGTGAGATACCACACCAGACCGCAATTACCAAAGATAACGCTGGTATTTCAATCGATTTTCTCTGGTATTACAAAGTTCTTGATCCCACAGAATCAGTTTTAGCAGTTGGCAATTTTGAATCTGCTGCTCAAGGCATGGCAACCACAACGCTGCGCGCGGTTATCGGTTCAATCATCTTGGATGAAGTTCTTTCAGAACGTGAACATATTAACACCATGCTCCGCACCCGTCTTGATGAAGTGACAGAACGTTGGGGTGTGAAAGTAACCAATGTTGAAATTCGTGAGATTGTTCCACCGCGTGAAATTCAAGAATCTATGAATAGACAAATGACGGCCGAACGCGTTCGCCGTGCAGTGGTCACAGAATCTCTAGGCACAAAAGAAGCCGAAGTGACCGTAGCAGAAGGTAAAAAACAAGCCGCTATCTTAGAAGCAGAAGGTATGAAACAAGCCGCTGTTCTTGAAGCAGAAGGTCAGAAGGCAGCACAAGAATTGAAAGCTGCGGGTTATGCCTCTGCATTGAGCAATATCTTTGCCTCGGCTAAAGAGATTGACCAAAAGACAATGACCCTACAATATTTTGACACGCTTAAAGAAATGGGACAAGGAGAATCGACCAAATATATCTTCCCCATGGAATTCACAAGCATGATTCAAAAGTTTATTGGTGGAAAAGAGTAAAACCCTTAAGTAACTAAAGGCTAGATACCGAGTGCCTATAGGCACTCGGTATCTTTTTAATTATGCAAATCATCCCTGCCACTATTCGTGATCTCACATCCTTGCGAGATTTAGAAAAAATCTGCTTTTCTCAAGATTCTTGGGGGATTTTAGATTTAATTGCTGTGCTGACCATGCCTAGAGTAATCCGCCTTAAAGCTGTTGATGGGGAAAAGATGGTTGGTTTCATTGCTGGTGACCCACGCCTTTCAGAAGGATTTTCATGGATTGCCACTGTGGGCGTTTTGCCCGATTATCGGCGGCAGGGAATCGGGCGTGCACTTTTGCATCAGTGCGAAGACCAACTTCCAACCGCGCGCGTGCGGCTATCTGTCCGCATATCTAATGACAACGCCATCCATCTATATAGGCAAGAGGGATACCAGACCATCAATATCTGGGAGAAATACTATAACGACGATACAGACGCAGTAGTGATGGAGAAAAATCGTATTATGCGGGGATTTTGAGCTATTAACAAGGGGTATAATGGGGGCATGAGAAAAAATACACCCATAGCACAATATGTAGATAGCCGAAAAGCCTTAGAGAATTTAGCCCAAGCTTTGGAAAACGAGCCAATTATCGCCATCGATACCGAATCGAATAGCCTACACGCCTATCAAGAACAAGTTTGCCTCATCCAGTTCTCAACACCTACCCAAGACTATCTGCTAGACCCACTTGCTCTGCCAGACTTAAGTATCCTTGCACCCATTTTTGAAAACCCTGATATTGAAAAAATATTCCACGCTTCAGAATACGATTTGATTTGCCTAAAGCGAGATTTCAATTTTAATTTCGTCAATCTTTTCGATACTCTTGTGGCTGCACGCATACTTAGCTATGCGAAGGTTGGCTTGGGAAATATGCTCCAGCAAAAATTTGACGTAAAGGTTAATAAAAAGTTTCAAAAAGCAGATTGGGGAAAACGCCCTCTAACGCAGGACATGCTCAATTATGCTCGCCTTGACACGCACTATCTAATTGAAATGCGCACTATGCTCAAGGAAGAGCTAAAAGAAAAAAACTACTGGGCATTAGCACAGGAAGACTTTAACTTAAGTGCCAGCCTAGCCGGAATCAATAATCGTGAACCGCTTCCTATCTGGGAACGAGTTGGGGGGCGACACAAACTTAGCCCACGACAGGCTACCCTTTTAAATGAACTTTGTCTAACGCGTGAAGAGCTTGCTAAAAAACTAAAGCGCCCCCCCTTCAAGATTATAGGCAATAAGAGATTAATAGAATTAGCAGAAGAAGAACCCCGTAGCTATCGTGAATTAGAAAAAAAACTGCTCACACCACGTCAAAGCGCACGCTTTGGCAAGGCCTTTCTCGCAGCCATCAAGCGTGGTCAAAACGCAGATTTAGTAAAGCGCACTCCACGCCGCAGACATAGCGATGTCTATAAGCACCGCTATGAAGCATTACGTCAGTGGAGGAAAAGCCGAGCCGAAAAACTCAGCATAGAATCAGATATTATCTTGCCACGTTTTATTATGGAAAAGATTGCAAGAGAAAACCCACAAAATTTAGATGATTTAGCAGTAGTTATGAAAATATCTCCTTGGAGATTAGAAAACTATGGAGAAGAAATTTTAGCATTAGTTAATTAGCCCCCTTCTACTAAATCTGTGGACTAAAATATGATTTTAAAAGAATTCCAAGAAATTCTCCTCAAGAAAAAAGGCACTACCGAAGAAACACCCTTCGGTCCTGAAGCCCTTGTCTATAAAGTGATGGGGAAAATGTTTGCCCTAATTGCTTGGGAAGAGAATCCCCTTCGTATCAGTCTCAAGTGCGACCCTGACCTCGCTCTCGCTTTACGTGCTAAATATGAGGCTGTTATCCCTGGCTATCATTTGAATAAAAGACATTGGAACACGGTTATTTTCAACGGAAGTATCCCCGAAGATGAAGTTCTAATGATGATTGACGATTCTTATGCGCTCGTAGTTAAAAAATTAAGAAAGATTGATAGAGAAAAGCTAATAAACTTATAAGATAATATCTATATTCTCTCTGGTTGAAAAAGGAGTCCCCTATGAAAATATCATTTCACGGTGCCGCCCGCACAGTAACCGGATCTATGCATTTACTTGAAGTCAATGGCGCTCGCATTCTTCTCGAATGTGGCCTCTTTCAGGGAAAGCGCAAAGAAAGCTATGAACGCAATAAAAACTTCCCTTTCGACCCAAGCACACTAGATGCTGTTTTACTCTCCCACGCACATATTGACCACAGTGGCAATCTGCCAAACCTCGTTAAACAAGGCTACGTAGGCAAAATCACTGCCACACGTGCCACCACACACCTTGCCAAGTTAATGCTAAGAGATTCTGGCCATATCCAAGAAACAGACGCTAGATACGTCAATAAAAAACGCGCAAAAAAGGGGCTTCCTCCTATGGAGGCCATCTATACTGAAGAAGATGCTGTTGAAGTTGCGAACTATTTTCAATCAGTAGAATATGATGACCCTATAGAAATTGCAGAAGGTGTTCGTGCTACTTTCATGGATGCGGGTCATATCCTCGGTTCAGCCGGCATCGCTCTTGATATTCTTGAAGATGGGCGCAAATATCGTCTTTGGTTTTCAGGCGATATTGGTCGAAAAGATCTCCCCCTCCTTCGAGACCCCGTTCTCCCCATCAACGCCGATTATCTCATCATGGAATCTACCTATGGCGATAAAGGCCATCGCTCTCCCAACTTAGCCTACGAAGAGTTGCGCGCCATCATCCAAAAAACAATTGAACGTAACGGAAAAGTTATCATCCCATCCTTCGCCGTGGGACGCACTCAAGAGCTTGCCGTCTTTCTACACCGAATGATCGATAGAGGCGAAATCCCTTCCATACCAGTCTATGTAGACAGCCCCCTCGCGATTAACGCCTCCCAGATTTTCAACGAACACCCCGAGTGTATGGATGCCGAAACACTCGCCGATGTTCGTAATCACGGTCACGCTGCGCTTGATTTTAAAGAAATCACATATACCCGCTCTGTTGCCGAATCCAAAGCTATCAATGATTATAAAAAACCCGCTGTTATCATCTCGGCATCGGGCATGGCTGAGGCCGGGCGCATTTTGCACCACCTCCGCAATAATATCGGCGACCCACGTAACACCATTCTCATTGTTGGATGGCAGGCTCCGCATACGCTTGGTCGCCGCTTGGCAGAGCGCGAAACCGACATCAAAATTTTTGGCGAATGGTTTGAGCGTAAAGCCGAAGTTGAAACTATAGGCGGGCTATCTGCTCATGCTGGGCGTGAGATGCTTCTCGAATATGCAGGGGCGGTCAAAGATCAAGTTCAAAAAATCTTTCTCGTTCATGGAGAAGATAGAGGCGCATTACCACTAAAAAAGGAATTAGAGATGCAGGGCTTCAAAGAGGTTATTTTCCCCGAGAAAGAATCTATTCATGAGATATAGGACGATACGCCGCGACACACCTGAACCTGAACTGGATCGCCCTTAAATAATATGGTTGCTGGCATAAACTTTTGTCTCACCCCCAACACACCCAAAGACCCGTTCCCTTGATAGGAACAGGTCTTTGGGTAAAGTCTCAAAAGAAAGGCATCCATAACGGGAGCAAGCCAAGAGCCACGTACGGAGCGGCTTTTTATCCCTCTAAAATAGCTTTCAAGTCATTCACACTAATTCCTTGATACTCATTAAAATCAAGTGGCTCCCGCTTTTTAATTTCTTCGGGGATATTTGATAGCAATAAATTCCACTTTTCTTCTGCTAATGACAATATAAAGTCTGCAAATTTGCTAGAACTTTCATTTTCGGGCAGATATTTTCTATACATCTTAGCCGTACTTTTGAGCATAGAAAGATAGGGCTGAATATCGGTGGTGGTGGATGCGGCTTCGCTATCTATCCATGCAATCGGGACTTTTTCTATAGAATCTTTATGGTGCAACTCAGTTTTCAGAAGAAGTTCGATATCAAAGGCAAATTGCTTTTCGATAGTATCAGGCGTAATGCATGCAACAGTTTCGGCGGTGAAGGCTTTGAAACCACACTGGGTATCAATAATATAACTAAGATTTGGAAGCATCCGCTTCCAAAGATAAATGAAGAGCTTGCCGCGATTATTGCGCGCTCCCTTTTTAACAACAACCGACTCTTTTTCACGGCGAGAGCCAATCGCAGAATCCTTCCTGTTTTTAATAATAGGCTCAATGAGTAAACCAACTTGCCCTAAGTGTGTAGATAAATCTGCATCGGTAAAAACAACAATATGGTTCCTTTTTTTCTGCTGTATTGCATCCCACATGCCATAAATAATAGAGGCGCCTTTCCGGCTTTCACTAGCAGACTGCATAGGGTGAGTGACCGGAACGCCCTTCTGAATAGCTTCTTCAAGAAAGAGTACCTTTACATTATTCCCTGCATATTTTTCTGCCAGAATCTCTTGAGCAATCTCTCCGCTTTTTTCGGGATCCCCATCGTCTACAATTGTCATATCCCAACTAAAGTTAGGCATATCATTAAAAAGCCAATTAAGTTGCTTGATTTTGCGAAGTAAAAAGTTTTCCCCGTGCGGATGTTCTTCTTTGGTCCGGATGCGATTATGCTCTTTATAAACCGCGAAAACAATAGTAATATGAGCGGGTTTTGAAATACTTAGCAAAACTCGTTTTGATTTGGCCAACTTAACCGCTAAATGCACCATAAGCGGATGTTCATCTTTCTTTTCAATCAGGACTTTCTCGAATTCAGCAATTGCCGTACTGGTCGAAAAATCTAAGAGCATTTTTTCTGCAATTTCAAGAACTTTTTCGAGATGTGCGGAATTCGTTAAATCTAAATTGCGAGAGGCTATTTTTTCATAGGGAGATGATCGCATAATTATTTCCTTTTAAAAATTAGGGTCAAAAAGTATACCAACGAATTGTCGAATAAACACCATATCGAAGAAAATTAAGATATAATACGCCCGCCCAATGGAGAGGTGCCAGAGTGGTTGAATGGGGCGGTCTCGAAAACCGTTGTAGTCTTCGGGCTACCGAGGGTTCGAATCCCTCTCTCTCCGCTATGCCGCCGAAGCCACATGCTCGGCGGCTCTTTTTTAACCAAATATTAGCCAAATAAAATGAAGAAAATGAAATTAGCCCTCGCACAAATTAATACCAAATTAGGGGATGTGGATGCGAATCTCGAGAAGCATCTTAACTTGATTGGGGACGCGGTCGCGCATGGTTCAGACTTGATACTCTTCCCTGAACTTTCGTTGACGGGATACACCTTACAGGACCTCACTCCCAGCGTTTCTCATCGCCCCACAACAAAAGACCCCATCTTTGCCCCCCTCCTCGAAGCCAGCAAAGAGATTGATATGGTAGTTGGTTTTGTAGATGAAGATGCACGTCACCGATTCTATATCGCAGATGCCTATCTCTCAGAAGGGAAGGTTCTCCATGTTCATCATAAAGTTTATTTGCCCACTTACGGACTTTTTGACGAGGGACGCTTTTTCGCATGGGGAGATTCAATCCGTGCTTTTGATACGCGCTTTGGGCGCGTTGGTATGTTGATTTGCGAAGATTTTTGGCATATGTCACCGCCTTATCTATTATGGCTAGATGGTGCCGATATTCTATTGCTAACTTCTGCTTCCCCAGGGCGGGGATTAAATGACGACGATAGGCTCACATCTGCACGCTGGGTGGAGCATACCAATCAAGCTTATGCGAGTCTTTTTACCAATTTTGTTATACATAGCAATCGCGTTGGCTATGAAGATGGTCTAAATTTCTGGGGCGGCTCAACAGTTTATGACCCCAACGGTAAATTGCTCGTAAAGGCTCCCTATCATGAAGAAGCACTCACTTTTGCAGAATTAGATTTAAACCAGCTTCATCGAACACGAGCCCGACTTCCCCTTTTGCGCGATGAACGCACAGCCTTGGTGCAACGAGAGCTTGGTCGCATTTTGGGCGGGGGCGATGCTCATAGCGGGCGTTAAATGCTGAGACAATTACGACAAAAAAATGCCACTTAAAGGGCATCAAGCCTAAATCACGCGCGAAGCGGAACTTCATCAAAGAAATACAAAGACAGTATAAAAAGAGAAGAAATGAAAAATTCTAAGCTAAGTATAAATACAGATTTAGCACGTAAAATTCTGACAGGTTTCATTAAATCAGAATTAGAACGTGTAGGATTTTCACGGGCAGTGATTGGTCTTTCTGGAGGCATTGATTCTGCGCTTTCATGTGCGTTGGCGGCGGAGGCGATTGGGGCTGAAAATGTTTTAGCTGTGCGAATGCCCTACAAAGAATCTAGCCAAGATTCGCTAGACCATGCAGAATTGATGATCGAAAAGTTTGGGGTAAAATCACTGACTATCCCGATAACCAAGATGGCAGACTCTTTGATTGCGCTTGATCCCGAAATGTCGAAAACACGTAAGGGAAATATCATGGCACGCTGTCGAATGATTGCGCTTTACGATCAGTCGGAGGCATTTGGGGGGTTAGTAATAGGAACGAGTAATAAAACCGAAATCTTACTGGGCTATTCGACCATATTTGGCGATTCTGCTTCGGCAATAAACCCAATTGGCGATTTATATAAGACGCAAGTACGTCAACTTTCGCGGGCAATAGGTGTTCCAAATGAAATTGTTGACAAAGCCCCTTCTGCAGATTTATGGGCGAACCAGACTGATGAGGACGAATTAGGTTTTACCTATGCAGAAGTAGATAAGCTTTTTTATCTACTTATTGATCAGCGTTATCGATTAAATGAACTTGTGGAAGCTGGTTTTGATGAAGATTTTGTGCGTAGGGTGATGAAACGTGTGCGCCAAAACCAATTTAAACGTATGATGCCACCAATTGCAAAGGTTAGTAATAGAACAATAGGATATGACTTCCTGTATTTAAGAGATTGGGGAACATAAAAAAGGTTTTTCTGTTAGAAATTCATTACAATTATAGATATCCCGTTGACGTAAGACGCATTTCACTATATACTTTTACTATGAGAGTAGAGAATACATACTCCCCTTTTTAGCTGATAAACGCACGCGATTTCCGCGTGCGTTTTTTTATTCAACCACCTAAAGGAGCATAAAATGGACTCTGGAATGATCGGTAAAATCCAAAAAGCAAAGCGCTATGCAGAAAGCGAGCGAGAACGTTTCCATATAGAATCGTTTGTCATCTCTGTAGATGGAACAAATAATTCTCATAAAGTCACCTTTGAAAATAAAGAACTAAAATGCACTTGCGATTTTTTCCAAACACGTGAATATTGCAGCCACACAATGGCACTTGAAGAAATAATGAAAGGGATGGAGCCATTAAATTAGCTTCATTATTGAAAAAACCTTTTTTAAGAGCCTTCATCTTTGATGAAGGCTCTTACTTTATGTAAGGTTATATCCGCTTTCCTCATCTTAGAGATAAACCATATTTACACATATCCAACTCATCAAAATAAGGTAAAATCCAAAGATAATGACTACTATTTCAAGGCGAGACTTTCTCAAACTCAGCACATTAGGGCTTGGCACGATGGCATTTTCTCCCGCCAAAAGTAATTTCGGCATCTTTGATGATCGAATGCTGGTGCGTGTTGCCATCGAGTCCATTAGCGTTTATCAAGAGCCAGATGATGAAAGCCGTATTATCGGGCAATGGTATAGAGATGATTTACTCACCGTTTACGAAACAGTGACTGTCAAAGAGCCTGTATATAATCCCGTTTGGTACCGTGTTTGGGGTGGATATGTGCATCGAGCACGCTTACAACGAGTACAGGTTCTATATAACCCCACTCAAACTCTTTTTGAAGAGGGGCAACGCTATCTCGCTGAAGTGTCTGTTCCATTTACGCGTGCTATGCGATTTATTAAAGGAAAAGGTTGGGAGCCACTCTATAGACTTTATTACGAATCCGTTCACTGGGTAGATGGCATGGAAGAAGGCCCTGATGGTGAACTTTGGTATCGCATCTATGACGAGCTTCTGCACGGCACCCCTTACCACGTTAAACCATCCCACTTACGAATGATTCCCCCATCTGAAATTACGCCTATCTCCCCCGATATAGACTTCACAGACAAACGCGTCGATATTGATCTCTCTACTCAACGATTAGTTGCCTATGAATATAATAAGCCTATTTTTGAAACAATAATCTCTTCTGGCATTGTACATAGCCCCAATATCACGAGTGGCATTGGCACAAAAACCCCCGCTGGCATCTTCAATATCCGAGAAAAGATGCCCTCCAAACATATGGGCGAAGGCGACCTTGTTTCCGATATTGATGCCTATGTTCTCCCTGGTGTTCCCTGGACTTCTTTCTTCACCGAATTTGGACATGCTTTCCATGGCACATACTGGCACGATAATTATGGCGTTCCAATGAGTCATGGCTGTATCAATATGACTTGCGCAGATGCAAAATGGATTTTTCGATGGTTTCGCCCTGTTCATGATGGCCCCCAACTTTATAGGCGTGGTTTTGGAACAACCGTGAATATCTTTTATAGCTAAGGATATCAGGAATTACACGCTCACTTTAACCAACCACTAAAAAATGCCCTTACTTACTTGGAAAAACAAAAAACTTCGTAAATACACTCCTGCCACCCTCAAAAGAGATGCATGGATAAATCCCACCTCTGCCCCTCTCCAAAACAGATTAATACGCGGCGATAATCTCGCTATCATGACCGCCCTGATGCCTGAATACGAGGGGCACATTAATCTCATCTATATAGACCCCCCATTTTTTACAAATCGAAATTTCTCAGCTCGTATAGGGCGTAATAAAGATTCCCGTAAACCCCAAGAGTGGGAAACAGTAGATGGTTATCAAGATAATTGGAATGATCTTGATACCTATCTCGATTTTCTCTATCAACGCCTACATCTCATGCACCGCCTGCTTGCACCAAATGGCACTCTCTATCTACATCTTGATTGGCACGCCAGTGCCTATGCGCGTGTTCTGCTTGATGAAATTTTTGGCGATGAAAACCTAAATAATGAAATCATTTGGACCTATCACGGTCCCTCTCCCATAAAAAGTGCCTTCAATCGCAAACACGATACCATCCTTGCCTACGTCAAAAATAAAAAAGATTACACCTTCAATGCAGACGATATACGCGTCCCCTATAACAAAAATACGGTCAAAACTTTCAAATCATCTAAAAAAGCGGGTTTTGGCAAAAAGCCTAATCTCAAACGCGGCAAAGTGCCCGAAGATTGGTGGTATTTCCCCGTTGTGGCACGCTTACATAATGAACGCACAGGCTATCCCACCCAAAAACCTGAAGCCCTGTTAGAGCGGATTATCAAAGCATCATCAAATAAAGGTGATTTAGTGGCAGATTTTTTCTGTGGATCGGGAACAACAGCCCGCGTTGCGGCGAGTTTAGAACGCAATTTCATTACCACCGATGCTACCTGGCAAGCAACACGTGTGACCTTAAGCAGGCTTGCAGAAAAAGGAGCGTCTTTCAGGCTCGAACAGGACACTACTTCCCCCCTCCCCAAACTTGAGCTTGTCGATTTTGCAATTTTAGACAAAAGACACATCCATGTCCATTCAGAATATCTGGCCAAGCTAGCTTATTGGGAAGTGGATCAAGATTGGGATGGAGAAGTCTTCAATAGTAGCACTCAAGCTATACTCCCCGCTCGGCGCGGTGAAATTCCTTCAGAAATAAAACTAGAGGGGCAAATTGGCAATCAAATTTGCGTGCGCGCAGTAGGGGTAAATGGAGCGCGCTACCAGACTATCATAAAAAAATAAGGCGACCAATGGTCGCCTTATTTTAGATATCTAGCTTATAGCCAACCCCGCGAATTGTTCGCAGGAATTTAGGCTTTGTAGGGTCTGGCTCAATGGCTTTACGAAGCCACGAGATATGTACATCGAGGGTACGGGTATCACCCGTATAGTCTGTTTCCCAAACTTTTTTGAAGAGCTCTTCGCGCTCTACAACTTCACCAGGGTGCTCCATAAGAGCTTGTAAAAGTGCAACAAGTCGGGGTGTAAGACGCGCATTTTGTCCCAAACAACGAACTCTTTTACGATCATTATCAAGCCGAATTTCACCAACTTGAAAAACATTATTGCCATCACTAGGCAGTAAAGGCTTAATGCGATTGGTCAGTTTTAAAATTGTGAAGGGATGATAAAGAATAAGCGTAGCTGCATCATCGTTAACTTTTTTATCTGGCTCAAGAATAAGGATAATAGGAATTTTTTCATCTAACGCTTGAAGTTTTTTACAAATACGAATGCCGCTGCTGCGCATTGAGGCGGCGTTGACAACAAGGATATCGGGGGCAACTTCTTCAAGCTGTGTTGAGGCTTCTTTTCCACTTCTGGCAACACGTACATCAAATCCTTTTTTTTGCAGGGGGATACTAAAAGAAGGAAACTCTGGATGTTTTCCTTCTATAATCAGGACTGTTGCATCAATTGCTTTTGTGGGTGTCATTTTTTATGCTTTTTTTTCCGTAAAGTGACTATTTTCCCCTGTGGGATTAGCCCTTTAATTTAAGGTTGGCTCATTATACCTTAATCTTAAAAAATACGGGTTAACCTTAAGTACTGTTTTCTTTAACATTCAGAGTTTCCTCCTCTAATCTCAGGTGGCTTGCTAAAAAGAAATCCGACCATTATAATCACGCCGATATTCGGGATGTGGCGCAGCCCGGCCAGCGCGCGCCGTTCGGGTCGGCGAGGTCGTGGGTTCAAATCCCTCCATCCCGACTATTCACTTCACGGTTAGCTATGATGCTGACCGTGAAGTTTCTTTTAACGGCATATGTTCGGGGAATAAATTTCTTTTCTTTTCACAGTAACAAGTCCAAAGAGCGCACGTCACCTTCCTATTTATCCAAAAGTATACCCCTCCCAAAACAGATGCTTTGTGCTAGAATACGAGCCGTTCAATTTAAAAGTATATCCAGAGCGATATGCTTCTTTCCGCTTTTGGCTCACTCACGGTGTTGACCAAAAGCATACCCCAGGGAAAGGAGGTTTCCCCCCACATGCGTAATTACGAATTAACTTGTATAATCCATCCTGATTTGGATGAAACCGCTTTTAATGAAACTCTTGACAAAATTAAAAGCTGGGTTAGCGAATCAGAGGGTAGTGTTGAGAAAGTGGATCTTTGGGGCCGTCGTAAGATGGCTTATATGATTCGCAAACAACTTGAGGGTCAATATATTTTGATCCATGCCAATATGCTTCCTAGTGCAACAGCAGAATTAGACCGCAAACTGCGTTTCCTTGAACCGCTTATGCGCCACATGCTTGTTCTCGTCGATTAATATATTGGGTTTCTTCTATAGAATAAGGAGTTTCTTATGAGCCGAGGCTTAAATAAAGTGATGATTATTGGGAACTTAGGGCGCGATCCTGAAATGCGCTATACACCCTCTGGTCGTCCTGTAACTACTTTTTCTGTTGCTGTAAGTCGTTCTTGGAAAAGCCCAAACGGCGAAGCCCGCTCTGAAACAGAGTGGTTTAAAGTCGTTTCTTGGGGAAAACTTGCTGAAATTTGTAATGAATTTCTCAAGAAAGGCCAACAAGTTTATATCGAAGGCAGACTCAAAACTCGCCAATGGGAAGATAAAGAAGGCCAGAAGCGAAGCACTGTTGAGTTGATTGCCAACGAAATGACCATGCTCGGCGAAAGACGCACTAAAATTCAGCAAGAAGAAAATAGTGTTATAGAAGATACACCACCTGATGTAGATGAAGATGAATTTCCTTTCTAAATTAGTTTTATTTGGAGTTAGTAATGTCAGCATTTAAAAAACGTTCGTTTCAGAAACGTTCGCGATTTTTTTCGCGCCCCAAAGTCTGTCAGTTTTGCACCGATAAAAGCGTTGATTTGAATTATAAGAATACAGACTTGTTACGTCGCCTTATCACCGAGGAAGGTAAAATCCGCCCTCGTCGTCAAACTGGAACTTGCGCTCGCCACCAACGCGCAGTTGCCGGAGAAATCAAACGAGCCCGCCAAATTGCTTTATTGCCTTTCACAGGCGAATATTGGGACGAGGGTCGTTAATATACCTAGCAAAATTAACGGGGCATGGCTTAGACCATGCCCCGTTAATTTTTAAGAAGAGAAATTATGACTAAAAATAAATTTGTTGCACGGAGAGAGCGCGAAGAACAACAAGCTACTCTTGTCCGTAATATCGCGATTGTTGTAGTTCTGTCTGTAGTTCTTTTAATTGGCTATGGCTATCTTGATCAAACTGTTCTGCAGACACAAAAAGCAGTCGCAACCGTTAATGATGAGAAAATTAGCATTTCACAATTTCAAGCTCGTGTTCGTCTTGAAAGAAAGAGCCTCATTAACCAATATATCCAATATGCCCAAATGGGGCAACAATTTGGCATGGATGTTGCTGCTCAAATTCAGCCCATTGAAGCCCATTTGAGCCAACCAGCCTCGGTAGGACAAAATGTTCTTGACACAATGACCAATGAGTTGGTTTATAAAGAAGAAGCCATTAAGCGCGGCATCACGGTTTCTGAAGAAGATATAGAAAAAGAATTAGAAGCCTTCTTAGGATATTTCCCAGATGGGACTCCGACTGCTGCCCCGACCACCGAGCCTTTTGTTGCTGAAGAATACCCAACACTAACAGATGAGCAGATGGAAATCGTTACGGTAACGCCTATCCCCACTGAAGCTCCAACTTCTACACCTGAACCAACCGCAGTTCCAACAGAAGAGGAAGAAGTAGAGCCAACCAGTGAAGCTATTCCTACTGTTCCACCCATCCCAACTTTAACAGCCACGCCTTATACCGCAGAAGGATATGCAGCAGAGTATCAAGAAATCTTGACTCTCTACACAGAAACGGGTTTGACTGAAGAAGACTTCCGCTTCCTTTTCGAATCACAACTTTATTACGAAGCTCTTTATGAGATTCTTACAGAAGATGTTGAAAATACAGGCGAAGAAGTTTGGGCACGTCACATTCTTGTCCCAGATGCCGTTACTGCTGCTCTTGTTCTTGAACGACTTGGCTCCGGTGAAGATTTTGGCACACTCGCTGTAGAATTTTCTGCTGATCCTAGTGCAGCAAGCAATCAAGGCGATTTAGGTTGGTTTAGCCGAGGCGCAATGGTGCCTGAGTTTGAAGAAGCTGCCTTTACACTTGAGGAGATTGGCGAAGTTAGCGAAGCCATTGAAAGCCAATTTGGCTTCCACATTATCCAATTATTGGGTCGCGAAGAACGCCCTCTTGATGCTAATGCTCTCCAGCGTGCAAAGGACCTTATTTTCCAAGAGTGGTTGCTAGAAACAAAAGAAAGCTACACTATTGCGATTTTTGATATCTGGCAAACAAATGTCCCCACTGACCCAGATTTAGAAGAAACGCTAACTGAATTATTTGGTGCACCACAACCTGCTGCCCAATAAGAGTAAGCAAAGAACAAAACAGAAAACCCCATTTCCATGATCATGGAAATGGGGTTTTCTGTTTATCTCTCTTTATTATTTATCAAATAACGCTATGATCAAGTCATGACAATGGGTCTTATAAAAAACACCTACCGTGTTCCTAACATCTCATCGCTAACTTCATCTAATTTCAAACTAATAATCTGGCTGGTCGAATCGCGCCCCATTGTTACGCCATAGATTACATCTGCAGCTTGGACGGTGTTACGATTATGTGTAATCACAATAAATTGCACATCCTTACTTAACTCCACTAGCATATCTCTAAAACGTCCTACATTCGCCTCATCGAGCATTGCGTCCACTTCATCCATCACACATACAGGCGTTGGAGAAACACGCAGTAAAGCGAAAACAAGAGCAATAGCTGTCAAACTACGCTCACCACCAGAGAGTAAGCCTAAACTCTGTTCACGTCTTCCTGGCAGGCGAGCTTCAATTTCAATACCGGTTTCTACTAAATTATCGGGATCAGTTAAGCTCAATTTTGCAGAACCACCACCAAATAACCGAATAAAAATTTTCGTAAATTCCACGGCCACAACCTTGAAGGTTTTTACAAAAGCCTGTTCAGTCAAATCGTCCAATTCACGAATGACTTCATGCAAATCCCCTTTGGCTTTATTTAAATCAGCAATTTGCCGTTCCATAAATTGATGGCGTTCACTTTCTTTCTCAAATTCTTTTTGCGCTTCAGGGTTTACCGGCCCCATGCGGCGCAAACGATTACGTTGTTGCTTTACTTCTGCTTCTAAATCAGGTGAAATTTCATCAACTTCCGATAATTGTTCTACCATCCCATCAAAAGGCAGGGGCACATTTCCCGTTTCACCTTCTTCATAAGAAAAACTCACCAAGCCAAAATCATCTTCAATTTGTTGGCGCAAACGCTCCAAAGTCTCTTCTCGGCGGGTCACATCTAACTGCATTTGTCCGTGCAAACGCTCAACACCAGTCATCAAACGTGTCGCATCACTTTCCTCTGCGCGTTGTTTTTCTTCCTGTGCTTCTGCGGCTGATAATTCCTTTTCGGCAGGTGCAATTTTCTCTTGCAAAAGGGTCAACTTTCTATTCCAACCACTCTCGTTTTCTCGTGAGCTTCCCTTCTGTGTATCCAATTTTTGCAAAGCATTATCAGTTTCTAATCTCCGTTTCTCCAAATTTTCTTTACCAGCGTTTAAGCGTGCCACGGCCTGCTCACGTTCGGCAAATCGCGCCTTTGCATCACCTAAGGCCCGCTCTGAAACTGCCACTCGTGTTCGCCAATAAGTCGCTTTATTCTGAAGCTCTTCAATAGAAAGCTCTGCTAATTTTGTGGACAAAGTACGGATGCGCGTCTTTAGGTTTTTTTCCTGCTCTTCGGCTTCTGTGCGTGCTTGAACAGATTCTTTTCTATCGGTTTCCGCACGCTCGAACTCGACTTGGAGTTGGTCACGTTGATTGATCTGCCATGCTGCCCGACGGCGGGTGGATTCGACCTCAAGTGAAATTTGCTGTTCAGCTTTGCGTGTCTCTTCGAGTTTGGTACGTCCCTCACGCATCGCCGTCTGCATCTCTGTGGCTTCACTCTTGGCGGTATCCAACTCAGATGAAAGGCTTGAGATTTCTTTCGCCAATGCTAACAAACGTGAGGAAATATCGCTCAGAGACGCACTCAATTCACGGCGTTGGCGTGACCGGCCTAAAGTCCCGACACGATCCGCACCCCCAGCCAAAATCAAGCCATCTGCTCGGAAGACCTCCCCACGCAAGGTAACGGCACGTGTACGCCCATCCAATCCATTCAATAAACGTCGTGCACTTTCACGATCTTTAACAATAATAGTCTGCCCAAGCAATAATTCAACGGCCTTCTCTAAGCCAATAGGCGCAGTCACCATCTGTGAGGCAATGCCGAGACAATTTGCGTCATTCGGAGCTTTGAGGGGCTTGGCTTTAGTGAGCCACGCAAGGGGCAAAATTGCCGCCCGCCCAGCCTTTTGATTTTCAAGCAACCGAAGAGCATCTTCGGCATCATCGCCACTCTCGAGCAAAATCGCGTCAACATATTCGCCTAACGCAGCAGCAATCGCGGCTTCGATTTCAGCCGGAACATCAAGGGCCGCACTAAGCGCACCCCGAGACTCTTTAAGCTGAGATTTGCGCGCTGCCTCTAACAGGAAGCGTGCACCATCTGCATACCCAGAAAAAGATTTTTCAGCCTGTTCAAGAACTTCTAACTGAGTTTCAAGTTTTGTTTTTGTGGCATCTCTCTGAGATTCTTTTTGACGCAAGTCTCGTAGCTTTTTCTCTAGCTGAGCCACTTTTTCTTCTTGTGCAGCAAAAGCAGATT
This sequence comes from Anaerolineae bacterium, assembly GCA_018648655.1. Classification (GTDB taxonomy): domain Bacteria; phylum Chloroflexota; class Anaerolineae; order Anaerolineales; family Villigracilaceae; genus Desulfolinea. Next base: position 20,192 of record JABGQV010000094.1, on the reverse strand, counting down.
TTGCTTTTTGATATGTCTCCTCTGCTTTGATATGGGCTTTCTTTGCCCGCTCAGCTTCTTTTTCAACTTGAGCGGCTTTTTCTTCGGCTACTTTAACCGTATCTTCATTTGCCACAATTTTCTCTTGTTGTGCGGCGATACGCATCTCAAGGCTATCGAGATGTGCTGCTAACTGAGCCCCTTTTCCGCTTAATTGATTAATTCTTTGCTGAGCATCGCGCAATTCTTTTTCTGCTTCTGCGCGCTCTAAACGACGACTTGCGAGTGCCTTTTCGGCTATTTCGATTTCAGCACGGGCTTCTTCATCTTCATTTTTTAGTCGAAGGCGTTCTGTTTCTGCTGTACTCAATCGATCTCTGGCTATGCGCAAATTGTCTTGGCTGCGTTCTCTCTCTGCTATCACATTCTGTTGACTGCTTTCTAAGGAACGACGCCGTTCATCCAACACAGCTAATTCTCGGCTACTTGTCTCGCGCTGATTATGTAATTCAGATGATTCGCGATGCCATATACTAAGCTGAATGCGCAATTCCTGAATTCTTTTGCGAAAGGCAGTAAATTCATTAAACTGCTCTTCATGAGCGCTATGCGTTTCACGCAATTTAGAATCTTGCTGACGAAAAACAATACGTGCTTCTTTCAAGTCTTTTTGAGCACGTTTCCAATGATAGCCATACCAATCCCGTAACAGAACCTGAAGATCGGCTTGCATCTGCGTATATTCGCTTGCCTTTTTTGCCTGTCGCCCCAGTCTGCGAATGAGGGGAGTTAATTCGGTCATCACATCTAAAACACGTTCGAGATTTCGCTCAGTTTTTTCAAGACGACGCAAAGCATCATCGCGTCTGCCACGATAAAGACCAATCCCTGCCGCTTCTTCAAAGAGCCGTCTACGATCGTCCGCCTTGAGCGCCAACGATGCATCCACAAGCCCCTGACCAAGAATGGTATAGGTGCGTTCGCTTAATCCTGATTGAGCGAGAAGCTCGTTCACATCCATCAAGCGGACGCGCTGGCTATTTAGCCTATATTCATTTCCGCTATCTCTATAGGCGCGTCGCTCTAAGGCGACTTCACTAAAGTCAACAGGAAGCCAACTATCGGTATTATCAAAGGTAATGGTCGCACTTGCCATCCCAGCACGAGCGCGTTGCTCAGAACCAGAAAAAATCATATCCTCAGTTTTCTTAGCACGCATCAAGCTATGAGACTGTTCTCCCAAAACCCAGCGCAGTGCATCAGCGATATTTGATTTTCCAGAGCCATTAGGCCCAACGATAGCAGTAATTCCTTCAGCAAATTCAAAATCTGTTTTTGCAGCGAAGGTTTTATATCCTTGTAAATCGAGTGCTTTTAGTCTTAGAGGCATAAGTTTAGTTGAGGGCTATAGTAGAAATTTTAAAGGTTTTAATTTTAGAGTCTAAGAAACGCCTAGAATTTTCAGAGTTTCTTTTGCAGCAAACTGAGTAGCAACTCTTTTGCTTTGGCCACTTCCCTTGCCATAGATCTTTCCGTTGAGATGCGTCTCAATATCGAATATCTTGGCATGGTCAGGGCCGCGCTCCGCAACAGTCTCATAACGCGGAATGCCCATTTTATGAGCTTGAGTCCATTCTTGAAGAGTGCTTTTACTATCGCTTAGGGGTGTTCCATTTATAATCTCATCCCCAAAAATATCTAGCATAGGAAAGAAGAATTTCTTTACCGCATCAAGATCCTCTTTTTGATAAATCGCACCAATGAGAGCTTCAAAAGTGCCGCAGAGAAGAGCATCTCGTTTTGAGCCACCAGTACGCTTTTCGCCTTTACCAAGCCGCATAGCACGCCCAAGATCAAGATGCCGAGCAAATTTTGCAAGAGCTTCTGTTCGCACTAGGGAAGAGCGTGCTTTTGTTAACTCCCCTTCACGCATTTCTGGGCAATGTTCAAAAAGCCATGCACCAACGACAAAATCTAAAACAGCATCACCTAAAAATTCGAGCCGTTCGTTATCGTCCAGAACATCGCTATGCTCATTAAGATAAGATGTATGCGTTAAGGCACGGGTGAGTTGATAGGGGTTATCAAGAAAGGGCAAAGACAAACGCTTCGCCAACTCAAGCGGGGATTCTATCCCAGCAGGTTTGGACATAATAGAGCCTCCCGGAACTCAGGGAGCGCCAACCACCAAAGATTTAGTTGCTCGCGGTCCATTAGTTCCTAATAGTGAATATCTTCCCCGATTTTATCGTGAATTCCAATCTATGGCTACCCTATGTGTGTAAGAGAACAGAAAATATCCATCCTTAAATCTCTAAAATAACCTTTCCCATCTGTTCATTTTTTTCTAGTCTTTCATGTGCAAATTTCGCATCTTTTAAAGGATATGTTTTATCCAATACTGATTTCAACTTTCCCTCCACAATCAGAGACATGACTTTGCGAAAATCTTTCAAAGTACCCATCGCTGAACCAATGATGGAAATATGTTTGGCGAAGATATAGCGATTATCTATTTCAAATTTAGGTGCAGCAGTATTGCCTACTGTTAGCAATCTCCCTCCCTTTTTAAGGGCACGGAAGGATTGGGGGAAAGTTGTCCCAACATTATCTACCACCACATCTACACCTTCACGGTTTGTGAGTTTATAAACTTCTTTTGACCAATCTTCTGTTTTCGTACGATTTATCAAGATATCCGCCCCTAAACTTTCTGCTAGCTCTAGCTTTTTTTCATCGGAGCCAACCACGATTGAAGTTGCTCCCGTTAATCTAGCAATTTGCAGGCTGGAGGTATTGACTCCGCCAGACGCGCCCACAATTAACACAGTTTCACCCGCACGTAAATTTCCACGCGTGATAAGAGAGTGCCATGCAGTTTGATAAACAAGAGATGATGCAGATGCGGCATGGTAGTCAAAAGAATTGGGAAGGCGAAAAAGCTGTTTTGGCGGAATCAAGATAAATTCCGCGTAGGTACCGTGAATTGTCTCGCCAAGTAGATGCCAGTTTCGGCACAGATTATCACGCCCTGCAAGACAAAAATCACAGTTACCACATCCCAAATTAGCATTAATAACAACCCTATCACCAATTTGAAAATCGTCTACACCTGCTCCTACTCCGACCACTTCACCTGCTCCATCTGCGCCAAGAATATGGGGCAGGTCTAACTTAAGGCCAGGCCATCCAGCACGCACAAAAAGATCAACTCGATTTAGCGCAGCAGAGTGAAGCTTGATTAATACTTTCCCTGCTTTGAGTTCCGGAGTGGGGTAATCAGCATATTCAAGAACATCGGGTAAACCATGTTTATTAAAAAGGATTGCTTTCATTCTTCCTTCTTTCTGAAAATTCCAGCTAAATCATCGCCGCGATCACGGCGAATAAAGGCTGCTAACAATTTTTTGTTAAGCTGAACTGCCCCAATAATAATAAGAAAAAAACCACCGAGGAGCAAAAGCCAATCACGGAGCACCGTCGGCAAAAACTGCAAAGCAAGAAAATGAAAAATATTTTTTATAGAACCGTGCAAAATTACTGGGGTAAGCAGTTTCCCAACGCCAATGCCAAAAAAGAAAATACCTATAGCAAATAAGAACATCCATATCTGCATATTTCGGCTGGGCTCCAACCAACGCCAAAAACTGGCACGCTTATAAATAGACAGGGTATCTTTGAAGGCTCCGATAATATTGCTTGAATTCATCCTGCCGAGATTACCACGCCGACTATAAATAATTTTTACGGGATATTCAACAATTTTATAGCCAAAACGAGATGCTGCAAGGAGTAATTCTATATCAAAAGCAAATCGGCTAATACTCAAGCGCGGCACTGTCGCTTCTAAAACTTCACGCTTAAATAATTTGATGCCTGTCTGTGTATCAGAAATAGATAAATCAAAGAGAAAGGAGACGCTGCGTTTATAGAGTTTACTCATCATACGCCGTATCCACGGGAATTGGTTGTCACTCATCTTTTTTACGCCCGCAACTATATCGGCATTTGCATCATCCATAACCTTGAGCAAATCAAGAAGATATTCAGGCGCTATTTCTAAATCGGCATCAAGGAAGGCGATTCTTTCACCTGTAGCAAAACCAAAACCATAGAAAAGAGAGGCACCCTTGCCACTATTTTCTTCTTGTGCAACAGTGCGTACAGGAAAACCCTTGTCTGTTGCACGCTTAGCTTCACTATAGGTATTGTCTTCACTCCCATCATCTACAATAACAAGCTCAAAATCATATTCACGCAAAGTTTCACAAATGCGCAAGGCATTGGCATATATATTTTTGCCTTCATTATAGGCGGGGAGAATAACAGAAAGAAAAGGGGGATTTTTTGATGACATCTTATCGATTTTAGACAAAAAAGCCTAAAGATTTCAAAAACCTTTAGGCTTTTTCTTTATATTCTTATATCTAACGTAATCCTGTTTCTAAACGAGATATAACCAAACGTTGAATTTCACTTGTTCCCTCATAAATTTCAGTAATTTTCGCATCACGGAAATATCGCTCAACAGGATATTCTTTACTATATCCCATCCCGCCGTGAATTTGCACAGAAGCGTGCGCACAAAACATTGCTGTTTCAGAGGCATAAAGTTTCGCGGTAGAGGCAGCTAAAGTAAAACGTTCATTTGTTGTTTTTGAGCGTTCTTTTGCCATTGCGGCATTATAAACCAGCAAACGAGCGGCTTCAATACGGGTTTTCATATCTGCTAATTTGAAAGAAATACCCTGAAATTGACCAATTTTTTTACCAAAAGATTCTCGCTCACGGGCATAGCTCAATGCCGCATCATAAGCGGCTTCTGCAATGCCTAATGCCTGAGACGCAATACCTATTCTGCCCACGTCTAGCACGGTCATGGCGATTTTAAAGCCTTCACCTTCTTTGCCAAGCATATTTTCTGCGGGACAACGATAATCTTCGTAAACGATTTCACTGGTCGCCGAAGCGCGAATCCCTAATTTTGGTTCTTTTTTCCCACGTACAAAACCTGGTTGATTTGCATCTGTGATGAAAGCAGTGATGCCTTTTCCACCTTTCTCAGGATCTGTAACCACATAAACAATGACTAAGTCAGCTACAGGACCACCCGTGACCCAAGACTTGCGTCCGTTAATAATATATTCATCACCGTCTCGAATAGCTCGGCTGCGCATCGTTGCTGCATCTGACCCAGACATTGGCTCTGTTAGAGAATAAGCCCCAACTTTTTCACCTGTAGCAATGGGGGTAACAAATTTCTTTTTTTGCTCTTCTGTACCAAACTTCAAAATGCCATGACAAAATAAAGAATTATTTACAGACATAATCGTACCGTGAGAAGCATCAGCTTTACATATTTCTTCTAAAGCCAAAACATAAGCGAGCGTATCCATCCCTGCACCACCATATTCTTCGGGAACTTCGATACCCATAAAGCCCATCCCGCCCATCTTCTTGATGGTTTCAGATGGGAATTTTCCACTCTCGTCAAACTCCGCTGCTATGGGTTCAATTTCAGTTTGTGCAAAATCACGAGCAGCGTCTAGAATCATTTTATGTTCATCAGTCAAGGGGAATAGCGCAGTATCACTCATTTATTTGGTTCCTCCGGTAGCATATTTTTAAGATGGCGCAATTATAGCATGAGGGACTAAGCTTTAAAAAGAAAAAGCCACTGAGCATTTCTAAATACTCAGTGGCTTTATTTTCTTCTATACTAGGCTCTAAGATAACTTAGCCCGAATGGGAATCATGAAAACATTTTTCTCAGATTGCTCGACAATGCGCTGGGCTTTACTGCCAACCATAAAGAGTTCTAAGCCGCCACGTCCACGGGATGTGCTCATAATCATATCCACATTTTCTTCTTTTCCGACGGTAACAATAGTGCGCGCAGGTAATGTACCCTTGACCATTGTACGAACTTTGATATTGCTTTCACGTAAGGAGCGTGCTACAGCGTCAAGGAAATTTTCCATCTCTGCCTCGGCTTTACCACGTATCTCTTCAATAAGTTCAGAAGGCGCACTATAATCTTCGGGCTCAGGAACAGCGGGCACAGAGAGCAAAATCAATTCTGAATCAAAAACTTGTGCTAAAGAACGAGCGTAGGGTAGAACACGCTCAGAAAAAATTGACCCATCAAGAGGAACAAGAATTTTCCCTAGCTTAGGTGGCGTAAAGGTTCCATCTTCAGTTGCCTGCACTAAAAATACAGGTTGACTGATTTTCTGAATAAGTTTTTGTGAAACACCGCTACTTGCCCAATTAAGCTCGCCAGATTTACCTCGTGTGCTGGTAACTACAATATCAATATGCTTTTCATTGACCAATAACTGAGTAGCATCTGCGATGAAGCCTGAACGAATAGCAACATCTACGTTGATTCCAGCATCCTGAAGTTCTTTTTGAACGCCATCAAGATAAACTTGGCGTTCTGCAAATTTCTTCTCGAACTCATCATTTTCATCTGCCAGCTTACTTTTAATAGAAGAGAGAAGGGTCAGGTGCGCGCCTGTTTTTTGGCAATACATTTTTACCCATGGAAGGGCTTGCGCAGCATAACTTGAGCCATCAAGAAGAACAACAACTTTACTAAGCTCAAATTCTTGGTGACGCCATTTACTCTCGGTAATAGGAGCAGGCTCCCAACGAAGTTCAGCGGGAGTGGCAGCATCTGCGGTCACCGCGCCCGAGGCAGGATTCAACTGTCCAAACCCAAAACCAGCCAAATTCGTTGCATTGAGTCGTCCCAAATAGTCCATTGCTTCCGAAGGTTCACCCATCCGCTTACGGGTATAGCTAAACATCGCATATAGTGCAGGGATGAAGATAAAGTACGTCCACGCACCTTCAAAAAATCTTTCTACAAAGATAATTGCAGTTGCACCTGTTGTAAGAAGAGCAGCAAGAATTGTGCCAAAAATAAGCAGGGCTTTCCCCCACTCAAATTTTTCTTTTACTTGGCGAAGAAGTCTTTTAGTAACAGCCCAGCCTGTCATGCTAAGAAGAACAAAAACGCCGGCGGCGTAAATAGCAAGGTAGGTTTCTTCATTCGTACCAAAAAGGAGAAAAACAATACCCACGATAATCACTTGCAGCGTAACTGGCTTATCTGCAACTTGGAACTCATTACGTTTTCCCAAAATGGGAGGTACATAACGGCGTTCTGAAAGGCCAAGGGAGAGGTTTTGCAAGCCTTGTGCTGCCGCTGCTGATGCAGACATTAGCACGGCTATACCAACTAGCGTACCGAGCATAGGAAGCGGTGCAGGAAGAAGATAATCCATTGTTTGGGTAAAAACAGAGACATGCTCATTCATCGGGTCTGCTATATTTTTAATTGCTGGTCCCACAATAAGCATCGTTGCGCCCGTTGTTCCCATAATGATAAGGAGGGAATTAAAAGCTTTTTTACCTTTTTGCTCATTTGTACCATCATAAGCAGCGACCATATTAGCGAAAACTTCAATCCCCGTCATTACTGCCAAGATGCGCACATAGCCGGCAAGCGTAATTCCTATATATTCAGAAGAGAAAGATGCAAAGTTAAAATCGGGCAAGTGAAAGCCCTCTTTGTAAATAGTAGCAAAAATCATTGCCCAAAGAAGCAATAAAACACCTGCGGTGGCAGGGCCAAAAGTTCGTGCTGCCATTTTAGGGCCACGATTAACGAGCCAGCCCGTTACTACACTAAGAGCTATAGCGACAAGAGTACGCCATTGAATATTGAAAATTACATACTCGTTCAAAAGTGGAAGACGATCAGCGATGAATGTAACCATTGCAGCCATACTAACCAAAAAGGTGAGTGTATATTCAACAAAGGTAATTGCAGCATTAATTTTTGCCGCCCAAGGTCCAAACTCTTCCTCGCTCAATCCGCTACCACCGCTTCCGTCTGTAACCCATTGCATAACGAGTCTGTACATGGCAGAAACCACCGCAACGGTGAGGATAACGAGCCAAATTGATGTTCCAAAAGTAAGCGATACGCCAGCAAGAACAAGCAATTTCAAAAATGGTCCGAAAACATAAAGTGGCGAGGTTGCAGGATCACCACCACCCGCCAAAGCCCCTTCAAATGCGTTATTTAATTTGTGAGAAACGTGTCCCATAAAAATATATCCTTTGGCACAAAAATTCCCCTTTTCATAAGGTCAAAAAGGGGAAAACTATGCCGCTTTTAAATAATAAGATAAACCGATTGTACCTTATTTTCTTAAAATTAGGGGAGCTTTTCTTCGTATATTAAGACAAATTACACTATTAAAATAACCCCGGCATATTTACTGAATAATTTGGAAAAATTTTATCTATAGCAGGATTATTTAAACGTTTTATACAGATTTCAGCGAGGATATCGCGGTAATCGGTTGTGACGGCGAGATCACCGGGACCATAAAGCTGATGCGACGCTAAACCGGGCCACTCCCCGAAAACGCCCGTGGATTTGAGCTTGCCACTGACCAACATCATCATCCCACCGTGACCATGATCGGTGCCAAGGCTGGCATTCTCATAGGCACGTCTGCCGAATTCGGTCATCACGACCACTGTAAGTTTGTCTGCGTGGTCAATCATCTCAGCGTGGAAAGCGGCCAGCCCATCCGCAAGGTTTTGCATCAGACGTGGCATCTGCCCAGACTGCACACCTTGCGCAAAATGTGTATCCCAGCCATCGAGATCAATCGCAGCAACTTCTAAGCCAATCTCAGCTTTAATGATGGATCCGATTTCTCTTAATCCACGCCCAAAAGTAGAATCTGGGTAATTGGGAAGTTGCGAGTTAGGTGTTGCGGGCTTTATTTTCTCTAAAGTATCTAAAATGCTCAAAGTCTCGCGTCCTAAACCGCTGAGAGAATCATTCCCGCTATAAAGCGAGCTAAGCGCAGCCTGCATCTGCAAGACGGCGGTCTCATTGCCGCGCAATTGGAAATCGGCAATCGAGCGCAATGTCGAAACAGGCGTGGAGCCGTACAAACTGCGTTGAGGCAATTCACCCAAGGCAATCGCGCGCATTGGAGATGGGTTATTTGTGTTCAGTGTAGCCAAATGTCGCCCAATCCAGCCCGAGGCGGGACCATGCTCATTCTCTACGCCACGTTCCATTAACTCTTGTGATTTGAAATGAGAATGAGAATCATCTGGCGCACCACAAGCGTGGATAATGCCCAGATGCCCTTCTTGCCACGCGGGTAAAAATGGCTTAAAAAGCGGATGAAATCCGAAGAAGCCATCTAAATCAATCGCTCGCTCTTCGGCTTTGGCTTTATTATCATCTGGGCGCGGAATGCCCAAAGCTGGGCGCAATTTATAATATTCATCTTCACCGTGCGGGACAACCATATTAAGCACATCCGCTGCACCGCGTAGAAAGACAACGACAAGGGTATCACCGCGCGGAGCTGTTTTCGTAGGAGCGAAGGTTAAAATCGGTTTTCGAGAAGCATAAGAAATATGTTCTTCATTCATTTTTATAATTCCTTTTAAATTACACCAGTAAGATCAATACCCAAGCCAGTGATAATTCCATCCCAGATTCCCCACGACAGCAAAGGCATAATAACAATCGCCACATAAAACAAAAGCATATGTCGCTTGGTCGCTTTTTTCTTATCTCTGGTCTCTTCATAGAAAATAAGCAAGGGTGTTGCAAGATATAAACTGTAAACAATAAAGATAAAGGGCGCAGTAAAGATTAGCGCCATAAAAGCATCTCTGTTGCCAGATAATGCCTGAAAGAAATATTTTGGCAGTAGGAACTCTTGCTCAATCAATAGCCCCAACATCCCGCCGACAGTAAATACCTGACCAAAAGAGAAGCTCCAGCGCTGATAGAAATAGCGCACCACCAAAGCCAGACCAGCGTAAAAACCAACGTAAAAAATCATATGAGCTATCTCCGGGTCTTGATGGTCCAGAATAACGAAAATTTCTTCAAACCAGAGAAAGAGGAAAGTAATCCAAAAAACCCCAAAACGCGATGAAAATAATCGTGACTTGCGAATACGCTCCCGAAAGACAGTTACTAGAAAAAGCGGATACGCAACGAATAGCGCTGAGAAAAATCGCGACTCTGCTCTTAGAGCAAGGAAGGATATACCAGCATAAGTCAGGATAATTGCCCATAGCATTCCACTTGAAAGGCAAGATTTCTCTGTCGACTCTTTGAATATCCAATAAAGTGCCATAATAGTTGGAATACTAACCAGACCAAGAAGAATAAGGGTGATTTCCTGTGCGGTCATGATTTATTTCCACTGATATGCAGGCGAAGCCAATAAACCAGCTATGACAACACGAGCGGTAGAAATTTCATCGCCTGCGCAAGCGGAGCGAAGTGCAGACGCCATGCTTTTACATTCTTCATCGGGCAGAGATGCCCCCAAGAGCAACGCACTTATCCATTTAATAAAAGGCTCAATTTCTGTTGCACCGCTCATCTCTAAAAGATGCTCAACGTCTATTTTTGTGCCTTGAATTTCATTTTGCACCAAAGCCATTGCAAATTGCCAGCGAGGCATAAGATTACTCATCCACGGGGCAGATGTGTCTGGATAGCCATCGGGAGTAGGCCAAGCAAAGTAGCGTTGACCCATTCTGCCGAGATATTTTTGGAGGGGCGCACCACCATCGGTGCGGGCATTCAGTTGACGCAACGCTGAGACGATAAAATCTACAGGGCGTTTGAATTTGGGCTGAATATGGGGAATACCCTCAGTGAATAAAGTTTGCATCACAGCACGTAAATCGCCGTTGGTGGTGGTGAATTTTTCAGCCACGAGGCTGACTAATGCGGCAGGCGGCTCATCGGCAATGAAACGGCGACAAAGTTTACGGGCAACGAATGTCGCGGTCGAAGTGTGCAAGCCCAAATTAAGGATGACACGCTCGGCTTCCTCCAACCCACCCGCGGGGATATTCATCCCTAAGACTTTTTTTGCAGAGGCATCATGATTATCTGCATCAAATTCAAAATCACCGCGCCAAAAATGCTCTTTCATTCCCCAGCCCGTCAGACAGCGCGCCAACTCCATCACATCCTGCTGAGTGTAGCCGCCATCCACGCCAAGCGTGTGCAACTCCATGACCTCGCGGGCATAATTTTCGTTGGGCGCATCCTTAAGGTTAGATTGGTTATCAAGATAAACGAGCATGGCGGGTGAATGCGCCGAAGCCCAGAGAAGATCACCGAAAAACCCAAGCGAATGAGGGCGAATAACTTCGCGGTCGTCCACAGTTTTCAGATAAAAACAATCACCTTTTTCTGTGCTGATATTGAAATGATCACTCCAAAATTCGACCATGCGCTCATAAACCTGGCGGCGAGAATAAACTTGACGCGTGAGGGTAGCGTGCCGTAATTCATTGGGGATTTTGAGTTTATCTTGGTCGTCAAAAATTTTATCGCTGAGATCGAAGAGGTCATTTGCGGATAGGTCAAGAGTATCAAATTGGCGCAAGCGGAGGTCACACCTTTCATCCGAAACGGACTCGAATTCAACTTGTTCCTGCACCCAAGCATCGATTCCGATTTGGGCAACACGCGTTAAATCTTCGTGCCCCGCGCCGAAGGTGAGGCGGTTGACGAGGGCGAAGTCTTGCAAGTTTACCCCCATCCCTAGCCCTTCCCCCTCAAGGGGAAGGAAATCGAGTCTTGCGAGATTTTCGTAGACGGGTGCGCAAGAGGAAAGGGCGGCGCTACCAGCAACAAGGCTGGCTAATTTCAGGAAATCACGACGGGTTATATTCATGGAGTTAGGGATTAGGAAACAGCGTTGAGAGTTTCACTCTTGTCAGCTTTCTTCTTCGGCATCCAGCGCAAAATCGCGAAGGCTGTTGCACCAAGCGAGGCAAGAATTGCTAGCGGGATGACGATAAACCAGCCCACAAGGGGAAATACTGCCGCTAACTCAAGCGCAACTGCGCCCCGCACAAAAGCAGATGCGGGAGAGAGTCCGTCAGAGCGTTTTGCGAGCAAGTCGCCCATTTTTGCGGCGATGCCGGCTGCACCAATTCCGCTCACAGTGAGGGTCGCGGCGACCAGCGTCCAGCCAAGGAATTGACCAACACCACCACCTGCTGAGAGCAAAATCCCTGTCGGGACAGAAAGAATGATGAGCATCCCAAATCCCATCCAGAAAGATTTCCACGGGCTTTCATCGAGACGGTATTGGGCGCGTTCTACTGTTGCAGGAAAGAGTAACCACCACGCGGTCAACATCCCTGGGAAGGCGATGCCTAAAAGTAATAAGATTCCGAAAATCATTTGTACGTCTGCCATATTTTTCTCCTATTTTTTGTGTTCTATATATCAGTACAGGGTTTTTAGGAAAAAGTTGCAAGAATCAAAAAAGCATCCGAAGTTTTTCGTAGCACTTCGGATGCTTTTGCATTTGAATATTTATTTTCTACTTATAGATTTAGAGCACCTAATGCCAGTGTTATCTCCTCAACTTTTCCCTCTCCAAAAGTTTTTCCATCAATACTTACCAAGGGCATAACGCCCATAAGCGCATTGGTCAAAAAGGATTCATCCATTTCGGTAAGTTCTTCGTGCGCAATCACCCGTTCAATAATATCGTATCCATATTGTGGCGCAATTTGATTTATCAGATATTCACGCACCGTTCCGGGCAATGCCCCTTCACTGAATGGAGGGGTAAGCAAAGTTTTGCCTTTGACGAAAAATATATTCGCAACGCTGGCGCAGGCGATATTTCCGCGCGTATTCAGCAATATAGCTTCATCCGCGCCCTTTTTTTCTGCTTCACGGCGCGCAAGGATATTGTCTAAATAATTCAGCGATTTAATATTCGCCAAAGGAGAATATTCATTGCGACGAATCGAGCTGGTCACGGCATGCATCCCGCGTTGATATAGTTCTTTTGGATAGCCCATAAAACTCTCAGCCTGAATTATGAATGAGGGTCTACTATTTTTCTCATCAGGCAATAATCCACGTTGAGTAGGCACACCCCGACTAAGCGTTAAACGCAGATAAGCGTTTTTTAATTGATTTGCAAGGAGGGTCTCTTGAATGGCTTGCTGAATCTCAGAATCTGTCCAAGGCAAAGATAAGCCAATCGTCTTAGCGCCCTTTCTCAGCCGAGCAAGATGTTGCTCGATGCGAATAATCTCTCCCTGCCGAACGCGGATCGTTTCAAATATCCCATCCCCTAATGTGAAGCCGCGATCTCTAGGATTGAGAAGCGCGCTATCATGAGGCGCTAATTCTCCATTTACCCAAAGTTTTTTATCTGTGTTCATCTCAAACCTACTTAATCTTGCTCAATATCATAGAGCCTCTCATCGAACTCGCCATAAGAAGCCGTCACAATTGCCTTAATTAGCGCGTCACTTTTTAGAAGCATTTCTTCGTATTCTTCCTCTTCATCCGAGAGAATAGTAACTGCCCCACCAGCCCCCATGCTCATTCCCTGTGGAGTGCTAATAATCGTACGGATAACGATATTTAAATCAGCCGTTCCATTTAATCCCAGAAAGCCAATAGTGCCAGAGTAAATTCCACGCGCTTCTTGCTCAAGACGGTCAATAATTTCCATTGTGCGCAATTTGGGTGCGCCCGTCATTGAGCCCCCAGGAAAAGCCGCTTTTATGCAATCGATAATGCACATATCATCTCGCAAGCGTCCACGAATGGTGGTCACCATCTGATGCACAGTCGAATATGACTCGATTTGCATCAACTTAGGCACATACACACTGCCTATTTCGCAGACCCGCCCTAAATCATTACGGAGCAAATCTACGATCATCAAATTTTCGGCACGGTTTTTTTCACTGGTGCGCAATTCTTCACACAGTTGTTCATCTTCTTTTTGCGTAGCACCGCGTTTGGCAGTCCCCTTGATTGGCCTTGCCTCCGCCCAACGCTCACGATCTACGCGTAAAAAACGCTCGGGAGATGAGCTTAAAATCGCATTTTCACCAAAGCGAAAATATGCCGCATAAGGCGCAGGGTTACTATGGCGCAAATGTCTGTATAGAGCAAATGGCTTAAGGCTTCTATCTGTGCTTATCTGGGTCGTTAGGCAAATTTCATAAGATTCCCCATCCCGCAAATAGGCTTTAGACGTTTGAATATCTTTCACATAATCAGCATGAGAACGGTGTAACTGAAACTTAAGTGGAACAGGTATTTTTTCACGCGGACTTATCAAAGGTGGCAAAGCGGTCAATTCCTCCAATTCTTTTTCAATCTTATCAAACCATTTTTTATCATTTTCTGCACTCTCTTCTGAAAAAAGTTGAATCAAATATGTCGTATTTTCTATATGATCAAAAGCAATTAAGCGATCGGAAAAAATAAAATTAGCATCAGGCAATTCTGCTTGATACTTCTCTGAGGCACCCAACTCCGCTTTGAGCTCATAGCCCAAATAGCCCACAAAGCCAGTATTGAAATCAAAAGGCAATTCAGGAGATGAAGCTTGCCTTTCGCTCAACTCAGCATCAAGATAATCAAAAATACTCTCGTTTCGCTCCTCTATTTTTCCATTTTTTATGATGCGAAGTTTTTTCCCCTGCGCCTGATATTGCGCCACTGTGCCCAATTCTCCCCCGCTCGCGCCCATAAAAGAAAATCTTGATAAGCCCTCTTCCACGCGGCTACTATCGAGCCAGAAAGAAAATTCTTCATCTTTATATAGATGATAAAAAACTTGCTCAGAATCATAAAGTTGATTTAACTTTCGACTCCGCACAGAAAACTTATTCTTAGGTGGTTTGAGTTCAGCTTTTTTGCGGGATGGAAGAAGAGAATTAGAACGCAACACCCTTGACCTTGGGCTTGCTTTCCCTTTAGAAATATCTGCCCAAAATTCAGCGGTTAACGCTCCGAAATTTTCAATCAACTTTTTGCCATATTCAGTGCTAATTGATTCTGGGTGAAATTGCACCCCAAAAAGCGGCCGCTCACGATGCCGCAATGCCATAATCGCTCCATCATCTGCCCAAGCTGTTGCTTCAAGCACATCAGGCAGCGGCTCTGCAACCACCAACGAGTGATAGCGTACAGCAGAAAAATGCTGGGGGATGCCCCCGAAGAGCATCCCATTATTATGTCGAATCGGACTCAATAAACCGTGCATCACCTTCGGGGCAGGAGCGATTACGCCGCCAAAGGCGTATCCCAACCCCTGATGCCCAAGACAAACGCCTAAAAGGGGCAAATTTGATTCGCGTAATACGCGGTCACAAATCCCGAAATCTCGTTGCACATTTGGTCTACCTGGTCCCGGTGAAATAACGATATTATCAAAATCGAGTGCTTTTAGTTCATCCCAACTAAGTTGGTCGTTGCAAATGACCAAGGGAGTCTCGCCATTCACCTCAGCCAAAAGCTGAAATAGATTGAAGGTATAAGAATCGTAATTATCAATTAAAAGTGTTTTCATATTCTTGCTATTCGTAGTACGACATAAATGTCATAGATTTAGAAAGATGACAATTATAGCCTCTTCGCACTTGCGCTGCTATTCTTATACTGAAGTTATATAGATTTAAAAAGAAACTTCCGAGGCTTTTTAAACTTCGGAAGTTTCTTTTACTTCAATGCTAGACTATTTCATAACCTAGCACGTTTTTTCTATCCATGGCCGTGTTCGACACTTTCGGCACAAGGGGCTGCATCAGCTAACTTACCGCCAAAGAAACCCTCTAATGCCTCACGCACTGTGCCACTTGCACCTGTAGCAACTTCAATACCAGCCTTCTCAAAAAACTGGATTGCACGCCCGCCCATGCCACCACTAACCATCACTTTTGCCCCTTGATCCCGAATAAAATTGGGAACATCCCCTGGGTCATGTTTTCCAGCAAAAGGATTCGGGACCACATTGATCTCGGTAATCTCTTCATTCTCTACATTTGCCATTATAAAAAAGGCAGCACGCCCAAAATGTTGTGCTACCGCACTGTCTAAACCGTTGCTCTTCTCAGCCGTTATTGCAATTTTCATATTAAATCTCCTGATTAATTAATTCTTCTAAATTTTCCGCTGCCATATACCCATCCACAGCGATTTTTTGCGAAGCTACGCCGGGCACTTCGGCCACAGCATTTTTAATATCCATCGCCAATGAAACAGCAATGGGACAAACAAAAGACGAGGGTCGAAAAGTGTAAGTCATATTTCCTATATCGTCTACTTTCAGTTTTTCCACCAAACGCATTCGCACCACATCCACATGCGTTTCAGGGTCAATCACATTGCGTAGGCGTTCTATTACCGCTTCAATCAATTTTTTGTTGCTCATGCTTCACCCTCCAAGAGGGAATCAAGGACTCGTGACCAAATATCACGAATTGCAATACTAGCAGGCGCTTCGGAATCAAATGCCGTTACCGCTTCGCCCTCGACCATTGCGCTTGCTACCGTTAAATCAAAGGGAATTCTGCCAATAAAGGGGATGCCGCTATCTATACAAAAATCTTCTATCTCTTTTGTACCTTCAGGGTATATATCAGCTTTATTCGTGCAGACCAGCGCCGATACGCCAAAGTGCTGCACTGTTTCTAAGACACGATGCATATCATGTACGCCTGAGACAGTTGGTTCAGCGATAATTAACGCCAAATCTGCGCCTGATGTAGCAGAAATAACAGGGCATCCGATGCCCGGGGGACCATCCACAATCACCAATTTACGTTCTTCATCCAATGCTTGTAAACGCGCACGCTGTTTTACTAAAGTCACCAATTTTCCTGAGTTATCTTGTCCAGGAAAAAGATTAGCGTGATAAAGGGTTCCGTATCGCCCCTCTGAAACATAAAATTTGCCAACTACCTGCTCATGCATCGTGATACTGTTGGTGGCGCATTGATAAACACAAGCTGCACAGCCGTCACAGGCGATGGGGTCTACGATATAAGCACCGTCTGTATAATCTATGGCATCAAAACGACAAATATTCTGACAGTCACCACAAGAAACACAGGTCTCTTGATCTATAAGGGCAACCTGTCCGCCTCTGAATTCTTCCTCTTCTATCCGCTGTGGCTGAAGGACTAACTCCAGGTTAGCAGCATCTACGTCTGCATCTGCCATAATAAATTGATTAGCATATTTCCCTTCAGAAGCCAAATGAGCAAAAGCCGCTGTTACGCTTGTTTTACCTGTGCCACCTTTACCACTAAGTACGATGAGCTGCTTCATGCGCCCACCTCAGTTATGATATTTCCCAGCATATTTTCAAAATCCTTCTGATATTCTGGGGCCGCTTTTAATAAAGGTTTTCCACTGGCAATTGCTTCTGCAATGCGCCGCTCCATCGGGATGCGCATCATAATCGGTATCCCAACTTCTTCACAATAGGCTTCCACAGCATTATTGCCGATTCCATCACGGTTAATAACCACGCCTGTGGGCATCTCAAACTCTTTTGTGATTTCAACAACTTGCTTGAGATCATGCAAGCCGAATGGTGTTGGCTCAGTAACAAGTAGTGCAAAATCCGCGCCACGAATCGTTTCTACAACGGGGCAAGATGCCCCAGGTGGAGAATCTCGAATTTCGATGGCTGAGGCCTTAGCAGGTGCCCATCTTTTCAACTCACGGATGATAGGAACTGCCATCGGTTCACCAATATTCATCACACCTTGTGCAAAATCAATATTTTTGATGGCATTTCCGCTTTCTAAAACACCCATTACATCAAGTTCTTCTGTAATCGCATTTTCGGGACAAACGAGCGTACAACTCCCGCAGCCATGACAAAGCTCAGGGAAAACGAGCGTTTTTTTTCCGATTACGGCAATCGCATGGAATTGGCAGACTTCGGCACATTTTCCACAATAAGTGCAGGTATCATCATCCACGTTAGGGATCAGGATGCCGACTTCTTTAACGGTATCAAGTTCTGGGTCAAGAAAGAGGCGCGCGTTTGGTGCTTCCACATCACAATCTAAAAAACGGATCGTATTCTGCTCTGATGCGACCATCGCTAAGCTAGTCGCTACAGTTGTTTTGCCAGTGCCGCCTTTGCCGCTAGCGACAACAATTTCCATTAGCGTCCGCCTCCGTGATGTCCACCATGAGATGCGCTTTCTGTTTTAGGCAATTGCCCATTTTTAAACATTTCAAGAACATCCTGTGCAGCAAACCCTTCGTTGCCAGAAGCAGTATACATTTCTATTTTTGCTGCCGAAAGCGTGTCGAAGGCTTTAGGGCCAAAGGCACCGCTAATGATGGCTTCTGCGCCTTTTTCGGCAATAATTTGAGATGCCTGAACGCCTGCTCCGCCAGATGCTGAGAAGGCTGGGTTTTCGTAGGTTTCCCACTCTTCGCTTTCGGTATCAATAATGCAGAAAGTGGAAGTGCGCCCAAAACGTGGATCGAAGGGGTCGTTAATGGTATTTCCTGAGATTGAGATCGCGATTTTCATAGTTTCCTTTTTTAAAATATTAAATAATTTCTTCTATTAAATTTAAGACAACCTTTTTAGCCTAAAATTCGAATTTACTATGACTAAAAAGGTCGCCCTATTCTTCTTTTACTCTTTGTCTAATTTATCTACTTTATCTGTAAGTTTTTGCAAAGCAGATTGAAGGGAATTAAGTTGATTGGCAACCCAAGAATTTTGTTGGTTAGCCTGCCCAGAACCTTGCCCGCGCCCAAAGTCACCGCCGCGTCTGAAAGCACGACCTTGACCCTTTCCGCGTCCGAAGCCACTTTTTCTAAAGCGACCTGTATCCTGTTCTCCAGCGCAATTTCCGGTACTATTTCCACTGCGGGGACCTTCTCCGTTGGGGCCTCTTTGATCTCTATTTGGCATTTTTTCATCTCCTTATTTAAAATGAATTATTTTGTAGAACTCTTTACTGCGTCATACGCAGCCTCAAGATTTTCAATTTCTTTTCGTCTCTGACGAAGATTTTCGATCCATTTACTGAGTATTTCTTCGCCTCCAGCGGCAATAGCATAAACACGTCTCTTGGGACCAAGACTGCTCGTATCCCAACTATCGCTGACCAAGCCCTCTGCCTCCAAATTACGCAAAGCACGATAGATGATGCTAATATCCATTTTCTCGGTCTCAAAACCGAATTCGTGCAACCCATCCATCAAGCTGTAGCCATATCCAGGTTCGCGATGTAGCAAAACCAGCAAACAGGTTTGTAAAAAAAATGTTTTTTGTTGACCGCCACCACGTCTACGACCAACTCTTTGTCCACGAGGCATAAAGAACTCCTTTGACTATTTTTCTATAGCATATATGACTATAGGCAAAAAGTCAATAGTATTAAAAGCACGTATTTATAAGTTATAAACTCGAAATATAAGCCATTAAAAGCACACATCTTTCTCTTTTCAGATATAATCTATCCACTTATTCCTAATCACCAAATAACCTAAATTATGAACCTTCTAAAAAACTCTACTTCCCCCTATCTTTTACAACACGCCGACAACCCCGTCCACTGGCACGAATGGGACGACGAAGCCCTCACCAAAGCCAGAGTCGAAGATAAGCCCATTTTTCTCTCCATTGGCTACTCGGCTTGTCATTGGTGTCACGTTATGGCACACGAATCTTTTGAAAATGAAGCCACAGCAGCCATCATGAATGAGCATTTCATCAATATCAAAGTAGATCGCGAAGAACGCCCCGATATTGACAGCATCTATATGAAAGCCGTTGTTGCCCTCACGCGGCAGGGTGGCTGGCCTATGTCCGTTTTTCTCACGCCCGATTTGCGCCCCTTTTATGGCGGCACTTATTTCCCACCCGAGCCACGCTATAAAATGCCCGCTTTCCCACAACTTTTGCTCGGCATCGCCGCATCATGGCAAGACGACCGTGAAAATATCGATCTCGCTGGGGCACAACTGACTACCCAACTCCAAACCGAAGCTAGCATGGCAACCAGCGGAAAACGTGTTTCCAAAGAGCAAGTTGAGAATGCTGCAAAACGCCTTACTGAAACTTACGATTGGCAACATGGTGGCTGGGGTGCAGCACCTAAATTTCCGCAGGCAATGGCAATAGAATTTTTGCTGAGAAAAGCTTCCACACAAAAATCTGCTCCACTCCACGCCCTTGATGCGATGTCTCGTGGCGGCATTTACGATGTAGTTGGCGGCGGTTTTGCTCGTTATAGCACAGATAATGACTGGCTTGTCCCCCATTTTGACTAGTGGGTGTATCAAAGGACAATTTTTCATTTCCCAAGAAGCACGAAAC
>JABGQV010000180.1 GCA_018648655.1 Anaerolineae bacterium | reverse complement strand
TGCGTATAACACCAATGTCATCCGCTTTAATATGCAGAATTTTGGCGAGAAACATGATATTGTCGAATATATTACTGTTGGTAAAAAAGGGCGTGATTTGATTATGCGCCGCGGCGGTAATGTGATGGCAGATTTTAGTGATCAATTACCTGCCGCCCCATCTTTTGCAGATGTTTCTGCGATTGGGCATCTTGCGGTAGAAGAGTTTTTGAAGGGTGATGTTGACGAAGTTTATTTGGTTTATACAGACTACGTTAATATGGGGAGACAAACCCCCGTTATGAAGAAACTTCTACCCCTCGAAGTAGACGATGGCGATGATTTGGTGCAGGAATATGGCGAGGCAAAGAAAACCGCCGCTGCTTATATTTATGAACCCTCTGCCGAAGAAATCTTGGATGAAATTATCCCAAATTTCACCGCATTACAGGTTTATCAGGCAATTTTAGAATCACTTGCCAGCGAACATGCTGCACGAATGGTTGCCATGCGTAACGCCACAGACAACGCGCACGAATTAGTGGGCGCGTTACAACTGGAATATAACAAGGTTCGTCAACAAACGATTACGGGAGATATTCTCGATATCGCTGGCGGCGCAGAAGCACTTGCTCAATCGTAAGTATAGAAATAATTGGAGAAAATTATGGCGAAGTTTAGAGGTCAAGTAGTACAGGTTCAAGGATCAGTTGTTGATGTCGCTTACGCAGACGGAGAACTCCCTGGGCTTTTCGAATCAATTGAAATTGAGCGTGAAGGCGAAACGCCGCTCGTTTTGGAAGTTCAAAAACATTTGGGCGATAACTGGGTTCGTACCGTTGCAATGGATACCACCGATGGTCTCCGTCGTGGTGTAGAAGCAGTTTCCACTGGCTCGCCAATCAAAGTGCCCGTTGGGATGTCCACACTCGGACGTATCTTCAATGTCTTGGGCCAGCCCATTGACGGAATTGAGGGTATCGAAGCCGCTGATTATTACCCCATTCACCGCAAAGCACCCCCATTTTCCGAACAAGCCACTAGCGTAGAAATTTTTGAAACTGGTATTAAAGTTATCGATCTTATTGCCCCTTTCACTAAAGGTGGTAAAACCGGTATTTTCGGCGGGGCTGGTGTAGGCAAAACTGTTGTTATTACCGAGCTTATTTCATCTATTGCTCGTGTTCATAAAGGCAATTCTGTTTTTGCTGGTGTTGGTGAACGTACCCGTGAAGGAACTTCTCTTTTCCGTGAAATGCGCGAATCAGGCGTTATGAAAGACACCGTGATGGTTTTCGGTCAAATGAACGAGCCTTCTGGTGTTCGTTTGCGCGTTGCCCTCTCCGCTCTCGCGATGGCAGAATACTTCCGTGACGAAGGCAAAGATGTGCTTCTCTTCATTGATAATATCTTCCGCCTGACTCTCTCTGGCGCAGAAGTCTCTGCACTTCTCGGACGTATGCCCTCTGCAGTAGGTTACCAACCGACCCTTGCCTCCGAAATGGGCGCAATGCAAGAGCGCATTACCTCCACTCGCACAGGCTCAATTACCTCTATGCAAGCCGTTTACGTTCCCGCAGATGATTACTCCGATCCCGCTCCTGTTGCAACCTTCACCCATCTTGATGCTACCATCGCACTTGAGCGTTCGATTGCAGAAAAAGGTATTTACCCTGCTGTAGACCCCCTTACTTCCACCAGTCGAATTCTCGACCCCAATATCGTTGGCGATGAGCATTATCGCACTACCCGTGAAGTTCAGCAGGTTCTTCAACGCTATAAAGATTTGCAAGATATTATCGCCATTCTCGGTGTAGACGAACTCAGCGAAGACGATAAACTTCTTGTTGCTCGCGCTCGTAAGATCGAACGTTTCTTCTCGCAACCATTCGTTACTGCCGAGCAGTTCACGGGGTTCCCAGGTGTTTATGTTCCTCTCAAGGACACCATCCGCTCCTTCCGTGAAATTCTCGATGGCAAACACGATGATCTTCCTGAGCAAGCTTTCTTAATGGCAGGCACAATCGAAGATGTTGTAGAAAAAGCCAAAAAGATGGCAGAAAAAGTAGCCTAAGAGATTTTCTCTGGGATGAAGTACCGGAACACGCGTGATTTAGGCTTGTTTTCGTTTAGTAGGATCCCCTCGTAGTAACCGCTGAAGCGGTTAATTCGTTCAGCCTTTCACGCCAAGGAAAGAAAAATGCCAATTCGCTGTGAAATAGTCTCACAAGATAAAAAAATATACGAAGGCGACGTGGATATCGTCGTCCTCCCTGGCACAGGCGGGATTATGGGTATCCTCCCTAATCACGCCCCCTTGCTAACTACGCTGAACTTTGGCGTTGTACAAGTACGCTTCGGTGACAAAGAAGAAAACTTCTCTGTTGCGGGTGGTGTTGCCGAAATACAACCAGATATTGTCACCGTTCTAGCCGATCGTGCTGAAGATGTCGAAGATATTGATATAGCACGCGCTGAAGCTGCTCAAGAGCGTGCCAAAGAATATATGGAGCAAGGACCTCCGCCAGATACCGATCGCTATTTAGCGATGTCTGCCGCCTTGCGCCGTTCGAATTTACGCTTAGATGCTGTCAAACGCTATCGCAGAGGCAAGCCAAAGACACAGGCGCATCTAACAGAAGAATAAAAAAGTAAATATGGAGGTCACAAAGCTACTCTAAGAAAAAGATTTTTCTTCGTGTTTCTTTGTGTCCTTTGTGTTTAATTGGTAGGTGAAAAATGGCACTTTTCTCTAAAGATTTAGGCGTTGATCTCGGCACTATGAATACTCGGCTCGCGGATAATACGCAGGTATTGGTTAATGAGCCGACTATTGTTGCTATAGAAGTAGATGACGAAAAAATGGCAGAGAAGATGGTTGCAGTTGGGCAAGAAGCACTCGATATGTATGGACGTGTTCCTGAAAATATCGAAGTCGCCCGTCCGCTAAAAAATGGGGTTATTGCAGATTATGTTATTACCGAAGCTCTCCTTTCTTACCTTCTCCAACAAGTTAGCGGATCAATGCGTATCTTTCGCCCACGTGTTATGCTCTCCGTTCCTTATGGGGTGACGAGTGTAGAGCGGCGGGCTGTCTACGAAGCTGCCCGTGAAGCTGGTAGCCGAGAAGCTTATTTGATTCAGCAAACTTTGGCGGCAGCATTGGGTATTGATTTGCCCATCCACGCTCCATCTGGGAATATGGTCATCTCTCTTGGTGGCGGTGCGACAGAAGCCTCCGTCATGGCAATGTATGGTATTGTTGCGGCCGAAACCCTCCGTGCTGGTGGTATAGATTTTGATGAAGCGATTGCTCTTTATGTACGCCGTAAATATGGCGTAACGATTGGGCAGAGAACGGCTGAGCAACTTAAAATCAAGATTGGTGCAGCAGTTCCCCAAGATCAAGAACAGAGTATGGAAGTTCAGGGTCAGGATCAGGTTACAGGTTTGCCGCGTCCTGTTACCATTACAACTGGTGAAATCGTAGAGGCCCTTCAAGATCCGCTCAAAAATGTTGTAGAAACCGGGCGCAGAGTATTAGAGAAAACGCCCCCTGAATTGGTCTCCGATATTATTGATCGTGGCGTAGCTCTTTGTGGCGGTGGCGCATTATTACGCGGTATAGATAAACTGCTCACAAAATCTCTTGGTATTCCTGCATATTTGGTAGATAATCCACTTACATGCGTTGTAGAAGGTACTGTGCGCGGCTTAGAGCTTTATCCTGTTTTGGAACGTAATTTGCCAAAAGTTTAAAGAGGCTAGAAGAAAGAGCTCTCAAGCCTAAGCACGTACGATGCAGAGCATTTAATCTTAAAATCAAAAAGGTCCTATCTATATTAGATGGGACCTTTTTGATTTTAATTGATTGGATTTTTATTTTTATAAATAATAGGTCATCCACTGCAAATGTGTGGCAGGGTCGATATACTGTACTTTTACGCCTTCAGGAACACCGATACAAATAGTAGCATAATTTAGTATGGCTTTGACGCCTGTTTTTGCGAGTTCATCTGCAACGCTCTGCGCATTTTCAGCGGGGACTGCAATTATGGCTACTTTGACTTTGGCTTCATTGATGGATTTGACCATATTGGCAATATCTTCTACAACCACATCACCAATTTTTGTGCCAATTTTATCTGGACTATTGTCAAAAGCGAGTCTTACTCGAAAACCGCGGTCTAAAAAGCCTTGATAACGAGCTAAGCCCTTGCCAATATCTCCGGCGCCGATGATAGCAACATCCCAAACGCGATCTATATTCATGATTTCGCGTAGCTTTTTGCTTAGAAATTCAATATTATAGCCAGTGCCTTGTTTCCCAAATTCACCAAATTGTGAAATATCTTTACGGATTTGCGCCGCAGAGATGCCAACCCATTCTCCAAGCTCTTTAGATGAAGTAACAATTGTGTCTTCTGTAGCCATACGTTCTAATGCACGAAGATAGAGCGGGAGTCTACCGATAATAATATCAGGGATTTTCTTTTTGGTCATAATGAGCCTCTGGTTTTATAAAAGGGGAATTTATCGATAGAGTAAATTTACCATAAAACTCCGCATTGTACAAGAATTCACGAAGCTTGGGATGGCGAATTAGGTTTTTTGTGCAATAATTTTGACTTATTTATGGGAGAAAAGCGGAATAAAGATTAGTTATCTTTTAAGACCTTGTCCATCTTTTTATATAAAGCTGGTGGAGCTGCAAGGATGGATATAGGAGGCGTAAGATAGTTTTTTCCACCATTTATTTTTCTTACTTTTGCGCCAGATTCTTCTGCAATTAAGCCTCCAGCGGCTACATCCCAAGGTTGGACAAAGTGTTCCCAATACCCTTCAAGGCGGCCTGCGGCAACATAGCATAAATCAAGTGCGGCAGAGCCTAGCCTGCGAACACCTTGTGTCAATTTGGCAAATTTGCCATAATCATTGAGATTGTCATTGACTGTTTCCCACATATCGTATGGAAAACCAGTGGTAAGTAGGCTGCGCTCTAATTCTGTCTCATTAGATGCTGAGATTGTTTTCCCGTTCATCGTTGCCCCCTGCCCTCGCACAGCAGAAAATAATTCATCGCGCATTGGGTCGTAAACAGCGCCAAACTTCAGGTCATTTTTATAAGCATAGGCGATAGAAACACAAAAAACAGGGACTCCATGGGCATAATTAACAGTGCCATCTAAAGGATCAATATACCAAATATGGTCGTGATCTCCGTCTATAATGCCACTTTCTTCGGTAAGAATATGATGAGTGGGGAATTTTCCTAAAATAGCTTTGAGTAAAAAATCTTCGGCTTGGTAATCAATCTCAGTAACGGGGTCTATGAGGCTTTTGTATTCCACCTGATGTGTTTTCTCATACCCTGCGCGCAAAATTTTACCAGCATCGAGTGCTAGAGTTTTAATATCTATTAAGGTTGGGGACTTCATTGAAGTTTTAGTATTTTTTGTATTTCATCCAGCTCAGCGCGGATTTGCTCTTTATCGTTCATGGCTTGCATAAGAAGTTGCCTAAATGCAGGGACCTGATTTTTAGGCAACTTCTTATGCAAGCGCTCTGTGCGTGTGATTTGGACATTTTTATGACTTAATTTATTTTTTAGGCGCTCTCTATATCCTGTATAAAATTCTTCATCTTCAAGAGGCTGTGGAAGCGTGGCTGGCCCCTGAGTGAGAAGCTCTGCAATGGTAAGAAGGAAATCTTCGGTGTCTATGGGTTTTTCTATAAATCGCGAGGCACCTAAGCTGAGCGCGAAAGTTTTATCTTCTGGTGTGACATAGGTCGCTGAGAGAAAAATAACAGGAATATCATGTGTTTTTATGTCTGTGCGTAATGTTTGAACAAAAGCGTAGCCATCCATTATAGGCATCAAAATATCAGTAATGATTAACGCTGGGCGTTCTTTGGTAATCATTTCAAGAGCCTCTTTGCCATTTTTTGCAGTAATAACGGGATAGCCCTTAAAGCGCAAAGTGACCGTGAGTAACTCAAGGATATTTGGCACGTCTTCGACAACGAGGAGAGGACCATAGGGAATATTCATATTCCTATTGTACCTGTTTTCGCCTCATATAAATAGCTTGTTATGCATAATATTTTGTCTGTTCCAGATGAGATTTCAAGCTTTAAATACGATAAAATGCCTCGCCCTTGTCTTGGTCTTGATAC
>JABGQV010000149.1 GCA_018648655.1 Anaerolineae bacterium | reverse complement strand
CAGTGAGGCAGAAAGTCTCCATTAGATTGTGTCCGAAAGCTTTGAGGACGTACAGTGATGGCTATACAGACATGGCCGATCCTCAATGTAGCAAGTCTAGCGATAATCACGAACACAAATAGTACTCAAAAAATATTCTTAGGTTGAGATGAATAGTACTTCATCCTGAAATTCAAAACTGAACAACCTTTCTCTTATGAGATAAACAAAGCAAAAGAGGTTGGCTAAGCCAATCTCTTTTGCTTTACATGCCTTTTCACACTTGACCCCCGCCCCCTCCCGTTCTACAATCTAGTAGTTGTCTGACAAATTTATGTGAGTGTGAAGCGTGACGAGTGAAAATAAAAAATCACTTATTACACATCACTCATCACTCCTTAACTACCCAACTGGAGACTCCCAATGAAAGATTTCCTCGTCCGCGGCACCCTTGAAGAACTAGACCCCAAAGTATATGAATTAACCCAAATTGAAGCGGAACGACAAGTCCGCAAGTTGATAATGATTGCTTCTGAATCGCAGGCTCCCCTCGCTGTGCGAGAGGGATTGGCTTCGGCTTTCCAGAATATCTACGCTGAAGGCTACCCCGATGAAGATAGCCGCTGGATGTCCGAAGATGAGATTCTCGACCACGATGTGCGCTTGAATCATTATCGCCGTTATTCTGACCCACGCTATTATAAAGGCGTGGAATATGCCGACACCATCGAATCCCTCGCTCGTCGACGTGCTGCAGAAGCCTTCGCCGCAAACGGCGTGACTGCGGATGAGATTTATGTCAATATCCAAGCTCTCTCTGGCGGACCCGCCAACAACGCGGTTTATCATGCTTTAGTCCAACCTGGCGATACGGTTATGGGCATGGATTTATTGCACGGCGGGCATCTTTCACATGGATCGCATGTCAATCGTTCTGGGAAAAACTACAATATCATCAGTTACGGGATTGATGCTGAAACCGAGCAACTTGACTACGATGCAATTCGTGCATCAGCTCTTGAACACAAGCCAAAAATGATTATTGCGGGATTCTCCTCTTATTCATGGGTTCCTGATTGGAAGAAATTCCGTGAGATTGCTGACGAAGTTGGTGCGTATCTCTTGACCGATATTTCCCACATCGGCGGTCTCACGGCTGCGGGCGTTGTGCCCTCCCCAATGGGCATCGCGGATGTGATTATGTCTACGACGCATAAATCTTTGCACGGACCTCGTGGCGCAGTGCTGATGACGACAAAACGTCTGATTTCCCGCAAAATTGACCGAGCCGTTTTCCCCGGCGAGCAGGGCGGACCTCACATTAATACTTTTGTTGGTTTGGCTCTCGCTTTCAAACTCGCAAAGACCGAAGATTATAAAAACCTTCAACAACAGACCATTGATAACGCCATTGCGATGGTCGATCAATTCCAGAAACGTGGATTGAAAGTGCCTTTTGGCGGCACAGATACACATCTGATTAATATCGACTGCCGCAGTATCAAAGGCGCGGATGGCGCAACTTTGAGCGGCGATATGGCATCCCGTATTCTCGATATTGCGGGATTGGTCGTCAATAGAAATACCATTCCGGGTGACAGATCGGCTCTGGCTCCTTCGGGAATTCGACTTGGCACCCCCTGGATTACGCAACGTGGATTCGATGAAGTGAAATCCCGTGAACTCGCCGATGTGATTTCCGATGTTTTGCTCGGCTGCCAACCTTATTTCATGGATGTACCCAAGAAACGCAAACGCCAACGCCGTGCAAATATCGACTTTGCACTGTTGAACGATGCGAAACTTCGCATCCGTGAGTTGGCACTTTCTGCTGGGATGGATTTTGAACCCGTTGATAGCGGATACCCCCACTTCTATTATATTGACGATAAAGTTAACGCCAAAGATGGTTGGGTTGCCTACGATTTGATGGGCAAACAAATTCGTCAGACGCTGGATTATGCGCTGAGTGCCGATCTTTCTGCACTTAAGGATGGAGAGAGCGCGGCAACCTGCGTCCACACCCCAGAGAAGATTGTTAAAGGCACCCTAGCTAAAATCACGAGCGAAGCGTACAGACTCAGTGTCAGCGAAGAAGATGCTGTTTTAACCGCCACCTGGCTACGGGACTTATCCGATGGTTACGTCTCCCTAAATATAGAAAAAAGTGATAATTCCGCCGCTAGCCGTGTGCCGGGACCCTTCGTCGTCAAAGAATCCGATGAAGCCCCCACGCCGCGCGAAAGCAAAGAAGAAAAAGAAAACGATAAAGCCTTTTATGTGGGCATCGGTCAGCTCGAAGTGAAAGAGCGCGCTGCGCTGCTTGAATTTGAATGGCTAGAATCCGACGGCTCGCCCCTGCAACGCACCGCGCTTTACGATGTGCATAAGGAATTGGGCGGCAAATTGATCCCCTTTGCGGGCTGGGAAATGCCCGTTTGGTATAGCGGCGTGATGGATGAGCATCTCGCCACCCGCAACGCCGCCGGACTTTTCGATGTGGCACACATGGGCGTTTACGATGTGCGCGGCGATGATGCGGCGAGCTTTTTAGACACCGTTTGCGGCAACGATATCGGCGGGCTGGGTCTCGGCAACTCGCTTTACACCCAATTTTTGACCCCCGATGCCGAAGTGATCGACGATACGCTGATTTACAGACGCGGACTGGACGATTTTCTCGTTGTGGTGAATGCCTCCAATGACGATAAAGACCGAACGTGGTTGGAATCGGTGCGGGATGGAAAAGTTAAGATAGATAATAAATATCCGTGGGCGAGAACTTATGGATATGATGCGGAAATCCGGAACCTACGTGACCCCAACTTGGGTGCTGCCCAACGAGTGGATATTGCGCTCCAAGGACCGCGTTCCCGAGACATCCTATTGACAATGGGCGTGAGCGATGAAGATCGTGCTGCCATTATGAAACTCACCCGCACCAAACTCTGCGATGCGACTGTAGGCGGCTTCGACCTGATCGTCTCCCGCACCGGCTATACCGGCGAAAAGATGGCATTTGAACTCTTCGTGCATCCCGAACGCGCCGCCGAATTTTGGATGGCAGTCTTGAAAGCGGGCGAGCAATTCGGCGTAAAACCGATTGGCTTGGGCGCACGAGATAGTCTCCGCACCGAGTTTGGCTTACCCCTTTACGGCCACGAAATGGGACTCGGCTCCGGGCAGTTGGGGCAAGCCGATCTCGGCGTAGCCGAAGGCGGATTTGGCTCCTATGTGAAGACCTATAAACCTTATTTCATCGGGCGGGATGCTTATATCGCCAATGAGAAGAAACGCAAAGGCGTTGTGGCAAGATTCACCTTCACCGAGAAGGGCGTGCGCATGGCGCATAACGGCGATCCCGTCATGGATAAACGTGGCAAAGTCATCGGCTGGGTCACCTCCTGCGCCGCAGATATGAATGGCACGCTGACGGGGCAAGCCTATCTCCCGCTCAAATTTGCAAAGAAAGATACGCCGATTTTCATCTATCAGAGTGCGCCGAAGAAAGCTGGTGTTGCTCCTGCTGAGATGAAGGTGGGGAATAAGGCAACGCTCCCGAGCATGGCGAAGGTCGTGACGAGGTTTGCGAAGTTGTAGACTATCGTAATAAATAAATCGGATGGTAATGTTAATTGCCATCCGATTTATTTATTGTAAGAGAAACTTATACTTGTTTCTACAAAAACATTATTTCGAGTGTATATTATTCTTCGAAAAGACGCTGTTTTATTCGTAAAGCAATATTTTCTACTTCAGGATAAATTCGACTAGTATCCAAGTTTAAAGTTAATAATTCCTTACTATTTTTGCGAGGCTTGATAAACACGTATTTTGCCAAGCAATTAGTAAAGTGTGGCGAATCTGAAATAAGGGTTTCGAGCCTATGGTCTGCAAATACTGTTTTATTATCTTCATCTTCTACATTTTCTCTTTCTTCGCCATTTAGTAGCGGAAATCTAATAAAACATCCTCCCTGCATTTTTGCCCTTTCGTTGACATAAGGGGATATAAATGGAATATAAATATCGTTTAGGTTAGCTGAAATTTCTTTTTTTGATTTTCATGGTTATCAATAAATCTTGTCCCTTTTAAGTCTTCATCTTGTAGTAATTTAATAGCTTGTTCACGTTGTTCTGTTTTTTTTAGATTAAACGGGAATTTATCCCCCTCTTTTTTTGTTTTAATATATTCAATTAGACCCTTTTTAAAAGCTTTTGGTTTTATTGCCCAAATACAAGGAAAACTTCCTGATTTTGCCCTGTCTTTCAAATAATCTTCGAATGCAAAATATAATGCAATATGAAATTCAGAACTCCAATCCAATAAACGCGTTGGGGTTCCCGTATGTTGTAGGTAGCATAACCAATCAAGATCAATACTCAATCTTTGCGTTTCATCTATGTGCAACATGTCTGATTGAGCAGCTTGGATTGACCTTTCCTCAATATTTCTGCTGTTCTTTCGAAAACGTTTATAGCGGTAAGCAGAAGGTTCTAGAAAATATGCATGAGAAGTGTGACCTCGATACCATACTTCTGATTCATCTGAGAATTCAATAACTCTAGAGATGTATTCCGATATACTTGTTACAATTATTCGCTGATAAGTCATTATTCAAACCTGATGATTATGTTAGGTTTTTGAGAAAAAGTCGATTATTTGCATCTCTTTTGAAAAATCATCTTGAAAAGAGGGTGTTGCCCCTCCCTCTTTGAAATAATTTCTAAGAAATAATATCTGTTTACCCTCTTCCGAAAGAGAATCCCCGTCCTTAATATCATAAAAAGTTGTTTCTGGAAATACAGAAGCCTCTGAGGACAAGTATTCTGCGATTGGCTCAAACCAAAGCTCCCGTAAATCATTGGCCAAGGTCACTTTATCCGCGGATGATAGTTCGTATGTAGAGGATTGGTATAATATCCCGAAATCGGTTTGAGGAGTGTCGGATGTAGGATAGTTTAGTGTAATATCAGGATTTATCAAACGAAAATATTCCATAATTATAGAAAAGCGTGACCCAAAAAATTTTAGTTGACCTAATTTCCCATAAGATTCTCTTTCGAGAATAGGGGCTATTATTTTTTGATAATTTTCAAAGCTTTGAATATCTAATGTTCTTATAATAAACACATCAGCGAGTGCTTCATTTAAATTCCTCCGCAATGTTTCCAATACACCTTCAATCTCTGTTATCTCAAGCGCTTTTTTTAGCATTTGGAGTAGGTTTTCAATAAACAACTCAAAATTTTTTTCACTGGCTTCGTTTAATCCCAGTATAGATAGCCACTGCAAATATAAATCAAAGGCTCTGTTGGAATTAGAATTTCCCTTTCCTAGTTTGTAGCCAAACACTCTGTTTTCTTCAAATAAAGTTGTAGCTAGATCGCATAGCCCATCAAAATAGGATCCAGCTTCGTCTTCTTGAGAGAGAGATAACCCTTTCAGAGAGTTTATCTTAGACCGTTTCAATCGTTCTTGAAGCGTTTCTTTACTTGTTGTTAGTAAAACGGTACTCAAGTCAACCGATAAGCTTTTAATAAAAGCATTTAAAATTGAATTGAAGTCATTTATTCTTCCAAGATATGGATTTCTGTTGCCAAATTTTTCAGTGAAACTCGTTAATTTTGTGAATTCAGCAAAGTAACTCTCCAAGATTACCCTAATAATAGGGGTAATCTGCAAAATCACTTCCGTTTCAAAATGTGACTTTACTTTTTCCTCTTTTTCGCTAAATAATGGTTCATGTCCAAGGGATTCTGTTAGTTCATGAAAAACTAAATTTTCTATCCAATTGTTTAATGTCGCTAGAAATACCTGATTTCTTTTTTCTCTGTCAAATGGACGTGTGTAATGTCCTATTTCATGAAGTAAGAATATTAACGTGTTTTTTGTCTGAAAAAATGAATGTTCATTAATTGTGATACCTATAAGCTTTCTAGATAAATCAGACTTGCAGCCTATGTTTGGCACAAATAGTTTTGCGTCTACCGAGGAATGAATCGCAACATCAATTAAAAACTTAAATTGGAAAGTTGGACCATCATCAACAACTTTGTCATTAAAATTTGTTATTAATCTTTCAAATAGATTTACAAACGCTTCATAGAATAAGTGCAATCTTGAAAAAGGGGCAACATTAAGTTGGTTGAATTGTTTAGCTTCAAATAAGTAACGACTTGCGTGTAAACGAGTGTTTATAGCACTGCCAATAAATTCAATACCATCCTCTATACTTTCCAGTTGATTTACTAGCAATGTATAATGAACCCCGAAAACTAGACCACAGGTTAAGATAGAATCCCAAAAATTTG